>DASUKI010000222.1:0-8338 GCA_036278855.1 Pedococcus sp.
CCCGACCGGGACGCCCAGGAGTTCGCACACAAGCGAGGTATGTATGAAGCTCACGCGAAGGGCGACTCCGGTCGTCTTGGCGACGACGCTGGCGCTGATGTTGACGGCCTGTGCGCAGTCCGACCGCTCGAACGACAACAGCTCGAGCCCGGCCGGCGGCGACACCAACGGCACGTTCACGTTCGGTGCGGCCGGCGCCCCCAAGCTGTTCGACCCCTTCTACGCCACGGACGGCGAGACCTTCCGGGTCAGCCGCCAGATCTTCGACACGCTCGTCGGGATCAAGCCGGGCACCGCCGAGCTGGCACCGGGGCTGGCCACCAGCTGGGAGCCCTCCTCCGACGGCCTCAGCTGGACCTTCACCCTGCGTGACGGCGTGAAGTTCACCGACGGCACGCCGTTCAACGCGGACGCGGTCTGCAAGAACTTCGAGCGGATGTTCGACCAGAACCCGGCCGGTCAGGTGGCCGCCGAGTACTGGCAGTCGAACTTCGTCGGCTTCAAGGATGGCAAGGACCCCTCGCTCTACAAGGGCTGCGAGGCCAAGGACCCGACCCACGCGGTCATCCAGGTCACCCGCGTCACCTCGAAGTTCCCGGCCGTGCTGGCGCTGACCTCGTTCTCGATGCAGTCGCCGACTGCCATGGACAAGGGCAAGGCGAACGACGTCAAGGCCCAGGGTGAGGGCTTCGTCTACCCCGACTACGGCATGAAGGACCCGGTCGGCACCGGCGCCTTCAAGCTGCAGAAGTACGACGAGGCCAACAAGACGGTCACGCTCGTGCGCAACGACGACTACTGGGGCGAGAAGGCCAAGGTCAAGACGCTGGTCTTCAAGATCATCCCGGACGAGTCGACCCGTCGCCAGGAGCTGCAGGCAGGGAGCATCGACGGCTACGACCTGCCGAACCCGGTCGACTGGAAGGGCCTGAAGGACGCTGGCAACCAGCTCCTGGTCCGCCCGGCGTTCAACATCCTCTACCTGGCCTTCGACCCGGACGCCAACCCGAAGCTCAAGGACCTGCGGGTGCGCCAGGCGATCGCCTACTCGCTGAACCGTGACCAGCTGGTCAAGACCCAGCTGCCCGAGGGCGCCAAGACGGCGATCGAGTTCATGCCGGACACGGTCAGTGGCTACAACACCGACGTCATGAAGTACGACTACAACCCCGACAAGGCCAAGCAGCTCCTCAAGGAGGCCGGCGCCGAGGGCATGACGCTCAACTTCTGGTACCCCACCGAGGTCACCCGGCCGTACATGCCGGCACCGCAGAAGATCCACGACGCCCTCAAGAACGACATGGAGGCGGTCGGCATCAAGGTCACCACGACGGCCAAGCCGTGGAACGGTGGCTACCTCGACGCCGTCGACGCAGGCACGCCGCAGGCGTGGCTGCTCGGTTGGACCGGCGACTACAACGCCGCCGACAACTTCATCGGCACGTTCTTCATGGACCCGAAGAACAACTTCCACACCCACTCCTACCCGTGGGGCAAGGCCCTGTCGGACGCCCTGATCAAGGCAGACGGCATCGTCGACGAGGGTGAGCGCGACGCCGCCTACAAGCAGATCAACGCGGACATCATGTCCAAGTACCTGCCGGGTGTGCCGATCAGCCACTCCCCGCCGGCGATCGTGGTCAGCAAGAACGTCAAGGGCCTGGTCGCCAGCCCCCTGACGGCAGAGGAGTTCAACACGGTCTCCGTGTCCAAGTGAAGCCCCTGCAGGGCTGACACACTGCACCGATGGCCGCCCCGGCCCCTAGGCTGGGGCGGCCATCGTCACGACGAGGTGAGGAGAGCACGTGCTGAAGTACATCCTGAGACGACTGCTCCAGATGGTTGGGGTGATCATCGTGCTGTCGCTCCTCGTCTTCCTGTGGCTGAGGTCGCTGCCCGGCGGGACGGTCTCGGCGATGCTGGGCGAGCGGGCCACCCCGCAGAGCCGGGCGGCACTGACCAAGCAGCTCGGCCTCGACCAGCCGATCTGGGTGCAGTACCTCAAGTTCGTCGAGCGCATGCTGCACGGCAAGTTCGGCCCCTCCAACGGCGTGTTCCCCGGTCACGACGCGTTCGAGGTCTTCACCCAGCGACTGCCCGCCACGATCGAGCTGAGCTTCTTCGCGATCGTCCTGGCGATCCTCATCGGCATCCCGTTGGGATACGTCGCGGCACGCCGCCGGGGCAGCTTCCTCGACAACATCTCCGTGGTCGGTTCGCTCGTCGGCGTCGCGGTCCCGGTGTTCTTCCTCGCCTTCATCCTCAAGTACTGGTTCGCCATCGACCTGCACTGGCTGCCCGTCTCGGGCCGCCAGAGCGGCAACATCGACGCGACGCACGTCACCGGGTTCTTCGTCCTCGACGGCCTCCTCACCCGCGAGTGGGACGCGGCCTGGGACGCCTTCAAGCACCTGATCCTCCCAGCCATCGCCCTCGCGACCATCCCCTTCGCGATCATCTTCCGGATCACCCGGGCAGCCGTGCTCGAGGTGATGGAGGAGGACTACGTCCGCACGGCCGAGTCCAAGGGGCTGACGGCGCGGGTCATCCGTGGGCGCCACATCCTGCGCAACGCCCTGCTCCCGGTGGTGACGACGATCGGCCTGCAGGTGGGCGGCCTGCTCGCCGGTGCCGTGCTCACCGAGACGGTGTTCAACTTCGGTGGTGTCGGCGAGGCCCTCAAGGTCTCGTTCACACTCCGCGACTACTCGGTCCTCCAGGTGCTGATCATGGCGGCGGCCACGATCTACGTGATCGTCAACCTGCTCGTCGACGTCGCCTACGCCTTCATCGACCCGCGTGTCCGGACGAGGTGAGCTGACATGCCAGTGAACCCCCTCAGCCCCAACCGCAAGAAGCAGCGGATCGACGAGCTCGCCGTGCGTGCCGGCTCCACGACCACCGGCACCATCGCCGTCGAGGACCTCCAGGTCAGCGGCGCCGGTGCGGTGGACGAGACCGCCGGCGTCTCCCTCATCGCCAGCGCCTGGCGACGGCTGCGGCGCAACCCGGTGTTCCTCCTGGGACTCGGCATCACCACCCTGTTCGTGGTGCTCGCCCTGGTGTCACCGTTCCTCGCCCCGCACGACCCGGCCGCGCACCCCCTGCTCGACCAGGTGCGCCAGCAGACCAACCCCATCCCCGGCCCGCAGCCCGGCTACCCGCTCGGCGGCGACAACGTCGGTCGTGACCTGTTCTCCCGCCTCCTCGTCGGCAGCCAGCAGACCCTCATCGTCGGCGTCTTCGCCACCACCTTCGGGCTGCTCGGCGGCATCACGCTGGGCACCATCGCCGGCGCGATCGGAGGGTGGGTCGACTCGCTGGTGATGCGCGCGGTCGACGTGATGCTCTCGCTGCCCTCGCTGCTGCTCGCCGTCTCCATCGCCACCCTGGCCCGACACCCCAGCCAGTGGACGCTCATCATCGCCATCGCGATCGTGCAGATGCCGATCTTCGCCCGGCTCCTGCGCGGCTCGATGCTGGCGCAGCGGGCCAGTGACCACGTGCTGGCAGCGCGGGCCCTCGGCGTGAACCCCGGGGCGATCGTGTTCCGCCACATGCTGCCCAACTCGCTCGGCCCGGTCATCGTGCAGGCGACGCTGGTCCTTGCCACCGCGATCATCGACGCGGCCGGCCTGTCCTTCCTCGGGTTCGGCAATCCCGACGACAACCAACCGGAGTGGGGCCAGATGCTGGGTACGGCACAGCAGTACATCGAGGACTACCCGCACCTGGCGGTCTATCCCGCCATGTGCATCATCGTCGTCGCGCTCGGCTTCACCCTGATGGGCGAGTCGCTGCGCGAGGCCCTCGACCCCAAGACCCGGAGGTAGCACGTTGACCACGGAGACCCTCGAGAACGTCCAGCCCCGCGGCCGCCCAGGCGAGGCGCTGCTGACCGTGCGTGACCTGACGGTCACCTTCCAGCGTTCCGGGGAGGAGCCGTTCGTCGCGGTCGACGGCGTCAGCTTCGACGTCCGCCCGGGCGAGACCGTCGGGTTGGTCGGAGAGTCCGGGTGCGGCAAGTCCGTGACCTCCTTGGCCATCATGAGGCTGCTGCCCCGGCGCGGGGTCAAGGTCACCGGTGAGGTGGACTTCCAGGGGACGAACCTGCTCGAGGAGAGCCCTGAGCGCATGAGGGACCGCCGCGGTCGCGACCTCGGCATGATCTTCCAGGACCCGCTTTCCTCGCTGAACCCCGTGGTACCGATCGGCATCCAGGTCAGCGAGGTCCTCGAGCGCCACCGCAGCCTGTCCCGCAAGGCCGCGACGCCGATCGCCCGCGACATGCTCGACAAGGTGGGCATCCCGGATCCCAACCGGCGGCTCAAGGACTACCCCCACCAGCTGTCCGGCGGCATGCGCCAGCGCGCGCTCATCGCCATGGCGCTGGCCTGCCAGCCGCGGCTGCTCATCGCCGACGAGCCGACGACCGCGCTCGACGTGACCATCCAGGCCCAGATCCTCGCGCTGCTCAAGGAGCTCGTCGAGGACACCGGCACGGCGCTGATCATGATCACCCACGACCTCGGCGTCGTGGCCGGGCTGTGCGACCGGGTCAACGTGCTCTACGGCGGCAAGATCGTCGAGCGCGGCGAACGCCACCCGCTGTTCGCCGCACCGCGCCACCCCTACACCCACGGGCTGCTCGGCTCGATCCCCCGGCTCGACGCCCCGCGCGGCGAGAAGCTCCACCCGATCCCCGGCTCCGTGAGCGACAACCTGCCGTGGGACCACGCCTGCGCGTTCGCACCCCGGTGCTCTCAGCCGATCGAGAGGTGTCGCAAGGTCATGCCCGAGCTCGTCGACGAGGGCGACCGCGCGTTGCGGTGCCACAACCCCGTGGAGGTGCCCCGGTGACCATGAGCAAGGAGGTGCTGGTCGACGTCAAGGGCGTCAAGGTGCACTTCCCGATCAAGCGGGGCGTGGTCTTCGACAAGACGATCGGCTATGTCTACGCCGTCGACGGCGTCGACCTGACGATCCACAAGGGCGAGACCTACGGCCTCGTGGGCGAGTCGGGATGCGGCAAGTCGACCCTGGGCCGCGCCATCCTCAACCTCGAGCCACCCACCGAGGGCACGGTCGAGTTCGACGGCGTCGACATCGCCTCGCTCAAGGGCAAGGAGCTGCGCGCCAAGCGCCAGGACATCCAGATGGTCTTCCAGGACCCGATGGGCAGCCTCGACCCCCGGCAGTCCGTGGAGTCGCTGCTCGTCGAGGGCATGAAGGCACACGGCCTGGTCAAGGACGCCGAGTCCGCGGGCAAGCGGCTGCGCGAGCTCCTCGCCGCCGTCGGACTGCCCGCCGCCGCCCTGAAGAAGTACCCCCACGAGTTCTCGGGCGGGCAGCGGCAGCGCATCGGCATCGCCCGGGCCCTGTCGGTGGATCCCAAGCTGATCGTGGCCGACGAGCCGGTCTCGGCCCTCGACGTGTCGGTCCAGGCGCAGGTCCTCAACCTGCTCGAGGACCTCCAGGACGAGTTCGACCTGACCTACCTGGTGGTCGCCCACGACCTCGCCGTCGTCCGGCACATCAGCGACCGGATCGGCGTGATGTACCTCGGCGCGATCGCGGAGGAGGCCGACGCCGCGGACCTCTACAGCCAGCCGCTGCACCCCTACACCCGCGCGCTCATGTCGGCGGTCCCGGTCCCCGACCCGGTGGTGGAGGACCGGCGCGAACGCATCCTGCTCGTCGGCGACCTGCCCTCCCCCGCGAACCCGCCCCAGGGGTGCCGGTTCCACACCCGCTGCCCGTGGCGGCAGGAGACGCGCTGCGACACCGAGCGTCCACTGCTGCGGGTCCCCAAGATCGACGGGGTTCCGGGCAGTCACCGGGTCGCCTGCCACTGGGCGGAGCAGATCGAGTCCGGCGAGATCCAGCCGCACGAGGTCATCGCCGTCGCCACCGCGCAGCTGGACACCACCGAGGACCACGGCGACTTCCTGGGGCCGGCCACCGTGGGCGACGCCCTCTGACCAAGCCACAGGCATCCGGTATGCCGCGTGCGCACCTCGCGCACGCGGCATACCGCTGTCGTGGCACCCCGAGGTGAGGGTCACCTTCGGTGACACACCCACGGAGAGGCTGGGAGAGTGGGCCTCATGCCACGACTGTTGACCGACGAGGAGATCCAGCGGCAGGTCGCCGACCTCCCAGACTGGACCCGCGAGGGCGCGGAGCTGCGCGCCGAGTTCGAGGCCCCCGACTTCCCCACCGCGATCCGGCTGGTCGACGACGTGGCCGCCGAGGCCGAGGAGATGGGGCACCACCCGGACATCGACATCCGGTGGACCACGACCCGGTGGGCCCTGTCGACCCACTCCGAGGGTGGGCTGACCCAGCTGGATGTCGAGCTGGCGCACCGCATCTCGCAGGCGGCGGCGCGCCTGGAGGCAGCGGCCAAGTGACCGAGGAGGCCACGGCGGCGCCGCACGCGGGCGAGGAGCACGGCGCCGGGATCGGTGCGCGGCTCAACTGGCTGCGCGCCGGCGTCCTGGGCGCCAACGACGGCATCGTCTCCACGGCGGGCATCGTCATCGGCGTCGCCGCGGCGACCACCGACCGTGGCACGATCGCCACTGCCGGCATCGCCGGGCTCGCTGCCGGCGCGATGAGCATGGCTGCGGGCGAGTACGTCTCCGTGAGCACCCAGCGCGACACCGAGCAGGCCCTGCTCGCCAAGGAGCGCCAGGAGCTGCACGAGATGCCCGAGGAGGAGCTCGAGGAGCTCACCCAGATCTACGAGGGCAAGGGACTCAGTCGCGCGCTGGCGGAGCAGGTGGCCCACCAGCTCACCGAGCACGACGCGCTCGGCGCGCACGCGGAAGCCGAGCTCGGGATCGACCCCCACGACCTGACCAACCCGTGGCACGCCGCGTGGGCGTCGATGATCGCGTTCACCCTCGGCGCGCTGCTCCCGCTGGCCGCGGTGCTGCTCGTTCCGGTTACGATTCGGATCCCCGTGACCGCGGCGGCGGTCGTCGTTGCCCTCGTCGTCACGGGGTGGACAAGCGCCGCGCTCGGGGACGCGCCGCGCCCACGCGCGGTGGCGCGCAACGTCATCGGCGGCGTGGCGGCGATGCTCGTCACCTACGCAATCGGCCTGGCGGTCGGCACGCAGGTCTGAACCGATGGGCCGGCTGCGGCGTGGGTCGCTGGACACGAGGCCCCGCTGCCAGTTGACTGCCAGTACGCCGCCCACGGGTGGCGTTCCCGCGACAGGAGAAGGACCACCATGAAGTTGCGCCGCGCGCTGATGGCCTTTGGCCTCGCCACCTTCCTCACGGCCGGCACGGCGGTCGCCGCCTCGGCCATCACCGGTGGAGAGGTCGACGGGGACGGCCACCCCAACGTCGCCCTGATCGCGTTCTACACCGGCGCAGGACGGTCCCGCTGCACCGCGACGCTGGTGTCGCCGACGGTCCTGGTGACGGCTGCGCACTGCACGGACGGCACGGTGGGCAAGACCGCGGTGACGTTCGAGACGCTCGTCGACGACGCCCCACCCGCAGACCTCCCGGGAGCCGCCGACCCGGCCGCGGGCTACACCGCAGCCGAGCTCGCCGACGCCGGCTACCTCTCGGGCACGGCCTACACGCACCCCGGTTACTCGCACTTCACCGACAAGAAGAACTGGAACGACGTGGGGGTGGTCGTCCTCGACTCCCCAGTCACCGACATCGAGCCGGCGACCATCGCGCCCAGCGGCTACCTCGACCAGTTCCGGCCCAACGTCCTGTCCACGACGTTCTTCACCACCGTCGGGTACGGCACCGAGATCACCCAGTCCGGCCCCGGGCCACACAAGCCGACCCCGCAGGACTACCCCATCGTCCGGCGCTTCGCGCAGCAGCCCGGCCAGAAGCTCAGCGCGCAGCTCCTTCAGGTCAACGGCAACGACCGCGACCCGCGTGGCACCGGCGGCACCTGCTACGGGGACTCCGGCGGGCCGGCCTTCCACGACGGGTACCAGGTCAGCGTGACGAGCTACGGCCTCGGGAGCGTCTGCCGCAACCTCGACGGCCTCCAGCGGATCGACATCCCGGTCGTGCAGGACTGGCTGGCGACGTTCGGAGTCGCTGCGGGCTGATCTGCTCGTCCCTGCCCGGGTCAGCGTTCGCAGACGAGCCCGTCGTGGTCGCGGTCGCGGTACCACTCGTACTCGGGGTCGACCCCCTGCCGGTAGGGCCCGAAGCCGTGGGCGTTGGCCTCCCGGCAGGTGCCGTAGCGCGGGTCCGTCCCGCCACCGGTCAGTGGCACCGGGCTGCTCTGCTTGGGCTGGGGTGCGGGTGACGGCGCCGCAGTCGCGACCGACCCACCCCCGAGCGGGATC
>DASUKI010000223.1:0-4307 GCA_036278855.1 Pedococcus sp.
ACTGCGCGGAGGGTCCCTGCGGTGTCCCCGGGACCCGGTGGCGAAGCCTCGACTGGGACGAGCACCTGGTCGTCGACGAGGTAGATGAAGGGCCGGAACCGGGCCCGGTGGGTCGGGGACGCGGTGCCGGTGTCGGCGGGACGCTGCAGGCCGTAGGGCACCTGCGTGATGGTCGTCGTCGGGCCACCATCCGGCACGCCGCAGGCCCCGAGCAGGAGCGCGGCCGCCCCGACGAACAACGCGGCGGGGCGCGCTGCCTGCTGCAGGTCGAACCACGTCACGGCGCGTCTCCCGCATCGGGGTCGACCACCGGCAGCCGCACCAGGAAACGGGCGCCGCCGGTGGCCGAGCCTTCGCACCACACGTCTCCGCCATGGGCGCGGATCATCTCGGCCACGAGGCTCAGCCCCAGGCCGGTGCCGGGCCGGGCTGCCCGTGAGCCGGACCGGGCGAACCGTTCGAAGATCCGCTGCCGCTCGCGCTCGGGCACCCCGGGCCCGGCATCCTCCACGGTCAGCAGCCCCCAGGGGCCGTCGCGGACCACGCTGATGCTGGTCGTCCCATGCCCGTGGACGTCCGCGTTGTCGAGCAGGTTCACCACAGTCCGCCGCAGCGCCCCCTTGTCGGCGTGCACCCACACCGGTTCGGCGGCGCCGGAGAGGAGCGCGACCGGTCGCCGGGTCAGGACCAGGGTGTTGGTGACGAGGTCGCCCAGCTCGACCGGCTGCCGCTCACCCTCGTCCACCCCCGCGTCCAGCCGGCCGAGGGCCAGCAGCTGCTCCAGCGCGTGGCGGAGCCGGCTGACCTCCCGGCGCAGCAGCTGCGTGGACTGCCGCCGTCGCGTCGGGTCGTCCGCGCCGAGCTCGAGGACCTCCACCGCGGTCATCATCGCCGTCACGGGGGAACGCAGCTCGTGGGACACGTCGGCGGCGAACCGGGCGTCGCGCTCGTGGCGCTCCTGCAGCGCGTCGACCATGGAGTTGAACGAGCCGACGATCACGCTGAGGTCCGGGTCGTCCGTGGCCCCCAGCCGGGTGTCCACCTCTCCACCGGCGATCAGGGCGCTCGCGGACGCAATGCCGTCCAGCGGAGCGACGACCCGCCGCGCCGCAGCCCGGCCGATGAGGGCGCCGCCGACCGTGGTCAGGGCGGCAAAGCCGGCGAGCGCCAGGCCGAGGGTCCGCAGGGTGGATGACAGCTCCGCGGCGGGCACCACCTCGAAGAACGCCGCGTCCACCGCCGGCAGCGGTGTCCCGACGGCCACGGCCGGCTCGCCCGCGAGGCGACCCCACGTGGAGCCGGCGCTGCCGTCGACCACCGTCGCCCGCAGCCCTGCCGGGACGGTCTGGGTGCCCTCGCTGAGCGAGGAGGAGTACCACTGGCCCGCCCGCTTCAGCACGATGACGGCGCCCGCAGGCGGTGAGGTGGCCGCCAGGACGTCATCGACCTCGACCCCCGACGTCAGCAGCCCGTCGCGGACGAACGAGGCGTCCGCGAAGGCCTGGCGGGCCGCCGCCTGCTCGCGCTGCTCGATCAGGTAGTAGCGCGCCGTGAGGTAGGTGCCCACGGCCAGCACGAGTGAGACGACCAGGGCCAGGGCGCCGAAGCCCAGGGTGACGACGTTGCGCAGGCCGAGGGGGCGCGAGGGCAGCCTCACCGTGGGTCGAACCGGTACCCCAGACCCCGCACCGTGACGAGCAGGTCAGGGTTGCTGGGGTCGGCCTCGATCTTCGTGCGCAGCCGCCTGACGTGGACGTCGACGATGCGCTCGTCGCCGAAGTAGTCGCGGTCCCAGATGCGCTCCAGCAGCACCTGCCGGCTGAGCACCCTCCCGGACGGCTGGGTGAGCTCGCACAGCAGCCGGTACTCCGTGGTGGTCACGTGCACCTGCACGGCGCCCCGGCGGACCACACCCGCACCCAGGTCGAGGAGCAGCGGGCCGTCCCGGCTGTCCAGGACGACCGCCGACTCCTCCGGCGAGTGCGACACGGTGGGGGGTCGTCGCCGCAGCGCACGCAGCCGGGCCGAGACCTCCTTCACCTCGAAGGGCTTGGTCACGTAGTCGTCGGCGCCCGACTCGAGGGCGGCCACGATGTCGTGGGTGTCGGCGCGGGCACTGAGCACGATGATGGGGACGTCGCTGTGCTGGCGCACTTCCCGGATGAAGCTGAACCCATCCATGTCGCCGAGCATCAGGTCGACGAGCATGAGGTCCACCTGCAGGTCGGGCAGCTCCGCCACGGCGTCCTCGGCCAGGCCGAATGCCATGGTGGTGTAGCCCTCGGCCTCGAGGGCCAGGCACAGGGAGGAGCGGATGCCCTCGTCGTCCTCGAGCACGAGCAGGGTGGGAGCCATCTCGGCTGATTGTGCCAGCCGATCCCGGTGTGACGGCCCCGGGCGTGTCGCGGCTCCGAATCGACATCCAATTGCAAAGTCACCACCGCGCCGACGACACAACGGGCTGACACCGTCGGGACTCCCGACGACGTGGAGGTGCCCGTGGACGTTGCCGAGCGTGGTGCCGGCTCCGTGAGGGCCGTCACGCTGCACGACGCATCTCTGGCGCACGACCTGCGGGCCTTGCGCTCCAACGTCGCCGAGGTGTTGCGCACCAGGCCGGAGTCCGTCCTGGTCGACGTCTCGGAGCTCACCCGGCCTTCGTCCAGCGTGGTCGCCGCGCTGCTGTGGGCCAAGCGCAGCTGCGCCCGCGGCGGCGTCGGGTTCTCCGTCCAGGGCGTCGGGAGCCGCAACGGCGAAGTGCTGCGACGCTGCGGCCTGTTCGTCGTGCCGGTCGAGGAGGAGCGGTGAGCGTCCAGGCCCCCGCCCGCCCCAGGGTGCGTCGGCGAGCCGGGGTGGGCGACTGGGGCGTGTGGTCGGTCGTGGCGCCTGGCGGCATCGCGCGCGCCACCGACGTCGGTGGGGTGACCGAGGTCGTCGTGGCCGATGCAGAACCGGCCGACGCCGTGGTGCAGGGCTTCGCCGCCCTGGCCTGCACGCTCGAGGGTGGCGTCTTCGTCGTGGCGCACGCCGCTCCCCCGGCGCTGCTCGTCTCCCCGCGCGGATGCCGCCCCGCACCCGCTGAGCCGGACGGCCGCGAGCTGCTCGTGCTGGAGCGCGACGAGCGGCTGCTCGTGCTGTCATCCTCCGTGCTCGACGCCCAGCCGACCGCGCTCAGCCGCGAGCTGCAGCGGCCGGCTGGCGAGCTGTCCCGGACAGAGCCGGCCGACCTGCTCGGCCGGCTCTTCCACGAGATCCCCAGCGGGGCCGGCGTGGTCCTCGCCCGCCACCCCAGCGCCGACAAGGAGAGGTCACTGCCGTGAACGCCTTTTCCCTCGCCATGGCCACCGAGATGGCCCAGACCCGTTCCGCCCTCCTGGCCGCCGAACGCCACGATGACGAGAACGCCGCCGAGGACGCCCGAAACCGCCTGCGCGACCTGGTGGACATCGCGAACCGGGCGACGGAGGGCCTCTCGCGACGGAGCGTGTGAGTCCTCAGTCGGCGCCGTCCGGAAACATCACACAACCGCAAAGCCCGCGCCTGACGGTCGACACGTGCGGAGCGCACCGTGGGGACCATGACACGAGCAGACATCGTCCAGGTCAGCAGCAAGCGCCCGGTCGACGAGCGCACAGCGAGAGCGATCGTCGCCGCCCAGCTGCGCGGCGAGGCGCGCACCGAGGCGCACGTCGGCCAGAAGGTCGTCCGGGCCATCGCCACCGAGCTCGAGCAGTCGGGCTTCGTCCCGGACCTGCCTGAGCTCAACCGGCGCTACCACGCCACCGACGGCGCCGACCGGCACCTGCACGCCAGCGCCTGAGCCCCGCGGCCCCTTCGGCCCATCCGATCGGCAGGTGCGCACCGAACCTGAAGCATGCACCTCGCCGTCCGCCGCTCGCTGTGGCCGTATGCCGCGTGCGGCCTGATCGCCGCAGGCGCCGGCATGGCGGTCGGTCACCTCGTCGCGGCGTGGGTCGCCCCCTCTGCCTCCCCCGTGCTGGCGGTGGGCTCGACGGTCATCGACGCCACGCCCACCCCGGTGAAGGAGTGGGCGGTCCAGCAGCTGGGCACCGCGGACAAGCCCGTCCTGCTGGTCTCGGTCGCCCTCGTCACCGCGGTCGCGGCGGCTGCGATCGGCCTGTCGTCGGCGCGGCGGCCGCGGACCGCCGCCGCCTTGCTCGTGGTTCTGGCGGCGCTGGCCGGCGCAGCCGCGCTCGCCCGGCCGGCGGCGGCGCCCCCCGACGCCCTCCCGAGCCTTGCCGCGGCCCTCGTGGGCGTGGCCACGCTGGCTGGCCTGCGCCGGCTCC
>DASUKI010000224.1:0-4194 GCA_036278855.1 Pedococcus sp.
TCGGGCTTGGCCAGCCACGGGAGCCCCTCGGCGGGCATGCAGTAGCGGCAGCGCAGGTTGCAGCGGTCGGTCACCGACACGCGCAGGTCACGGGCCACCCGGCCGAACTGGTCGGGCAGGCCCACGAGACCCTCTGGCGCGCGTGCGTCGTCGCGCGTCGTGGGGAACGGGAGCCCGGTCATGGCCACCAGCCTAGGCGGGATACCGTGATCCGGTGCTCAGGGTGCTGGTTTCTCGCCGGTGGCTGGGCGCCCTGGCCGCAGCGGCGGTGTTCGCGACGGCCGCCTTCTTCCTCGGCCGTTGGCAGTGGCACCGCTACGAGGCCAAGGCGGCCAACGCCGACCGCATCCACTTGCACTACGGCGCCGCACCCAAACCGCTCACCGAGGTGCTCGGCGGGTCCCCCGTGCCCCTGGCCGAGGACTGGACCCGGGTCAGGGCGCAGGGCAGGTATGCCGCCGACGAGACGCTGCTGGTCCGGAACCGCCCGCTCGACGGCACCTATGGCTACGAGGTGCTCGTGCCGCTGGTGCTGGGGGACGGCAGCGCGGTCCTCGTCGACCGCGGCTGGGTGCCCAATGCCAGCAACGCCGAGACCGCGCCGCGCGTGCCGCCGGCGCCGGGCGGCGAGGTGTCCCTGACCGGGTGGGTGCGACCCGGCGAGCCCTCGCTGGACCGGCACCTCCCGAGCGGCCAGGTGGCCAGCATCAACGTCGCCGATGCGGGCCGCCAGGTGGGCCAGCCGCTCAGGCAGGGGTACGTCGTGCTCCAGGCCGAGCAGGGCAACCCGCCGCGTCCCACCCCGCTGGAGAAGCCGGACACCGGGCTCGGTCCGCACCAGGCCTACGCGTTCCAGTGGTGGGCGGGCATGGTCGCGGCCTTCGCGCTGGTGTTCTTCGGGGTGCGCCGCGAGTACCTCGACCAGGCTGCGGTGGGCCCGGAGGTCCGGCACGGGGCGGCTGGTGCAGACGGCGCAGGAAGCTCGCCCGGTGCGGGCAGGCAGCCCAGGGCGCCGAGGGCGCCGAGGGCGAAGAAGGTTCGCGTCTGGGACGAGGAGGACGAGTAGCAGCACCGGCGCGGCTCAGGCCGAGATGCCGGACTCCTGGTCGGCGAACTGCGTGGTGTAGAGCTCGGAGTAGAGCCCACCGAGGGTCATCAGCTCGCGGTGCGTGCCCCGCTCGACGATGCGTCCGTCGTCGACCACGAGGATCTGGTCGGCCCCGCGCACGGTGGACAGCCGGTGGGCGATGACCAACGCGGTGCGCCCCGTCAGTGCCGTGTCCAGGGCCCGCTGCACGGCCGCCTCGGACTCGCTGTCGAGGTGCGCGGTCGCCTCGTCGAGGACCAGCAGCCCCGGGCCCTTGAGCAGCAGCCGGGCCAGGGCAAGCCGCTGCTTCTCACCGCCGGAGAGCCGGTGCCCGCGGTCGCCGACCACGGTGTCCAGGCCCTCGGGGAGCCCGTTGACCAGCCCCCACACCTGTGCTGCTCGCAGCGCCTCGACCATGCGCTCCTCGGTGGCCGACGGGTCGGCGTAGGCGAGGTTGGCGCGGATGGTGTCGTGGAACAGGTGCGCCTCTTGCGTGACCACGCCGACCGTCCGGCTGAGCGAGGACAGCGTCGTCTCCCTGAGGTCGACGCCGTTGATGCGCACGGCACCGGCCGACGGGTCGTAGAGGCGCGCCACGAGGTTGGTGATGGTCGTCTTGCCCGCCCCGCTGGGACCGACGAGCGCGACGAGCTGGCCCGGCTCGACCTCGAAGGAGACCTCACGCAGCACCACGCCCGACCCCTTGCGGTCTCCAGTGGCGACGCTCTCGAGCGAGGCCAGCGACACCTCGTCCGCCGACGGGTACCGGAACGCGACCTCGTCGACCTGCACGTTGACAGGTCCTGGGGGAATGGGCCGGGCATCGGGCCGCTCGGTCACCAGCGGTCGTAGGTCGAGCACCTCGAAGACCCGCTCGAAGGACACCAGGGCCGTCATGACGTCGACGCGGACGTTGGACAAGGAGGTGAGTGGCCCGTAGAGCCTGGCCAGCAGCGCGGTGAGCGCGAGCAACGTGCCGATGGAGAGCGACCCGCTCACCGCCATCAGCCCGCCGAAGCCGTAGACCATGGCGGTGGCGAGTGAGGCGACCAGGGTCAGCGCCACGAAGAAGACGGTGCGGTTCAGGGCGATCTTGACGCCCATGTCCCGCACCCCGGCGGCCTGCGCGGCATACTCACGGTCCTCGCGCACCGGGTCGCCGAAAAGCTTCACGAGCAGGGCTCCAGCGACGTTGAACCGCTCGGTCATCCGCGACCCGAGGTCTGCGTTGAGGCCCATCTGCGCGTGCGTGAGGCCGGCCAGGCGCCGCCCCATGAGGCGAGCCGGGACGAGGAAGAACGGCACGAGGGCCAGGGCCGCCAAGGTGAGCTGCCACGACAGGGTCGCCATCGTCGCGATGATCAGGGTCAGCGACACGACGTTGCTGACGACGCTGGACAGCACGGACGTGAACGCCTGCTGGGCGCCGATGACGTCGCTGTTGAGCCGGCTCACGAGCGCCCCGGTCTGGGCGCGGGTGAAGAACGCGATCGGCTGCCGCAGGACGTGCGAGAAGACCTCGGTGCGCAGGCCGTAGATGAGGCCCTCCCCGATCCGGGAGGAGTACCAGCGCTGGACGAGGGTGAGCAACCCGTCGGCGACGGCCAGGCCGGCCACCACCAGCGACAGCTCGACCACGACGCCGCGGTCGCGGGGGACGATGCCCTTGTCGATGATCTCCTTGAGGAGCAGTGGTGTGGCCACGACGAGGGCGGCGTCGACGACGACGAGCACGAGGAACAACGCGATCTCGCGCCGGAACGGTCGGGCGTAGGACACCACCCGCTGCGCGGTGCCCGGGGCGAGCTTGCGGTCCTTGACCGAGTCGTCGCGCGTCAGCGAGCGCATCGCGTGCCAGCCGGACATGCTCATGGCGCGCCCCTCTCGTCGGTTCCACGCGGGCCAACGCCGGGTACGCGTCGCCGCATTCCCCCATGGTCGCCCGTCGCACCGACAACGGGCACCGGGTCAGCGTCCTACAAGCCCCGCGAGACCATGCAGCAGACGACCCTGCGCCTCACGCTCGCGCTGCAGCTGGGTGGCACGCTCGGCCGTGGCAGCACTGCGCAGCAGCGGCTTGAGCTCGCGCAGGGCGGCCTGCGGCGCCGCGAGCAGGGCGGCCACGAGGTCAGCGGTCGCAGCCTCGAGCTGGTCGCGGGGCACGGCGACGTTCGCCAGTCCCGTGGCCACCGCCTCCGCAGCCCCGACGAACCGGCCGGTCGCGCAGATCTCCAGCGCGCGCGCCGGACCGACCGCGGCCACGAGTGGCCCGGTGCCGCCCAGGTCGGGCACCAGTCCGAGCGAGGTCTCCCGCATGGCCAGCTGCACGTCGTCGGCCACGACCCTCAGGTCAGCGGCCAGTGCGAGCTGGAACCCGGCCCCGATGGCGTGCCCCTGCACCGCAGCGACCACCACCGCGGGCACCTCGGCCCAGGCCGCGAGACCCTGCTGGAAAGGCGCGATCGCCCGCGCCGCGGCGTCGGGTCCGTCGACGGCCAGCCCGACCAGGTCGGGCTCTCCCTCGACGCCGCCGGGCGCGAGCATGGCCCGGTCCAGCCCGGCGGAGAACGACTGGCCCTCGCCGCGGAGCACGACCACCCGCACCTGCGGGTCGAGCCCCCGTGCCACCTCGGCCAGGGCCAGCCACAGGCTCGGGGTCTGGGCGTTGCGGCGGGCGGCGTTCGTCAGCGTGAGGGTCAGCACTGCGCCGTCGCGCTCGAGGCGCAGGTGCGGGTGCGGTGTCGTCGTGTCGGTCGTCGCAGGCGTGGCGGGGTCGGTCACGCGGGCAGGCTATCGGCCCGCTCGAGCACGAGCCGGGCCGCCGCCGAGGTGTGTGACAGCGCTCCGGGCACCATGGTGATCCCGGCCCGACCGCAGGCCTGCGCCATCCGGTCGCGCAGCACCCCCTCGGCCACCATGAACGACACCGCGACGGTGCGCTCCACCTCGTCGGGCAGCCCGCGCAGCACCGCGTTGAGGCTGGCGCCGCCATCGAGGGCCGCAACGGCCCACGGGCCCCAGCCCTCGCGCGGGTGCGCAGCGATCGTCTCCGCCACGGTGGCCACCGCCGCGCTGTCACTGGACCCCGCGGCATACAGCACCACCGC
>DASUKI010000225.1:0-5196 GCA_036278855.1 Pedococcus sp.
GGGCGGTACTTCTCCTGCAGCGCACTCGACAGGGCCAGCAGGTTCTTGAGGTACGGCGTGGTCTGCTCCGCACGGGTCTCCACGCCGGCCAGCAGGTCGGAGTTGCGCTGCACCGCGCCGAGGATGCCGGTGAGCTTGAACGCCTCGAGTCGTTCGGTCCGGTAACCCAGGGCGACGCTGCCGAACGTCACCAGGCACGCCAGTGCCCAGCAGCCGAGCGCCGCGGCGACGCGGCGGTGACGTGGCCGCGCGTGGGCCCACGCGGCATACGCGCCGATCGCCAGGAGGGCGACCGCGAGCGAACCCGCGGCGAAGCGCCAGCCGAGCCCGATGGCGGCGTCCCGCGCCGCCTTCTCCAGCTCCAGCGGGCCCGGCTGCAGGGAACGGATCGAGATGTTGGGCCGTGACAACAGGTCGGTGATCCGCTCCTTGACCTGCAGGCTCGCGAGAACGCCCGGCGCCGGGACCGGCGTGGCGAAGTCGACGTCGATGTTGCCGAACACGGTCGGGCTGTGGATCGCCGAGATCTCGTCGGGGTTGGCCGACAGCCGCAAGGACGCCGAGTAGTTGAGGGTCTGCACTGTCGTCGGGAACAGCGTCGTCGCCGCGATGCCACCGGCGATGCACCCGGCATAGAGCACGACCAGCGAGACCAGCCGCACGAGCCACCGGGGCAGGACCCGTCGCCTCGCGGGCTGCGCCTCGGCTGAACTCACCCGCCCACCGTAACCGGAGCACCCGCTGCCTACCCTTGACCCATGTCGCGCGCGCTGGGTGGGCTGGAGGCTCGTGACTTCGCCGCCGTCCTGTTCGACATGGACGGCACGTTGGTCGACTCGACGCCGAACGTCGTGCGGTCCTGGGTGCGCTGGGCCCAGGAGGAGGGCATCGACCCGCGCCGGCTCGCCGGGTTCCACGGGGTGCCGTCGCGCTCGATCGTCGAGCACCTCCTGCCGGAGGAGCGGGTCGAGGCCGCCGTCACCCGCATCGACGAGCTAGAGCTCGCCGACACCGACGGCATCACCGTGCTGCCCGGTGCGCTCGAGGCACTCAAGGCCCTCAGCGCCCTGACGGACGAGCCGGACCGGTGTGCCATCGCGACGTCCTGCACCGTCCCGCTCGCACGCGCGCGGATCGGCGCGACCGCGATCCCCGCCCCGCGTGTCGTCGTGACCGCCGACGACGTGGCCCGGGGCAAGCCCCACCCCGACCCCTACCTGCTCGCGGCGCAGCAGCTCGGCGTCGACCCGAGGGACTGCCTGGTGGTCGAGGACGCGCCGGGCGGGCTGGAGTCGGCTCGGGCCGCCGGTTGCGCCACGCTCGCCCTGACCACGACGACGGCGCCCGCCGACCTGTTCGCGGACGCCGTCGTCGCCACCCTTGCCGACGTGACCTTCACCGTGGTCGGTGGCCGGGTCCGGCTCAGCCCTGCAGGTCGAGTGCCTGAGAACGGCGTATAGCCCATCCTCAGGCACTCAACCGCCTAGGGTCGTCGCCATGCATGCTGACGTCGTCGTCGTGGGCGCCGGGCTGTCGGGCCTCGTCGCGACGGCCGAGCTGGCCGACGCCGGCCGCCGCGTCGTGGTGGTCGAGCAGGAGAGCGAGGCCAACCTCGGCGGGCAGGCGCACTGGTCGTTCGGCGGGCTCTTCCTGGTGGACAGCCCCGAGCAGCGACGGATGGCCATCAAGGACTCGCTGGACCTCGCGTGGCAGGACTGGCAGGGGACCGCCGGGTTCGACCGGCTCGACGACCAGGACGTGTGGGCCGTGCAGTGGGCGCGTGCCTACGTCGACTTCGCCGCCGGTGAGAAGCGCGCCTGGCTCCACGACCAAGGAGTGCGGTTCTTCCCGGTCGTGGGCTGGGCCGAGCGCGGCGCCGGGTCGGCGTCCGGCCACGGCAACTCGGTGCCCCGCTTCCACATCGTGTGGGGCACGGGGCCGGGCGTGTTGGCGCCGTTCCTGCGCCGGGTCGCCGCGCACGTCGCCGGCGGCCGGGTGGAGATCCGGCACCGCCATCGGGTCGACGAGCTGGTCACCGCCGACGGTGCGGTGGCCGGCGTCCGCGGGACGGTGCTGGTCCCGGACGGTGCCGAGCGGGGGCGGCCGACGAACCGTGACGCCTCAGGCGAGTTCGAGCTCACCGCCCAAGCCGTGGTCGTCACCAGTGGTGGCATCGGTGGCAACCACGACCTGGTCCGCGAGGCCTGGCCGAGCCGGCTCGGGACGGTGCCCGAAAGGATGCTCACCGGGGTGCCGGCCTACGTCGACGGCCGCATGATCGGCATCACCGAGCAGGCCGGCGGACGGGTCGTCAACCGTGACCGGATGTGGCACTACGTCGAGGGGGTCGAGAACTTCGCACCGATCTGGCCGGGCCACGGCATCCGGATCCTGCCCGGCCCGAGCTCGATGTGGTTCGACGGCAACGGAGACCGGCTGCCCGCCCCGCTCTACCCCGGCTTCGACACCCTCGGCACCCTCGCGCACCTGCGCCAGTCCGGTCACGACCACTCGTGGTTCGTCCTGACGAAGAAGATCATCGGCAAGGAGTTCGCGCTCTCGGGCTCGGAGCAGAACCCCGACCTGACGGGCAAGTCGGTGCGCGACGTGCTGGGGCGAGCACGTGCTGACATGCCCGGGCCCGTGCGGGCCTTCCTCGAGCAGGGAGCAGACTTCGTCCAGGCCGACAGCCTCGGCGAGCTCGTTACCAAGATGAACGCCCTGACCCCCGAGGCGCCCCTCGACCCGGCACACCTCGAGCAGCAGATTGTCGAACGCGACCGCGAGATCGAGAACGCGTTCGGCAAGGACTTCCAGGTCACCGCCATCCGCGGCGCCCGAAACTACCGTGGGGACAAGCTGATCCGCACCGCCAGTCCGCACCGCCTCCTCGACCCGAAGGCTGGGCCACTCATCGCTGTCCGGCTGAACATCCTCACCCGCAAGACGCTGGGAGGGCTGCAGACCGACTTGTCGTCGCGCGTCCTGTCCGCGTCGGGTGACCCGGTCCAGGGCCTGTATGCCGCGGGCGAGGCTGCCGGGTTCGGCGGCGGTGGGGTGCATGGTTACCGGGCGCTGGAGGGAACCTTCCTGGGTGGGTGCATCTTCTCCGGCCGTACCGCCGGGCGAGCAGCGGCAGTTGCGACCGCCTGAGCCGGCATGAACCTCTTGATCCGCGTTCTCGGCCTGCAGGCGCTCTCCATTGTCCTGCAGCGACTTTCGCCACGCGCCGCCAGGCTCCTGTCATTCTGCGCCGTCGCAGCCAGCACGACCTACCCCCTGTGGGCGGTCCTGACCGGACGATGGGGCGCGGGTGACGTACTCGTGACGTTCTGGCTGGAGAACATCGCGGTCGGGTTCTGGCTGCTGGTCCGAGCACTCACCGCGACCCACGCCTACGACCGCCCCGGGGCGTTCTCGATGACCGGCACCTCGCGGCACCCCGGCGGCTGGCGGCTGTCCGGTCGGCCGGCCAAGCTCGCCTCCACCGCGGTGGGCGCAATGGTGATCGTGTTCTTCACCGGCCTCCATGGGGTGCTCGCCTACGCCCTGTTCCATGACCTCACCCGCACCGGCGACGCCCAGGAGTACCTGCGGATGCTCGGCATCCTGTGGGCGGCGCACGGCATCGGCACGGCGGTCGTGTGGTTCGGTCAGGGACTGCGGCACAACCCCGACCCCCGGTTCATCGTCGGACCAGCCGCACGACGCCTGACAACCCTCCACGTCACCGTGCTCCTGGGTGCTGTCGTGGCCACGCGCGTGCCCATGGGAGCTCGCGAGGTTGCGATGGTGCTCCTGCTCATCGCGATCAAGCTCGCGGTGGATCTCCGGTCCTATCTCCGACCCGGGCCCGGCTCAGGGAAGGCGCGCGGCCACCACGTCCTCGAGCACACCGAGCGGCAGGCTTCCTGAGTCCAGCACGGCGTTGTGGAACTCCTTGATGTCGAACGCCGCGCCACGACGCTGCTCGGCCGCGGCCCGGATCCGCAGGATCTCGAGGCGCCCGATCATGTACCCGCACGCCTGACCCGGCCACACGGCATACCGGTTGACCTCGTTGGTCACGTTGGCGACCGACATCGGGCTGTTGGCGACGATGTAGTCGATGGCACGCTGTCGGCTCCAGCCGAGCGCGTGGAGGCCGGTGTCGACGACGAGGCGGCAGGCGCGCATCGAGTCCATGGTGAGCATGCCCAGCCGGTCCATGGGCGTGGAGTAGAGGCCCATCTCGTCGGCGAGTCGCTCGGTGTAGAGCCCCCACCCCTCGGCGTAGGCGTTGAAGATCGTGTGCCGACGCAGGGCCGGCAGGTCGGTGAGCTCCGAGGCGATCGCGAGCTGGAGGTGGTGGCCCGGGATGCCCTCGTGGTAGGACAGCGCCTCGATCTCGAACCGGCCCCAGGCGGTGGGGTCCGCGGTGTTGACGTAGAAGACGCCGCCGCGGGAGCCGTCCTCGGCCGGCGGGTAGTAGAAGCCCAGGGCTCCCTGGTCGGTCGTCTTGATCGCGCAGTCGGCGACCGGCAGGCGATCGAACCACGTGGGCATCTCGGCACGCGCCCGCGCGAACGCCGTCTCGCAGGCCGCGAGGATCTCCTCGACCTCGTTGTGCCGCAAGGCAGGGTCGGTGCGCAGCCGCTGGTAGATGGTCGGCACGTCATCGGTGCCGAGCACCTCGGCGCCCAGCTGGCGGTACTCCTCCTCGAGCTTGGCGACCTGCTCGAGCCCGAGGTCGTGGATCTCCTGGGCGGTCCGGGTGGTCGTGGTGTTGGCGACCAGTGAGGTGGCATAGGCATCGTCGCCGTCGGGGAGCCAGCTCAGTCCGCAGTGCTCGTCGGGGCGGACGTGGGGGAGCACCTCGTCGGCGAGCACGTCGCGCAGCTCCTGCACGGCGGGCCGAACGGACCTCTCGACCGCGACCTCGAGCTGCTCGCGCCAGGCCTGCACGTCGAGGCCGTCCGGCGGTGGTGACGTCTTCAGCAGCGGGTCGTCGGCCACCGGCGTCGCCAGCCACGTGTCGAGCTGGGGGAGGGTCAGCTCGACCGCGAACCTTGCCGGCGTGCGCCCCGAGGCCACCCCTTCGCGGTGGCGCTGGGCGACGTCGCGCAGGTGCTGGCCGATGGAGCGCAGCTTCGGGACCAGCGCCTCGGCGACCTCGACCGTGGGCAGCGCCAGGTTGGGCACCGTGATGGCGACGTC
>DASUKI010000226.1:0-3192 GCA_036278855.1 Pedococcus sp.
GGATCAAGGACGCCGACAGCGACTACACCGAGGGCAGCGCGGCCCGCTGACGCCGCCGTCGTGAGTGGGTGCCCCCGCCCACCGGCCTCCCGCAAGAAACGGCGGTTGCGCGAGCAACCCGTGAGCAATTGCCCACGGGTATGCCGCGCAACCGCCGTTTTGCCGTGGGGCTGTGATCTTCGTGTCACATGGCGAGCGGGGGGATCCACATGCTGGGCACCGCTCTATGCTGACCGGCGGGCACAGCGTGGTGCCGTCCCGTGTCCCACGAACCAAAGGACTGCCCAGTGAGCAAGCCGATCGTCCTGATCGCCGAGGAACTCTCGCCGGCCACCATCGACGCCCTCGGGCCCGACTTCGAGGTCCGCCAGACCGACGGCGCCGACCGCGCACAGCTGCTGCCCGCGCTGGCCGACGTCGATGCGGTGCTCATCCGCTCGGCGACGAAGATGGACGCGGAGGCGATCGCCGCCGCGAAGAACCTCAAGGTCATCGCCCGCGCCGGCGTCGGCCTCGACAACGTCGACGTCCCCGCCGCCACGAAGGCCGGCGTCATGGTCGTCAACGCCCCGACCTCCAACATCACCTCGGCCGCCGAGCTCGCCGTGGGCCTGCTCCTCGCGACCGCCCGCAACATCGCCCCCGCCAACCAGGCGCTCAAGGGCGGTGCGTGGAAGCGCAGCAAGTACGGCGGCATCGAGCTGCTCGACAAGAAGGTCGGGGTGGTCGGCTTCGGCCGGATCGGCCAGCTCGTGGCGGAGCGCCTCAAGGGCTTCGGCGTGGAGATCCTCGCGTACGACCCGTACGTCTCGGCCCAGCGCGCCGGTCAGCTCGGCGCCCAGCTGGTGACCCTCGACGAGCTGCTCGAGCAGTCCGACTTCATCACGATCCACCTGCCCAAGAGCCCGGAGACCATCGGCCTGATCGGCAAGGAGGCGCTGACGAAGGTCAAGCCCACCGTGCGGGTCATCAACGCCGCACGCGGTGGGATCGTCGACGAGGACGCGCTCGCGGAGGCCCTTCGCGAGGGCCGCGTGGCCGGCGCCGGCATCGACGTGTTCGCCACCGAGCCGACCACCGAGAGCCCGCTGTTCGAGCACGAGTCGGTCGTCGTCACCCCCCACCTCGGCGCCTCCACGGAGGAGGCCCAGGAGAAGGCCGGTGTCGCGGTCGCCAGGTCGGTCCGCCTGGCCCTCGGTGGCGACCTGGTCCCGGACGCGGTCAACGTCTCCGGCGGCGCCGTGCCCGAGGAGGTCCGCCCCGGCATCGCCCTCGTCGAGAAGCTCGGCCGCATCTACACAGCCCTCGCCGGTGCGGTCCCGGTCCAGCTCGACGTCGACGTCCACGGCGAGATCACCGAGCACGACGTGTCCATCTGGAAGCTCGCCGCGCTCAAGGGCCTGTTCGCCGACATCACCGAGGACCCGGTGACCTACGTCAACGCGCCACTGATCGCCGAGGAGCGCGGCTGCGAGGTGCGGCTGCTGACCGACCCGGCCACCCAGGACTTCCGCAACGTCACCACACTGCGTGGCGCCCTCGCCGACGGGTCCATCGTCTCCGTCTCCGGCACGCTCACCGGCCCACGCATGATCGAGAAGATCGTGGGCGTCAACGGGTTCGACCTGGAGGTGGCGATCGCCAAGCATCTCGCGTTCTTCACCTACGTCGACCGGCCCGGCGTGGTCGGCACCCTCGGCCGCCTGCTCGGAGACGCGCAGGTCAACATCGCCAACATGCAGGTGGCGCGCAACGAGAAGGGCGGAGCCGCCCTGGTCGCGCTCACCGTGGACAGCCGGATCCCGGCCGACGTCCTCGCGGCGATCGTCTCCGAGGTGGGCGCCGAGGTGCGGGTCGTCGACCTGGCGGAGTGAGCCCAGCGCAACCACACGGTATGCCGGTGGGTCCCCACGGCGGGGACCCACCGGCATACCTGTCCTCCCCGAAGGACGCGCCCAGCCGCGCGCGAACGGTGGCCCCACGTGTGCGGCGTCACGTCCAGAGGCGTCTCACGTCGTGGGAAACGGGTTCCGGATAGTTGGACGTCCTCGTAATCTCGAAGGCATGGCGCGGCAGGTCGTGATTCTTAGCCGCCGCGGCGAGTTCCGGTAGTCAGCCAACTCGCCGCGGAGATCCCGCGTGCGTGGCTGACCGAGGCGCCTGGAATCCAGACGACGCCCCCGAGATTCCCCAGACGAACCGATTCCCGTTGCTGTGCGGGACGAAATGCAAAGGACTGATCGACATGAGCGAAGAGGCGCAGAAGGCCCGACAGGCACTCCAGGAGTCCATGGACCTGCGCGAGCAGGGCCACTCCGACGACTGACCCCCGTGCGCGAGCCCGCGCACCCAGACGAGCGGCCCCCGTGCTCCACGCAGGGGCCGTTCGTCATGCGAGACGCTGATATCAGATCGCAAGACTCGACCTAGGGTGGTGGGCATGGCTCCGGAGGCACCTGCGACCGACACCGTGAACCTCGCCGTCATCGGCGGCGACGGCATCGGCCCGGAGGTGGTGGCCGAGGGGCTCAAGGTGCTCGACGCGGTGACCGCAGACAGCGGCGTCAAGGTCAACACCACCGAGTACGACCTCGGCGCCCGCCGCTGGCACGCCACCGGTGAGACCCTGCCCGACTCCGTCCTCGACGAGCTGCGCGGCCACGACGCCATCCTGCTCGGCGCGATCGGCGACCCGTCGGTGCCCAGCGGGGTCCTCGAGCGCGGCGTCCTGCTGCCGCTTCGGTTCGCGCTCGAGCACTACGTCAACCTGCGGCCGGCCAAGCTCTACCCCGGTGTGCGCAGCCCCCTCGACGTGGACCGCGTCGCGCCCGACGGCATCGACTTCGTGGTCGTCCGGGAGGGCACCGAGGGCCCCTACACCGGCAACGGCGGCTCCCTGCGCACCGGGACCCCCCACGAGATCGCCACCGAGGTCAGCGTGAACACCAGGTTCGGGGTCGAGCGAGTCGTCCGCGACGCGTTCGCGCGGGCGCAGGCGCGACCGCGCAAGCACCTCACCCTGGTGCACAAGCACAACGTGCTCACCCACGCCGGTCATCTGTGGAGGCGCACCGTCGAGGAGGTGGGCCGCGAGTTCCCCGACGTCGACACGGCATACCAGCACGTCGACGCGGCCACGATCTTCCTGGCGACCGACCCCGGCAGGTTCGACGTCATCGTCACCGACAACCT
>DASUKI010000227.1:0-4555 GCA_036278855.1 Pedococcus sp.
CACGTCGACCCGGCGAAGGTGCAGCTGGCTCGCGAGCTGGCCGAGCGCTACCCGACCGACCCGGACGCCCCTGCCGGCCCGTGGCACGTGATGAGGACGGGACGCAGCGAGCTGATCCAGGTGAGCGACGAGATGCTGGTCGCGGCAGCCCGCGACGAGGAGCACCTGCGCATCGCCCGCGAGCTGCGGCTGCGGAGTGCGATCACGGTGCCGCTGATCGCCCGTGGACGAGTGCTTGGGGTGATGAGCTGGGTGGCCGCCGAGTCGGGCAGGACGTACTCGGGCGAGGACGTGACGTTCGCGGAGGACCTGGCCGAGCGGGCCGCGATCGCCATCGACAACTCAGAGCTGCACAGCGAGACGTTGGCGGCGGCGACCCGTCTCCAGCACGCGGTGCTCCCCGAGCGGACTCCGCACGCGCCCCACTTCGAGGTGGCCGCGCACTACAGCCCGTCGGGACGCACGGAGGTGGGTGGTGACTTCTACGACGCGGTGCCACTCGACGACGGACGGGTGGCCTTCTTCGTCGGCGACGTCATGGGGCGGGGCGTGGCCGCCGCCGCGGCGATGGCGCAGATGCGCGCGGCGGTTCGGGCCTACATCGCTGTCGACCCCTCGCCCCGGGCGGTGCTGGACCGCCTGGACCGGATGCTGCACCAGTACGGCACGGAGCAGCTGGTCACACTGCTGTGCGGGCTTGCGGATCCCGGGCGTGGTGAGCTCGTCGTGGCCAACGCCGGGCACCCGCCCGCCGTGGTGCTCCGGCGCTCTGGCGAGCGGGAGCAGCTGCCTGCAGCGGACGGGCCACCGCTCGCGGTCGCGGAGTCACCGAGGCAGGAGCGGGTGCTCCCCTTCGGCGACGGCGACCTCGTGCTCGTGTTCACCGACGGGTTGATCGAGCGCCGCGACGAGACGATCGACGACGGGCAGGTGCGCCTGCTCGACGCCCTGGGCGCGGTGCGGGGCCCCGATCTCGGCTCCGACCTCGACGCCCTCGTGGAGGCCGTCCGTGACCCCACGCGCGACGACGACGTGGCGGCCCTGGCGTTGCGGAGACGAGCGGCTCCTAGTCGTTGACGGTCGCCGGTCGGCTGGTCCGTTCCCCACCGGAAGCTGTCGCGCGCACTGTGCCACCCCCGGGAAGCGGCCCAAACCGGGGCACGGAGGCCAAGGGGCCGTAGATGAACTCAACGGCCGCAGTGGTGACCTTCTCCGGCAGTCGAGCGGGCGCTCGACGGGCAGTTGGGGTCCACGCGATATCGGCCGTGCCCAACAACTGCCTGGGCCCGCCGCCCTGAACCCGAGAGATTCGGGCCTGATCAAGGCGAGGGCTGGATGGTTGACTGAGCGCCATGGCCACGACGAGGAACGACGCCGAGAGGCTTGCGCAGCAGTTGCTGTCGGGCGCGACGCCCGAGCAGCAACGCGAGGTACTGGAAGCGCTGCTCAGCGGACGGGTCTCCAGCCTCCTGGACAAGTTGCGGGAGCCTGAGCCGGTCGTTGGCGTGCCGCCGGGCATTGTCCGCGGCTTCAGGATCCGCCTCGACCTGCGCGGAACCAAGCCACCGGTCTGGCGGCGGCTGGAGCTCACCGGAGATCTGACGCTGCCCGGGCTGCACGCGGCGATCCAGGCGGCGATGGGCTGGACGGACAGCCACCTGCACCGGTTCCGCACCGGTGCTGATCCTCGGGCGGGGTACTTCGTCACCAGCTTCGACGTCGAGGAGGGTGAGGACGGCGTCTTGGAGGACGCCGTCCGGCTGGACCAGCTCGTGGCCACCGAGGGCGACCGGCTCTGGTACGAGTACGACTTCGGTGACGGCTGGGACCACGTCCTGACAGTCGAGAGCGTGCTCGATGAGCCGCCGGAGCAGGCGCGTTGCACCGCTGGCCGGCTGGCCTGCCCGCCCGAGGACTGCGGCGGGATCGGCGGGTACGACGAGCTCGCCACCTGGGCGCGCGGTGGGTACGACGACACGCTCCTTCCAGACGTCTTCGACGACGCTGCGCACGCCCACAACTGGCTGCCCCCGGACTGGCACCCGGACCGGTTCGACCTCGAGGAGGTCAACGCCGCCCTGTCTGCGGCACTCGCCGAGCCGGTGTCGGTGACCGGTGAGCTGGCCGAACTGCTCGAGCAGCTCGAACAGCGCGGCATCCGGGTCCTGCGTGAGGTGCTCGGTCGCCCACTCTCCCACGGCCCCACCGAGGTCAGCGACGAAGAAGCCGCACGGGTCACCCGGACCTACCGCGAGTTCCTCGACGTCATCGGGGAGGGGGTGAAGCTCACGTCCGCGGGCTACCTCCCGCCCGCGGTGGTCGAGTCGTTCGCCGAACGCAGTGGCATCACCGCCTGGTGGATCGGCAAGGCAAACCGTGAGGACCTGACGCCACCGGTGCAGGACGTGCGCGACACGGCCCGCGCGCTCGGCCTGGTCACTGTCCGCAGAGGACGCTTGGCCATGACCGCGGCCGGCACCCACTGCCACCAGGCACCCCAAGCCCTCTGGAGGCACATCGTCGACCGGCTCCCGTTGGGCAGCAAGGACTTCGACCGCGCGGCCGGCTGGGTCGCACTGGCGGTGGCGGGCAGCGGAACCGCGGCCGAGGACTGGTACGCCGAGATCGGCGACCTCTTGTACCTCCTCGGCTGGCGCGTCGACCGGGCGCCGAACGCGCCTCCGCCCGGGTACAGCCCCACGCTGTCCGTCCTCAACCAACTAGCCGGAGCGGCGGTCGCCGGTTGGCGAGTGACCGGCACCGACCGCGGCGTCGCGGCCACCGCACGCGCGGTCATCCAACGGTCCTGATGTCCAGCAAGGCGCAGTCACTGACCTACCCATCTTAGGATCGGCAATGTGTACACGCCGCCTTTCAACCGTTGGGATGACGAGGTTGAGCTGCGTCAGTTCGTGGCTGATGTTCGCGTGGGCTGGTTGGTGACCAGTCGTGAGGACGCAGCCCCGTCTGCCTCGCTCCTGCCTGTGATCTGGCGGGCCGACACCGTCGTAGCGCACTTCGCCAGGGCGAACTCGCATTGGCGTGAGATCGGGGAGGACGAGATGGCGTTGTTGATCGTCACTGGTCCGGACGCCTACATCTCACCGAGCTGGTACGCCGCCAAGGCAGAGCACGGCAAGGTCGTGCCCACCTGGAACTACCGCGCCGTGCACCTGACCGGTACGACCCGGGTCCACCAGGACCCCGAGTGGCTTCGCACAGTGGTGACCGATCTGACTGATCGTCACGAGGGTGACCGCGACGACCCTTGGCACGTCGGCGACGCGCCGGAGGCGTACATCGATGGACAGCTGCGGGGCATCGTCGGGCTGGAGCTGACGGTGACCGGTGTGGAGGGCAAGGCAAAGCTGAGCCAGAACCGGTCCCGCGCAGACCGAGAGGGCGTGATCAACGGTCTTCGCGACGGGCCAAGGGCTGGTGACCAGGCCGTCGCCGACGCGATGGTCGTACTCGATCGTGACCGACATCCGACCCGCACCACGCCGTAACGACTGGTCGCAAGTGACCGCCCGACTCGACGTGCGCTACGTCAGGGCGGACAGTGGGAGCGGGTCAGGACTCGGCGGCACTCCGAGGCTGTTCGTTTCGCATGCCGCCCCACCGCATCAATCACTTCTGAGGTCCGTACTGCAAACTCGAGTCGGATCCCCACTCTAGGAGTCGCTTTGCCGCCCTCCAGCCGCGTCAGGATGTCGGCGACGAGCCCCGTGACCGGTCTGGTTGAGTCGAGCACTATCCCTGACTCGTCCGGCTCCAACGGCTCCAACGTTGCGAGTTGGTAGTCGAGCAGGGCGGCCGGCAGGTAGTGACCCTCGCGGGTCGCCATCCGCGTTCGGATTAGTTCGGCCGGCCCAGTGAGGGTGAATGAAGTCGACGGTGTCGAGACCGCTGCGTAGGACATCGCGGTGGGCGCGACGCAGCGCCGAGCAGGCCATGACGGTGGATGCCTGCGCGACGGCTCCCCGGCGCATCCACTCGGAAAGCGCCCCCAGCCAGGGCCACCGGGTCGGCGTCCTTGAGGGCTGGCCGGCGCGCATCTTGGCGATGTTCGCCTCGATTGAAACTCGTCCGCCTCGGCGAACACCATCCCGGTGGCCGGGGCGATCCCTTCGGCCACCGTCGTCTTGCCACCGCCAGAGACCCCCATCACGACCACGTGCCGCCGCCATCGGCGTTGACGCCGGTGGCGACCATGACCGCCACGTTCAGCACCCGCCCGCCTTCGCGGACCTTCATCGTCAGCGCATCGGCCGCCACGAACGTGTATGGGCCGGCATCCAGCGGCCGGGTGCGGAAGTCGGCGACGTGCTCGTCGAGGTCCTTGGCCATCACGGACACCTGTGACTTGCTCAGCCCGGTGATCCCCAACGACTGCACCAGCTTGTCCATCCGGCGGGTCGAGACCCCCAGCAGGTAGCAGGTCGCCACCACCGAGACCAGCGCCGCCTCGGCGCGGCGGCGCCGCTCCAGCAGCCACTCGGGAAAGTAGGTCCCCGAACGCAGCTTGGGAATCATCAGGTCAAGCGTGCCGACC
>DASUKI010000228.1:0-5898 GCA_036278855.1 Pedococcus sp.
CTGACGATCTACCACCCGACCTTCCTGGTCCTCTCCGCCGGTGTCTCCAACGCCTTCCTCGCCGGCGACCTGTTCAACCTGTTCGTGAGCTTCGAGATCCTGCTGTTCGCCAGCTACGTGCTGCTGACCCTCGGTGGCACGGGCGCGCGCATCCGCGCGGGGACGATCTACGTGGTCGTCAACGTGATCTCCTCCACGCTGTTCCTGATCTCGCTCGCAGCCGTCTACGCCGCCACGGGCAGCCTCAACCTGGCCCAGCTGGCCGGCAGGATCAGCGACCTGCCACCCGCGGTCGCCCTCGTGCTGCAGCTGCTGCTGCTCACCACCTTCTCGATCAAGGCTGCCGTGTTCCCGCTGTCGTTCTGGCTTCCCGACAGCTACCCGACCGCGCCCGCGCCGGTCACCGCAGTGTTCGCCGGCCTGCTCACCAAGGTCGGTGTCTACGCCATCATCAGGACCCAGACCCTGCTCTTCCCCGACAGCCCCCTGACCGACCTCCTGCTGTGGGCTGCGCTGCTCACGCTCATCGTGGGCATCCTCGGTGCCGTCGCCCAGTCGGAGATGAAGCGCCTGCTGTCGTTCACCCTCGTCAGCCACATCGGCTACATGGTGTTCGGCGTGGCACTCGGCACCGTGGCGGGCTACTCCGGCGCCATCTTCTACGTCGTGCACCACATCACGATCCAGACCGCCTTGTTCCTGGTGCTCGGCCTCGTCGAGCGACGTGCGGGGAGCACCAGCCTGATCAAGCTCGGCGGCCTGGCCCGGGCCGCGCCACTGCTGGCGGTCCTCTACTTCGTGTCCGCGATGAACCTGGCCGGCATCCCTCCCATGTCGGGCTTCCTCGGCAAGGTGGCCCTGACGGAGGCCGGCCTCCGGGTCGGCACCCCGCTGGCCTACGTCGTCGTCGCGGCGGGCATCGTCACCAGCCTGCTCACCCTCTACGCGGTGGCCAAGAGCTGGAACCTCGCCTTCTGGCGCACCCCGGCACAGGCCCACGAGATGGCGGAGCAGCTGTCCGACTCCGAGCGGTTGCACGACTCCCCCGACGTGGTACGCCACCGTGGCCACGTCCATGTCGGGTCGGGGACCTTCGGGGTCCGCGAGCTGCAGGAGGCGCGCGCCATCATCGACGTGGAAGACACCGGCACCAAGGACTTCCACCAGCTGCTCGACGAGGGGGTGCTGCCCACTCGCCTCCCGCGCACCATGGTGGGCGCGACCGCGGCACTGGTCGCGGCCAGCCTCGCCCTCACCGTCGTCGCCGGACCCGTGTTCGGCTACACCGGCCGCGCCGCACACGACATCCTCGACCCCGGCATCTACATCTCCTCGGTCCTCGCAGGAGGCTCCCGGTGAGCCGGCAGAGCCCGCAGCGCGACGACGTCGTGCGGCCCTCGCGCGTTCGAGGAGTGCAGCCCTCCGTCGTCGGGTGGCTCACGGTTGTCTGGGTGGCGTTGTGGGGCGACGTGACGCTGGTGACCGTCGTGACCGGAGTCGCCGTCGCCATCGTGGTGTGCCTCGTGTTCCCGTTGCCACGACTGCGGATGCACCTGCACGTGCGTCCGCTGTGGCTCGGGTGGCTGACGGCGCGCTTCCTCGCCGACCTGGTCGCCGCGAGCGCCCAGGTGGTGTGGACGACCCTGCAGTTCAGTCGCCAGCCCCGCAACGCGGTGATCGAGGTCGACCTGAGGACGCGCTCCGACTTCGTCCTGACCGTGGTGGCCGAGATGGTGTCGCTGGTCCCGGGGAGCCTCGTCGTGGAGGCCCGGCGGTCCACCCACACCCTCTTCCTGCACGTCCTGGATGCCAAGGACCTGGGCGGAGTGGACCGGATGCGCGAGCAGGTCCACGCCCTCGAGCGACGGGTGGTGCTGGCGTTCGGCGCCGAGACCGACCACCTGGAGCTCCAGCCGGACCAGCCGAAGGAGGGCTCGGCATGAGCGCCGTGCTCGCGATCTGCGTCGCGATGCTGGCCATGGCAGCCCTGCTGCTCGTCATCCGGATCTCGCGGGGTCCCACGATGCTCGACCGGGTCGTCGCCCTCGACGTGCTGGTCGCGGTGGTGATCTGCGGCTTGGCCCTCGAGGCGGCGGTCAACCGGCACAGCACCACGCTGCCGATCCTGGGCGTGCTGTCGTTGCTCGGGTTCGTGGGCTCGGTCAGCATCGCCCGGTTCACCCGGGGCAGCGACGACGTCGAGGCGGAGGAGTCATGAGTGCGGTGACCGATGTCGTGGCTGCGGCCCTCCTGGTGCTGGGGGCGCTGCTGACGCTGACCGCGGCGATCGGGATCCTGCGCTTCCCGGACGTCCTCACGCGCATGCACTCGGCAACCAAGCCGCAGGTGCTCGGGCTCCTCGCGATCCTGCTCGGTCTCGGCCTCCGGTTGCACGACCTGCGCAGCGTCGGCCTGCTCGCCCTCGTCGCGTTGTTCCAGCTGGTCACCTCGCCGGTCGCGAGCCACATGGTGGGCCGGGCCTCGTTCCGCGCGGGACACGTGGGCTCCGACCTGGTCGTCGACGAGCTGACCGGCGTGCTGCCGCCGCCCGACGAGTCGGCCGGGTCCTGAGCGGTGCGAGACTGGCCGCATGAGCAACGTCGAGACGCGCCCGCAGGAGGAGACGCTCTGCCCACCTGACACCGCCCCGGGACCGGGTGAGGTCGAGGTGCTCGAGCCGCGCGACGTCCCGCTCGGCGGCCCGCGCGCCATGACGGTGCGACGCACCCTTCCCCAGCGACAGCGTTCCCTCATCGGCGCCTGGTGCTTCGCCGACCACTACGGACCCGACGACGTCAGCACCACCGGCGGCATGGACGTCCCTCCCCACCCGCACACCGGGCTGCAGACGGTCAGCTGGCTGTTCACCGGTGAGGTCGAGCACCGCGACAGCCTCGGGTCGCACGCGATGGTCCGACCGGGCGAGCTCAACCTCATGACGGGCGGCCACGGCATCGCCCACTCCGAGGTCTCCACCCCGGGCACGACCACGCTGCACGGCGTCCAGCTGTGGGTCGCCCTCCCGGGCGCACACCGCAACGCCCCCAAGGCTTTCCAGCACCACGTGCCAGCCAGGGTCGAGGTCGCCGACGGTGTCACCGCCTCCGTCTTCCTCGGCGACCTGGCCGGCCAGACCTCGCCCGTGCAGACCTTCACGCCCCTGCTGGGTGCCGAGCTCACCCTCGCGCCGGGAGCCACCGCCACCCTCGACGTCGATCGCGCGTACGAGCACGGCGTGCTGGCCGACACCGAGGGAGTCTCCGTGGAGGGCACCAGCCTCGCGCGCGGCTCGCTCGCCTACCTCGCGACCGGCCGCGGCGCCCTCACCCTGGCCAACGTGTCCGGCGAGCCGGCGCGGGCCATCCTCCTCGGCGGTCCCCCGTTCGAGGAGGAGATCGTCATGTGGTGGAACTTCGTCGGCCGCAGCCACGAGGAGATCGTGGCTGCTCGCGACGCGTGGATGGCCCACGACGACCGCTTCGGAGAAGTGCAGGGGTATGCCGGTGCCGTCCAGCACCTCCCGGCTCCAGTCATCCCCGGGGTCCGGATCAAGCCTCGTACCAACCCTTCTCGTCCGCACCAGGACTCGTGAGCGAGAAGTCCACGAGGCGCCTCCAGGCGCCGTCGACGCGCCTTGCCCTCACCGGGCTGGGTGGTGTCGTGGTGCTGGGACTGGTGGCGGCGGCATACCTCACCACCCCCAGGACCAGCGGGGTCGAGGGTGACTGGGCCGCGAAGTCCCTTGCGGGACAGGTGATCGCCGGCCAGGCCCTCGTCAGCGGGGACAACACCGCCATCGACCTCAGCACGGGCAAGACGGTTCGGCTGGGCTCGGTCCAGGGTGGCACCCCGTTCATCGGTGACGACCGGCTCATCATCGCAGGGGAGGCCCGGGTCGACTCGGTGCGGCTCGACGCGACGACCCGCTGGACGTGGCGCGCACCCACCGGTAGCACCGTCACCCCGGTCGCGGCCGACCACAGCAGCACCGTCGTCAACGTCTGCCCGGCGGACGGTGCCTGCGACCTCGTCGGGCTCACGGCGCAGGGCCGGCAGTCGTGGCGCGCAGCAGGGATCGGGACTTCCGACCCCGCGGGCAGCGAGCGGGCGCTGCCCAAGGTCGCGATCACGCGGGTGGAGGGCGGCGGCTTCCTGGTGACCGACCCGGCATCCGGACGCCGCGCCCTGCAACCCGGACACGCTGCCCTCACCACCGACAGCGGGACGGTCGTGCTGGCGGACGTGCAGCAGGGCAGCTGCGTGGTGGCGGCGTACGTCAGCCCAGACCCCCTGTGGACCCGGGTCCTGCCGGACTGCCCGGACGCCAGGGTCCCCGGGATGGCGGCCGCCAACGGCAGCCTCGCGCTGTCGTGGCCCGGCCGGGTCGAGCGCCTCGACCTGGCCACCGGCCGGCCCACGAAGGACCCACAGCCGCGGGACGGCCAGCTGGCCGCGGCCGGCTCCCTGGTCGCCGTGCGCGTCGAGCGCTCCACGCCGCTCGACCCGCTCCGGTGGGGCGAGCGCACCACCGTGGTCAAGCTGCTCGACGCAGCCACCGGCGAAACCCGCGCGCAGGTCGCGACCACCGGACGGCTGGACCTGCTGCGCCTCGAGGCCCACGCCCTGGTGGTCCGCGAGGGCAGCCGGATCGTGCGCTACACCCTCGGCTGACACGCGCCGCACCGGCATCGGCCAGACTGGCGGGCATGAGCACCTCCCCCGACCCCGTCCTCGTCACCGGCTGCTCCTCTGGCATCGGCGCCGCCATCGCCGACCTGCTGGTCAAGGCGGGTCACACCGTCTACGCCACCGCGCGGCGACCGGAGTCGCTGTCCGGCCTCCGGGCCGCCGGTGCACACGTCCTTGCCCTCGACGTCACCTCGGAGGAGTCGATGGCCGCCGCCGTCAAGGCGGTCGAGGAGGAGCATGGGCACGTCGGCACGCTCGTCAACAACGCCGGATACGGCGAGTACGGCACGATCGAGGAGACCGAGCTCGACAAGGTCCGGGCCATGTTCGAGACCAACGTCTTCGGCCTGGCCCGGATGTGCCAGCTGGCCCTCCCTGCGATGCGCGCGGCCCGCGCGGGCCGGATCGTCAACATCGGCTCGATGGGCGGGCGGCTCACTTGGCCGGTGGGCGGCTACTACCACGCGACCAAGTACGCCGTGGAGGCGATCAGCGACGCCTTGCGCAACGAGGTCCGGCAGTTCGGGATCCACGTCAGCCTGGTCGAGCCCGGCCTCATCCGGACCGGCTTCGAGGAGACCGCCATGTCCTCGGACGCCCATGCGGCACAAGAGGGTTCGCCGTATGCCGCGTTGCTGGCGACCAGCGCGAGCATCACCTCGGGTGGATACGCCAACCCCGTCCTCGCGGCCGGTCCGGAGGTTGTCGCCAAGGTGGTGCTCAAGGCGGTCGAGGCGCGTTCGCCGCGCAGCCGGTACGTCGTGACCCCGGCGGCCCGCGCGGCCATCACGGCACGCACCCTCGGCGGCGACCGTGTCTGGGACGCGATCGTGCGCCAGCAGTTCCGCCACTGACGCCGGGCGGGGCGCGCAACCTTGGCCCAAAGTTCGCGGTGCCGCTGAACGTTCACCGTCCACAGGAAGTTTGGCCCAAGATTCGGCACGCCCCGCGCGCCTAGACTCGGGCCGTGCAGTTCCTCAACGGCCTCCAGCCCCAGTTCGACCTGACCTACGACGACGTGTTCATGGTCCCGAGCCGGTCGGACGTGACCAGCCGCCTCGACGTCGACCTGTCCAGCTCCGACGGGACAGGGACGACCATCCCCCTCGTGGTCGCGAACATGACCGCCATCGCCGGTCGCCGGATGGCCGAGACGGTGGCCCGCCGCGGCGGGATCGCCGTGATCCCGCAGGACATCCCGGTCGACGT
>DASUKI010000229.1:0-3193 GCA_036278855.1 Pedococcus sp.
GGGCGCTCGAGCGGGTCGCCCCACCCGCCTCCACCTGTCGTGCGGATGCGGATCACCTGTCCGGCCCTGACCGGTTCGGCGTTCGCGAGGGCATCGACCTCGCGCTCGTCCGGGCCGCCGACGTCGATGGTGACGTTGAACGGCATACCGGCCTTGCCGCCCTTGACCCCCCAGCAGGCGAGGATGGAACGGTCGGCGATGGACATGAAGTGGCCGTCCCGCAGCATCCGGATCTGCTTCTCATAGCCGAGCCCGCCGCGGTAGCGCCCCGCACCACCGGAGTCGACCGCGAGCCCCAGCCGCTCGACGACGAACGGGAAGCGGCTCTCCGTGAACTCGCTCGGTAGGTTCCGTGAGTCGGGGACGACGTGGATGGTGTCCTCGCCGTCGGCGTAGTGGCGCCCGCCCGACCCGCCACCGAGCACCTCGCGCATGAGGTAGTCGTTGCCGTCGCGGTCCTTGCCGTATACGCCGGTGTAGCGGATGGTCTCCTGGTCGGCGGGCATCCGGCCGTCGACCGCCTTGGCGACCACACCGGCCAGGACGCCGAGCAGCCGCAGGATGACGAAGGTGCGTGCGTTCGTGGGCGCCGGGTAGATGGGGGTGAGGAGGGTGCCCTTGTCGGGGAAGCGCATCTCGATGAGCGGCACCACGCCCTCGTTGACGTCGAGCTCGGCCATCCGCTCGGGGGTCTCGGCGAGGTTGCGCAGGATCGGGGCGAGCCACTTCTTGAGGAAGTTGCCGCCCACGTAGTCGCCGCAGTGGTTGATCGGTCCCTTGGCCTGCGGGCTGGTGCCGGTGAAGTCGATGATGAGTCGGGGCCCTGCGGGTCGGCCGTTCTCGGGGTCGGCAGGGGCGTCGCTCACCTTGGTCAGCGTGATCCGTTGGGTGTGCAGCTGCGGCTCGTCGACGCCGTCGTGCTCGGCGTAGTCCTCCCAGACATACGTGCCGTCAGGGATCCTGGACAGGATCTCGCGCCGGTAGGTCTCGGTGGTCTGGTCGAGGATCGCGTCGAACGCCGCCTCGACCTGGTCGCGCCCGTAGCGCTCGAAGAGCTCGGACAGCCGGCGCGATCCCATCAGGCAGGCCGAGCACTCGGCGTCGAGGTCGGCGGCGAGGGAGTCGGGCATCCGGCTGTTGCGGGTCATGATGCGCAGGGCAGCCCTATTGGGAACTCCCTTGTCCCACAGCTTGATCGGCGGGACCGCCAGGCCCTCCTCGAACACCGTCGTCGCGTTGCTCGGCATCGATCCCGGCACCGCACCGCCGAGGTCGTCATGGTGCCCGAACGCCTGGACGAACGCGACCACCTCGCCGCCGTGGAACACGGGAACCGTGACGCACAGGTCGGGGAGGTGGCCGATGCCACCCTCCGACTCGTAGACGTCGTTGTGGAAGAACACGTCGCCCTCGGCCATCTCGGCCAGGGCGAAGTCGCGGACCACGGGGTGGACGAGCGCGGAGTACGACCGCCCGGTGAGCTTGCGCAGCTGCCGGTCGTGGATTCCTGCGCGGAAGTCGTGGGCATCACGGATCATCGGAGAGCGGCTGGTGCGCGCGATGGCGGTCTCGACCTCCAGCTCGACGCTCGCGAGGGTGCCCTGGACGATCTCCACGAGGATCGGGTCGACAGTGGTCCCCTCCGGCGAAAGCCGGTCTCCGTGCTCGTATGCCGTGGGCAGGCCGGCCGGGTTCATCGCGCACCTCCGCGGGTGATGACGAGGTTGCCGATCGAGTCGACGCGGACCGTGAACCCGGGGTGCACCGGCACCGTCGAGCCGAACTCCTCGACGATGGCCGGGCCCTCGAAGGTGTCGCCGGCACACAGGTCCGCTCGCCAGTGGACCGGGGTGCCGCGGTACCCCTCGTCCGCGTCGAAGCACACCGCCCTGGTGCCTCGAGTCTTCGGAGGATCTGTCGGACCCGGACCCGCTGGATCCTCCGAAGACTTGCGTGGACAGGGGAGCTCGCGCAGCGCGGGGCGGGTGATCGGACCGATGCCGGTCACCCGCAGGTTCACCCACTCGACCTGCTGGGCGGGGTCGTCGCGGAAGTCGTAGCCGTACAGCGCGCGGTGCGCGTCGTGGAACGCGGAGGCGACGGACGCGGCATACGGCTCGTCGACCATGCCGGACGGGACGGGCACCCGCACCTCGAAGGCCTGTCCGAAGTACCGCACGTCGACGCTGCGCAGGTACTGGTGCTCCTCAGGGCCGAATCCCTCGGCGTCGAGGGCCTTCGCCGCGCGGTCGGTGAGCCCGTCGAAGGTCTGCTGGATGAGGGCGTGGTCCAGCTGGGCGTGCTTCATGACCGCGGTCTGGACGTAGTCGTTGCGGACGTCGACCGTCAGCAGCCCGAACGCGGAGACGTTTCCGGGGTTCAGCGGAACGACCACCCCGGCGAGCCCGAGGATGTCGACCAGGCGGCAGGCGAGCAGCGACCCCGAGCCCCCGAACGTCGTGAGCATGAAGTCGCGGACGTCGAGCCCCCGCTTCACGGACACCTGCCGCAGCGCGTTGGCCTGGTTCCAGGCGGAGATCTCGAGAATGCCTGTGGCACAACGGATCGGGTCGAGCCCCAACCGCTGCGCGAGGACCTCGATGCCGTGACGTGCGGCATCGACATCGAGGGGGATCTCGCCGCCGAGCAGGTGGGGCGGGATGCGCCCGAGGACGACGTGGGCGTCCGTGATGGTCGGCTCGGTGCCGCCCTGGGCGTAGCACAACGGTCCGGGATCGGCGCCCGCCGACTGGGGACCCACCTTGAGCGTGCCCTCGGGCGAGACCCAGGCGATCGAGCCGCCGCCGGCGCCGACCGTCACGACGTCGATCATCGGGATCTTGCTGGGGTAGGCGCCCACCGTGCCCTCGGTAGTCAGGGTCGGCTCGCCGTCGAGGACCACGGACACGTCGGTGGAGGTGCCGCCGCCGTCACAGGTCAGCACCTTGTCGAAACCCGCCCGCCGCGCCACCATGCCCGCCCCCAGCGCGCCTGCCGCCGGGCCCGACAGGACGGTCGTGATCGGCTGGTGCACCACCTCGTCCGCGGACAACACGCCGCCGTTGGACTTCATGATGGCGAAGGGGACGCCGGGCGTGATCGCGTCGAGCCGCTGGTGGATGTTGGCGACGTACTGCGCCACGCGCGGCTTGACCGCGGCGTCGACCAGCGTGGTCATCGAACGCTCGTACTC
>DASUKI010000230.1:0-4849 GCA_036278855.1 Pedococcus sp.
CTCGAACTCCTGGCGCTTGGCCCGCTTGGACTTGCGCTGGCGCCCGGGACGACCGCCACCGCGGCCGAACGCACCTGCCGTCGAGCCGCGACCGCCACCACGGAACCCACCACCGCCGGGACGACCGGCGAAGCCGCCGCCACCGGGACCACCCGGGCCGCGACCGCCGCCGCCGGGGCCACCCGGGCCGCGGCCACCGCCGCGCGCCGGGCGCTCACCGGGGCGAGCGACCGCGCTGCGGTCCGGCATCATGCCGGGACTGGGGCGCGGACCACCGGGACGGGGACCGCCGGGTCCGCCGGCGCCGCCGGGGCGGGGACCGCCGGGTCGGCTCTGTGGCCTAGGCATGCCCTGGCTCGGCGCGAACGGGTTGTTGCCCGGGCGCGGCGAGCCCTCACGGGCGGCCGGGCGCTGGCCCATCCCCTGGCTCGGGGCGAACGGGTTGTTGCCGGGACGCGGCGCACCCGGACGCGGGGTGGTGCCGCCCGGGCGCGCGCCGGGACGCGGTGAGGAGGACCCTCCTGGGCCCTGCTGGCCGTCCTCGCGGCTGGACTGCACGTCCGCCCTGGCGGCCGGAGCAGCGGGGGCTGCGGGAGCCGGAGCCGGAGCCTGGGGTGCGGGTGCCTGCGACGCTGCGGGCGCCTGCGGTGCAGCCGCCTGGGTGCCCGCCTCGGGGACAGCGGTCGGCGCCGTGGGACCCTGGGCAGGCGTCGCCGCCGGAGCCTCGGTCGGCGCTGCGCCGTTGGTCGGTTCGGCAGCCGGCGTCGCGGGCGCGGCCTTCTTCGCCGCCGCCTTCTTGACGGGTGCCTTCTTCTTCAGCTCCTCGGGGAACGTCTCCGTCGCCTTGCGGACGACGGGCGCCTCGATGGTCGAGCTGGCGGTCTTGACGTACTCGCCGATGCTGTTGAGGTGGGCGATCAGCGTCTTGCTGTCGGTGCCCAGCTCCTTGGCGAGCGCGCTCACACGGACCTTTGCCACGTTTCTCCTTGTCGCGGTCCGTGCTCCTGACGATGCAGGAAGGCCCGGACCCTATTTCTGGGGGGAGCTCATTGCTGAGTTCTCATCGGGTGCTCATCAGCCGTCAAACCCACTCTCTGTTCCGAGTAATGGTCGGTTCCCATGTGCTTCGGACGGTTCTTCAGTGATCCTGCGGGCGGCCGTTGGCCAGGGCCTCGAGGTGGGCCACGACCGCTGCCGGGTCGGGGGCGGCGCTGGTGCGCAGCGCGCGCCCGAACGCCCGACGGCGCAGGGCCTGCTCGAGGCAGTCGCCCGTCGGGTGCAGCCATGCGCCGCGCCCCGGCAGGCGGTGCCGCGGGTCGGGGTTCAGCCGGATCGCACCGGCCTCGTCCGTCTCCGCGACCACTCGCAGGAGTGCCGACCAGCTATCCGTCCTGCGGCACCCCACACACGTCCGGGTGGGATCCCCAGAGCTCGCACGGGTCGCATCAGGCCGGAGTCCAGTCCGGTCGGCCACCACCAGTCTATCCCTACTCGCCGGGGGCAGCGCCATCCGCGCCCTGAGCGGTGTCAGGACGGATGTCGATCCGCCAGCCCGTGAGCTTGGCCGCGAGCCGGGCGTTCTGCCCCTCCTTGCCGATCGCCAGGGACAGCTGGTAGTCGGGCACGACCACGCGGGCCGAGCGGAGCTGGGGGTCGACGATCTCCACCGACTCCACGCGCGAGGGCGACAGCGCGGCCGCCACGAACGTGCGCGCGTCCTCGGACCAGTCGACGATGTCGATCTTCTCGCCGTGCAGCTCGGTCATCACGGCACGCACGCGGGCCCCCATCGGGCCGATGCAGGCCCCCTTGGCGTTCAGCCCGGGAACCTTGGAGTGCACGGCGATCTTGGTCCGGTGGCCTGCCTCTCGGGCGAGCGCGGCGATCTCGACCGACCCGTCGGCGATCTCCGGGACCTCGAGCGCGAACAGCTTGCGCACGAGGTTGGGGTGGGTGCGTGACAGCCCGATCTGCGGGCCCTTCGGCCCGCGGCGCACCGACACCACGAAGCAGCGGAGGCGCTCGCCGTGGACGTAGCGCTCCCCCGGCACCTGCTCGGCCAGCGGCAGGATGCCCTCGACCGTGCCGAAGTCGACGGTGACGTGCCGCGGGTCGGGGCTCTGCTGGATGATCCCGGCGACCACGTCGCCCTCGCGCCCCTTGAAGTCGCCCATGATCTGCTCGTCCTCGAGGTCGCGCAGCCGCTGCACGATGACCTGCCGGGCGGTCGAGGCGGCGATCCGCCCGAAGCCGGTGGGCGTGTCGTCGAACTCGGGCCCGAGCTCGCGCACCGGGCGGCCGCCCTCCTCGGGGTCCTCCTCCACGACGGGGGCCTCGGCGGGCTCGACCTCCTCGCGGGCCCAGACGATGACGTGCCCGCTCTTGCGGTCGAGCTCGACCCGGGCGTCGCGGTAGGCGCCGTCGGTGCGGTGGTAGGCGACGAGCAGGGCCTGCTCGATCGCCGGGATCAGGACCTCGAGGGAGATGTCGCGCTCGCGCTCGAGGGCTCGCAGGGCGGCCAGGTCGATGTCCATCAGTGCTCCTCAGGGTTCCGGTCGCCCGCCGCGTCAGCGGCGGCGCCGGAGTCGGTGGTGGGCCGCGAGAACTCCACCTGCACCACGGCCCTGGACACCGCGGCATACGGAAGCTCCTCGGTGCGTCCGGGCACCTTGGCGGCCGCCGGCACCTCGAGGGTGAGCCCGTCGGCGCCGGCCCGCACGAGGCGACCGGTCACCGCCTCGCCCTCGGTGGGCGTGAGGGTGAGGAGCCGGCCGACGTTGCGGCGGAAGTGGTGCGGCGCGGTCAGCGGGCGGTCGACGCCCGGTGAGGTGACCTCGAGGGTGTAGGGCTGCTCCCCCATCGCGTCGGACTCGTCGAGCGCGGCGGACACCGCTCGGGTGGCGTCGGCGACCTCGTCGAGGCTGACGGGCTCGGTCGGCGTGGTCGTGTCGGGACCGGTGTCGTCGACGACGCGGTCGATCCAGATGCGCACCAGTCGGCGTCGGCCGGCCGGGGTGACGGCGACGTCCTCGACCAGCAGCCCGAGGGCGCCGAGGGGGCCCTCGACAGCGGGACGAATCTGGTCCTTGACGCTCACTGACTCGTCCTCTCTGAAGTTCTCGCGGTCCTGCGCGACCACTCTATCCGCGAGGCAGGAGGGACGCATGCGGGCGCCGGGGCGCATGTCATGATCGGCGCATGCCCGAGGAGCGTTCCGGTATGCCGCCGTGCCCCAGCAGGCGGGCGGCCCTCGGCCTCGGGGTGGGCGCCGTGGCGGCGGTGACGTTGGGGGCGTGCGGGATCCGGCTCGAGGACGATGCCCCGCACGTGCCCCTCATCCCGACGCGCAAGCCGATTGCCGGGGAGTCCTTCCTGGTCGGGCTGTGGCACGAGTGCGGCACCCTCGCCGAGGCGGCGGCCGCCCTGGGAGGCGCACCCAAGGCGCTTCCCTCGGTGCTTGCGGGCCTGCACCGCGACCAGTCGCAGGTGCTCCGCGAGGAGCTGCGCCGGCTGGCCGTGCCGGACAAGGTCCTCGACCAGCCGAGCCCCACCACCACGGCCCCGGGCCCGTCCGCGACCACGAGTGGGCCCACGTCGACCACGGGCCCGCAGTCGCTGGCCGCCCTGGAGGGTGCAGCGGTGGGTGGTGCGGCCTTCCGCAGCCTCGCCCGGGCGGTGACGCCCGCCGTCCCGCTGTACGGCGCCGCCCTCGCCCAGCGGGCTGCCGCCGCGACGCTGCTCGGCGGCACCGTCGCCTGGTCAGACCCGGCCTGGGACTCGCCGTCGCTGGCCGCGAGCTTCCTGGAGAGCACGCGCGCCGCCACCTACGGCTTCCAGGTCGTGACGGCCCAGTCGCCGACCGGTGCCCAGCAGACCGTGGCAGCCTCGACCCTCGCCGCGCTGCAGGCCCGGGCGCTCACGCAGGAGTCGCTGGCCGGCGACGCCGCCGGACCTCCCCCCCTGGCGTACCCGCTGCCGTTCACGGTGACCACGCCGGCTGCCGCCCGCCGCCTCGCCGTGCACCTGCTCACCGAGCTGCGCTCGGCGGTGGCCCGCCAGCTGGGCTCCGCCGGTGCGAGTGACGGACCGCTGGGGTCCCTCGTGCAGTGGCTGGCCGAGACGGAAGTGCTGGCCTCCCGCTGGGGCATCCCGCTCGAGCCGTTCCCCGGCCTGGTCGTTCCCGGCCAGTGACCCGTCCGGAGGAGGCCGCCGCGCTCGTCCCGTCGGCGTTCCGCGAGTTCGTGCGGCGGTTCAGCGCCGAGGACGGCGCAGTGGGCGGCCCGTCGGGTGTGCAGTGGGAGGCAGGGCTGCCCCGCCTGCTGGCGCAGGTCCTCGACGAGTGGGAGCTCACGCCCGTCGGCCGGGGTGAGACCGGCTGGACCGCCGTCGTCGTGCCCGTGCTGCGCGACGGGGAGCGGTTCGCCCTCAAGGTGGCCTGGCCGCACATCGAGGCACGCGACGAGCCCCTGGTGCTGCGGCACTGGGACGGGCGGGGTGCGGTGCGGCTCGTGGCCGCCGACCCGGGCCGGGGCGCCCTGCTGGTCGAGGCGCTCGACCCCACCCGCGACCTGCGGACGCTCGACATCGACGCGGCGTGCACGGTGGCGGGGAGCCTGTTGCCGCAGCTCAACGTCGCGGCACCGCCAGGCCTGCGACCGCTGTCCGTGTTCGCGCGCGAGCAGCTGGTCAAGATCGCCGCCACCGAGGGGGCGCTCCCGCGGCGGATGCTGGACCGCCTCACCGGACTGGTCCGCGACCTGACCGCAGACCCGGCGTGCGACGCGACGCTCGTGCACACCGACCTGCACTACGAGAACGTGCTCGCCAGCCGGACCGGCAGCGGTCGTCC
>DASUKI010000231.1:0-14769 GCA_036278855.1 Pedococcus sp.
GGGCGGTAAGGGTGAAACGGTGGTGTAAGAGACCACCAGCGGCCTGGGTGACCAGGTCGGCTCGGTAAACCCCACCCGGAGCAAGTCCAGACAGTGTGCGTCCGAGGGCGGCCCGCCCGAGCACACGGGTAGGACGCTGGAGGCAGCCGGCAACGGCTGTCGTAGATGGATGACCGTCGCCGCGTCGCTGGTAACGGCGGCGCGGAACTGAACCCGGCGTATCGGCCGACTCATCCACCCAGAGAGGTCCATGCGATGAGGTCAGGCGACATGCCCGGTGACGACAACCGCCATCCAGCAAGGCTGGCCGCAGACCAGCTGCGGCGGGCCGTGGTGCTCGTGGCGCTGCTGAACCTTGCGTACTTCTTCGTCGAGTTCGCCGTCGCCCTGGCAGCCGGCTCGGTGTCCCTGCTGGCCGACAGCGTCGACTTCCTCGAGGACACCTCGATCAACCTGCTCATCTTCGTGGCCCTGGGTTGGCCGCTCGCGCGCCGGGCGTTGATGGGCAAGGCGATGGCCCTGGTCATCCTCGGCCCGGCCGCGGTCGCGGGCTGGACGGCGATCCAACACCTCACGGAGCCCACTGCACCCCAGGTGGTTCCGGTGGTGCTCGCATCGCTGGGCGCGGTCGGGGTCAACGGGACGAGCGCGTGGTTGCTCGCCCAGGTGCGGCACCGCGGAGGTTCACTGAGCAGGGCGGCGTTCCTGTCCGCCAGGAACGACGTGCTCGTCAACCTCGCCATCATCGGGATGGCCGTCGTGACCGCCCTGACTGGCTCGGGCTGGCCCGACCTCGTCCTCGGCTGCTTCATCATCGCACTCGCGCTGCACGCGGCCTGGGAGGTCTGGGAGGTCAGCGAGGAGGAGCGACTCGCCGCGGAGGTCCTTGCCGGCGACGCGATCGACTGACCTCACCAGTTCGCCCCGGCCCGCATTGTAGGAGGGCCAACGCCGTGGCGCTGGCGTTCTTACCAAGTCTTGACGTTTCTGCCCCAACGGGTTATCCGGTCCTCCACGCCTCTACCGGTCTTCTCCGGCAACGGACCCGGACCACCGCCCGAGCCGCCAGAGTGGTGGACAGGACAACCAGAGGGGTGGTGCAGATGGCACTTGGCGCAGTCGGGCCGCAGGGGGTCGCTGCCGCGAACAACGTTGTGCTGCCCGAGCAGTGGACCGCGAGCACGGCGACCGTCGCCGCCACCCTGGCTGCCCTGAAGAAGTCCATGGCCGCTCCGCCCACGTCCCCTCCGGCGGAGCTCTCGGAGCCGGCGCCCCAGGACCCACCGGCGCCGGTGCCGCTGCCTGCGACGGCAGCCGATCGCCCACCACTTCCGACCCGACGCTCCTTGCGCGAGGCAGCCGAGCGGAACGGGCGCGCGCCGACCCACCGCGGTCGTGGCGGCCTGTTCACCCGCCTCCTGACCGTGCGCGCCTTCCGGACCGGCCACGCCCGCGCGAGAGCAGCCAGTGCCCCGAGCCAAGCCGTGGGCGCGATCCTCGAGGCGGCCGGCGTCCATGGCGTGCTGACGCTGCACCAACGCCGGGTGCCCGGGCATCGAGGTCGGATCGAGCACCTCGCCATCAGCGCCTGGGGGGTCCACGTCGTCGACGTGAGGCACTTCAAGAACGCCGCCATCGAGCTGCGCCCCGCCGGCGTGGCCGGCAGCCCGGTGGAGCTCGTCGTCGGGGGCCGCGTGATGACCACCGCGGCCGCAGCCACCGCGAGGCGAGTGGCCGGCATCCGGTCCATCCTCGCGGGCGCGGGCCTGGACAACGTCCGGGTCACCGGCGCCCTCTGCTTCGTCGACGGGCTGCTGCCCCTAGGAGTCACCGACCTGCGTCTCCACGGCATGCACATCCTGCGCCCGAGCAACCTCACCGCCCTCGTCACCCGGAGCGGTTCACTGGACGCGGAGCACGTCCTCACCCTGCAGGAGTACCTCGCGCGGCACCTCCCCGAGGGCGTGTGAGCGCACCCGCGCGCGCGACCCAGGCCGTACGGTGGGCACCATGCGGATCACCCACCTCGGGCACGCCTGCCTGCTCGTCGAGAGCGGCGACGCGAGGCTCCTCATCGACCCCGGCTCCTGGTCGCCCGGCGCCCAGGAGCAACGTGACCTCGACGCGGTCCTGGTCACCCACCAGCATGCCGACCACCTCGACGCCGACCGGCTCCCGGGGCTGCTCGCGGCCAACCCGCGAGCGCAGCTGCTGACCGACCCGGACACGGCAGACTTGTTGGGCGACAAGGGGATCGAGGCGACACCACTGACTGGTGGTGCCCAGCACCAGGTGGGAGCGACCACCGTGACCGGTGTCGGCCAGGTGCACGCGCTCATCCACGAGGAGATCCCGCGCATCCACAACACCGGCATGCTCGTCACCGCCGAGGGTGAGCCGACCTTCTTCCACCCGGGCGACGCGCTCGACGCCGAACCCGGTCACGTCGACGTCCTCGCCTTCCCGCTCAACGCGCCGTGGCAGCCGAGCCGGGACATGACGGCCTTCCTGCGCCGCCTCGCTGCGCCGCACGCGATCCCCGTGCACGACGGCCTCCTCAACGACAACGGACGCCAGCTGTACCTCAGCCAGGCGGGCAACCTCGGGTCGAAGGAGACCCAGATCCACGACCTCGCAGACGGCTCGCGACGGGAGTTCCGCGCTTGAGCCAGCCCAACGGCATACCACCGGGGTCGCCCACCGCCGTGACGCCTGCGCTGCGCCTGCGCGGGCTCACCCGGCGGTTCGGAGCGGTGGTCGCGGTGGACCGACTCGACCTCGACGTCCCGCGCGGCTCGTTCTTCGGCCTGGTCGGCCCCAACGGGGCCGGGAAGACCACCACCTTGTCGATGGCCACCGGGCTGCTGCGGCCCGACGCCGGCACGGCAGAGGTCCTCGGCGTGGACGTGTGGAGCGACCCGGTCGCCGCGAAGTCCCGGATCGGGGTGCTCCCGGACGGCCTTCGGCTGTTCGACCGGCTCACCGGCCGACAGCTGGTGACGTATGCCGGTTTGCTCAGGGGCCTGGACCGTCACCTCGTGGACGAGCGCGTCGCTGAGCTCCTTGCCGCGCTCGGCCTCGTCGACGCCCAGGACAAGCTCGTCATCGACTACTCCGCCGGCATGACCAAGAAGGTGACCTTGGCGTGCGCCCTGGTCCACGCGCCGCGCCTGCTGGTGCTGGACGAGCCGTTCGAGGCGGTCGACCCGGTGTCGGCCCGCACCATCAGGGGCATCCTCGAGGGGTTCGCCGCCAGTGGCGGCACGGTCGTCCTCTCCAGCCACGTGATGGACCTCGTCGAGCGGATCTGCACCGACGTAGCGATCATGGCGGCCGGCACGGTGCGCGCGGCCGGCCCGCTCGAGGAGGTTCGCGCGGGGGTGTCGCTCGAGGACCGGTTCCTCGAGCTGGTCGGGGGAGTGACCGCGGTGGAAGGGCTGGCGTGGTTGCGCACCTCCTCCGACTGAAGCTCACCCTGCTGCGCAACGGGCTGCGCCGCAGTGTGGCCGCCGTCGTCGGCATGGTCCTCGGAGTCCTGTACGGCGGAGCCCTGCTCGTGACCGCCCTGGTCTCGCTGGTCGTGCTGCGGTTCCGCGACGACCTCGACCTCACCCGCGCAGTGCTCCTGGTCGGCGGCGCCGCCCTGGTCCTCGGGTGGTCGCTGCTGCCGGTGCTGCTCTTCGGCACCGACCCGACGCTGGACCCCACCAGGTTCGCCACCTTCGCGGTGCCGGAGCGGCGCCTGGCGGCGGGCCTCGCGCTGGCCGGCCTGGTGGGGCTGCCCGGCGTCGCCACGGGACTGCTCGCGCTTGCCGCGGTCGTGGCTGCCTCACGCAGCCTGCCGGCCGTCCTGCTCGCGGTCCTCGCCGCGGCCCTGGGCGTGGGCACCTGCGTGCTGCTCAGCCGGATCGTCACGGCCGCGGCCGCCGCTGTGCTGTCCAGTCGTCGGGGCCGCGACCTCGCCGGCATCGGCGGGCTGGTGCTGCTGCTCGCCGTCGGCCCGGTGCTCGCCACGGTCGGGAACGGAGGAGGCGACCGGGCCGGGTTCCAGCGGGTTGCGGACGTGCTGGAGTGGACGCCGTTCGGCTGGCCGTGGGCCGCCATGGCGGCGGCCGCCGAAGGACGGTGGTGGACCGCCCTGCTGTTCCTCGCGCTCGCCGCCGGCACCGTCGTGGTGTTGTTCGTCGTGTGGCAGCGGGTGCTGGTCTCCGCGCTGCGCAACCCCCGGCCACAGTCCGGGGGCGGCGGGCACAAGCAGGGGCTGGGCCTGTTCGCCCGCCTGCCCGGCACGCCCATGGGCGCCATCGCCGCGCGGGCCGGCACCTACTGGGTGCGCGACCCGCGGCTCAACTTCCCGGGCCTGATGACCGCGCTCCTGCCGGCCGGCCTCCTGGTGCCGGGTCTGGCGTCCGACTCGCACCTGGCCCTGGCCGGCATGCCGCTGGCGTCGGCCTACCTGATCGGCTGGGGCCAGCACAATGACGTCGGCTACGACTCCACGGCGTTCTGGATGCACGTCGCCTCAGGGGTGGACGGGGTGAGTGACCGCCTCGGCCGGCTGTTCCCGTCGGGGTTCCTGGCCGTACTGTGCGTCCCCACCTATGCCGTCCTCGGGCCACTCCTCGGCCTGCCGTGGCGCCTCCTGCCCGCGACGCTGGGGGTGGCTGTCGCCTTGCTGCTCAACGGTTTCGCGGTGGCGTGCGTCACCAGTGCGGTCAAGCAGTATGCCGTGCCGGCACCGGGGGAGAACCCGTTCACCAGCCGCCCCGGCTCGGTCGGCGTGACCATGGCCGTGCAGGCCATCTGTGGCGCTGCAGTGTTCGCGCTGTCGCTGCCTGCGCTGGCGCTGGGGGTCGCGGCGTGGCTCGGGGTGGGCTGGGCCGCGTGGTCGGCCCTGGTCGTCGGTCCACTGCTGGGCAGCATCGCGCTCACGATCGGTGTGCGCGTGGGGGCGGACCTGTTCCGGAACCGCCAGGCACTCCTGCTGCAGGACCTCGTGGCCATGCGCTGAGCGAAACGGGCCGGCTCCTACTTGTGCGCGGCGAGGTGGGCGGCACCGATGATGCCCGCCTTGTTCATCAGCTTGGCGGCCACGATGGGGGTGCGGAGCTCGAGCAGGGGCAGGAACTGGTCGGCGTCCTTCGACACCCCGCCACCCACGACGAACAGGTCCGGCCACAGCAGGTTCTCCAGGTGGCTGTAGTAGCGCTGCAGCCGCTTGGCCCACTCGGGGTAGGACAGGCCCTCCTTGTCCTTGATGGACGAGGCGGCCCGGGTCTCGGCGTCGTGGCCGTCGAGCTCGATGTGGCCGAGCTCGGAGTTGGGCACCAGCACCCCGTCGTGGATCAGGGCGGTGCCGATGCCGGTCCCGAGGGTGGTCATCACGACGAGGCCGCGTTGGCCCTTCGCGGCGCCGTAATAGAGCTCGGCCACGCCGGCGGCGTCGGCGTCGTTGACGAGCACGATGTCGTGGCCGAGCTTCTTCTCGAGCATCGGCTCGGCGTCGAAGTCGAGCCAGCCCTTGTCGATGTTGGCGGCCGAGCGCACGACCCCGTGGGTGACGACGCCGGGGATGGTGACGCCGATGGGCGAGTCGCCGCGCACGTCGTCGAAGTGGTCGACGACCTGGTTGATGACGTCCGCGACGGCCTCGGGGGTCGAGGGCTGTGGGGTGTCGATCCGCTGGCGCTTGGCCGCGAAGGCTCCCTTCTCGAGGTCGACAGGTGCGCCCTTGATCCCACTGCCGCCGACATCGATGCCGAGGGGGAGCCCGTGCTTGGCCATGCTGTGTGCCTCCTTGCGCTCGCGAAACCTACGGAAGGGTGAGGATCTCGTTGCCGTCCGGGGTGATCAGGATGGTGTGCTCGAACTGCGCGGATCGGCGACGGTCCTTGGTGACGACGGTCCAGCCGTCGTCCCACATCTGCCATTCATGGGTGCCGAGGTTGAGCATCGGCTCGATGGTGAAGGTCATGCCGGGCTCGATGACCGTGTCGTAGCCGGGGGCCGCGTCGTAGTGGGGGATGACGAGCCCGCTGTGGAACATCCGGCCGATCCCGTGGCCGGTGAAGTCGCGCACGACGCCGTAGCCGAACCGTCGCGCATAGCTCTCGATGACGCGGCCGATGACGTTGATCTCCCGGCCGGGCAGCGCGGCCCTGATGGCGCGGTGCATCGCCTGTTCGGTGCGCTCGACCAGCAGCCGCGACTCCTCGTCGACGTCGCCGCACAGGTATGTGGCGTCAGTGTCGCCGTGCACACCGTCGAGGTAGGCGGTGATGTCGATGTTGACGATGTCGCCGTCCTCGAGCCGGCGCGAGTCGGGGATGCCGTGGCAGACGACCTCGTTGACCGACGTGCACAGGGACTTCGGAAAACCCTTGTAGCCCAAGGTCGAGGGGTAGGCGCCGTGGTCGAGGAGGAACTCGTGCCCGACGCGGTCGACCTCGTCGGTGGTGACGCCCGGCGCGATCACCTCCGCTGCCGCGGCCATCGCCTGCGCCGCCACTCGGCTGGCGACGCGCATCTTCTCGATGGTCTCGGCGTCCTTGACCTCGGGGCTGGGGTCGCGGGTGGGTGCCGGCTTGTCGACGTACTCGGGGCGGGCGATCGACGCGGGCACGGGCCGGCGCGGCGAGACCTCGCCTGGGGCCACACTTGCGTACGTCAGCGGCATACGGTGGAGTCTAGGGACGTCCGCTGATCCGTCGACTTGGAGGGCTCCGATGGCCTTTTGGTACAACCTCAGCACCGGTCAGGTCGAGACCGACGAGAGCAAGAGCCAGTCCGATGACCTGATGGGCCCCTACGACACGGAGGCCGACGCCGCGAACGCCCTCGAGCTCGCCCGCCGGCGCACCGAGCGCTGGGACGAGGAGGACCGGGAGTGGGAGGAAGGGCGCTCGGAAGACTGAGCTCGCGGGTCCCACGCTCCGCGTGGGCGGACTGAGCAACACCCGGGTCCCACGCTCCGCGTGGGGCGGACTAGATGCTCGAGTCGACCAGCCGGTGCACCGACACGGCGTAGCCCGCCCCGGGGTGCCACGACTGCCTGTCCCAGCTCGCGAACCGCCGTGCGAACGACAGCCCGGCGACCGTGCACGCCCGGTCGTAGTCCTCGAGGTGGGTGACCGGGCAGTCCGGGGGGAGGTGCCCGGCGTCGAGCCCGAACCCCGCCACGAGCAGCCCACCGGGCTGCAGGTGCGCCACCAGCCGCTGGACGGCCCGCAGCAGCGTGCCGGGCGCGAGGAGCGGCACCACGTTGCCGGCGAGCACGACGAGGTTGAAGGCCTGGGAGCGCAGCTGGAGGTCGCTGATGTCCTGGCGCACCCAGCGGGTCGTCCGGTCGCGCCCCGCCGCGACGGCGAGCATGTCGGCGTCGGCGTCGACGCCGACGCAGTGGTAGCCGAGGCTGGTGAGCTGGGTCGCGACCCGCCCGGTGCCGCAGCCCGCGTCGAGGATGCGGGCCGGCGCCGGCAGGAGGGACTCGATGAAGGCGGCCTCACCGTGGATGTCCACCCCGCTGGCAGCCAGGTCGTCGAAACGTCGCTGGTATGCCGTGGCGGCGCCGAGTCCGCCGGAGACCTCCGACCAGCGGGTGCGCGGCTCCTCCTCGGTCCAGTGAGTGCCGGGGTCGGCGGTGCTCATGGTCAGAGCGTAGTGCGGCGTGGTCGGGCTCGGGACCCCGTCAGCCGAGCTCGCGCAGGCCGGGGAGCACCTGCTCGGCGAAGGTGCGCAGGAACCGGGACTGGTCCTCGCCGGGGGCGTGGAAGACGAGGTGGTTGAAGCCGAGGTCGACGTAGGTCCGGACCGCGTCGACGACCTCCTGCGGGTCGGAGGAGACGATCCACCGCTTGGCCACCTGCTCGTCGGACAGGGCGTCACCGAGCCGCTCCATCTCCAGCGGGTCGCTGGTGCCGTGCTTCTGCTCCGGTGTCAGCGACAGCGCGGCCCAGAACCGGCAGTTGCGCACGGCCTGGTCGTGGTCGGGGTCCCAGGAGAGCTTGACCTCGATCATCCGGTCGAGGTCCTCGCGGGTCCGCCCCGACTTCTCGAGGCCCTCGTCCACCGCTGGGAGCAGCCTGTCGCGGTAGAGCTCCTCGCCCTTCCCCGACGTGCAGATGAACCCGTCGCCGGACCGGCCGGCATACCGGGCCACGAGCGGCCCGCCGGCCGCGACGTAGACGGGCACCGGCGCCTCGGGGCGGTCGTAGACCGTCGCGTCGGTGGTGCGGTAGTAGTCGCCCTCGAAGGTCACCCGCTCGTTGGTCCACAGCTCACGCATCAGCCGCACGGCCTCACGCAGGCGCGCGAAGCGCTCCTTGAAGTCCGGCCAGTCCGCGACCGAGCCGACCGCCACCTCGTTGAGGGCCTCACCGGTGCCGACGCCGAGCATGACCCGGCCGGGGTAGAGGCAGCCGAGGGTCGCGAATGCCTGCGCGACCACGGCGGGGTTGTAGCGGAACGTCGGGGTCATCACGGAGGTGCCGAGCTGGACCCGCTCGGTCCGCTCGCCGACGGCGGCGAGCCAAGACAGCGAGAACGGCGCGTGCCCGCCGTGGTGGCGCCACGGCTGCACGTGGTCGGAGACCAGCACGCTGTCGAGGCCCACCTGCTCGGCCTGGACGGCGTAGTCGAGGAGTTGCCTGGGGCCGAACTGCTCGGCCGACGCCTTGTACCCGATGCGGAGAGTCACCGGACCACCGTATGCCGTGTGGCCGCGGCGGTTTCGCGCGGTTGCCTACTCGGGGAAGGAGTTCGCCTCGGCGGGGAACGAGCCGGAGGCGACGTCCGCGGCATACGCCTTGGCGGCCTCACCCAGGACCGTGCGCAGGTCTGCGTACTTCTTCACGAAGCGGGGCGCCTTGCCGCCGCGCAGGCCGGCCATGTCCTGCCAGACCAGCACCTGCGCATCGCAGTCGGGGCCGGCACCGATGCCGATCGTGGGGATCGACAGCACCTCGGTGACGCGGGCGGCGAGCGGCGCGGGGACCATCTCCATGACGACGGCGAAGCAGCCGGCCCTCTCGAGGGCGACGGCGTCCTCGACCAGGCGGTCGGCGCTGTCGCCGCGGCCCTGCACGCGGTAGCCGCCCAGGACGTGCTCGCTCTGTGGAGTGAAGCCGATGTGGCCCATGACGGGGATGCCGGCACGCACCAGCAGCTCGATCTCGGGGACCATCGGCTTGCCGCCCTCGAGCTTCACCGCATGCGCCATGCCCTCCTTCATGAAGCGGGTGGCCGTGGCCAGTGCCTGCTGGGGGCTGGCCTGGTAGGAGCCGAACGGCAGGTCGGCGACGACCATCGCGTGCTTCGCGGCGGAGGTGACGGCGCGCACCAGCGGCACGAGGTGGTCGACGGTGACGGGCACGGTGGTCTCGAAGCCGAAGACGTTGTTGCCGGCGGAGTCCCCCACGAGCAGCACGGGGATGCCTGCCTCGTCGAAGATCTCGGCGGCGTACATGTCGTAGGCGGTGAGCATCGCCCACTTCTCGCCCCGCTCCTTCATCGCCCGCAGGTGGGGCAGCCGCACCCGGCGCTGTGGCGCCGCCTGGGCGCCGGTGCCGTACGGCGCCGTGGTCTCGCTGGCTGCAGAGGTCGTGGGCTCGCTCATGCCGGGATCCTAGGGGTGCCCGGCTGCCGCCGGCTCGGCGCCCGGCACCCTGTCGCGACCCGACTGGTCGGGACACGCAACTTTCTGCGATGGCGTCCGTTTGGCTCCGTTGGCTGCCTCGTTCGTCCCAGAATTTAACAAATCCATACCTCTGCCCCGGTAGTCCGGTATGGGGCGTTCGTGTTTGGGTCGGCTCTGCGCGTGTCGAAAACCGACAGGCGCATCGTCAATCTGGAGGAATCTGTGAAGAGACGTCATCTGAGCGCTCTCTCAGGCGTGGCCGTCGCGGCCGTCGCCATGAGCATGGCTTCCGCCCCCGCACAGGCGACACCTGTGCAGGGCGACAAGGAGCCGAAGGCGAACAACCGGGCGCACGACCTGCCCAACCCCCTCGGTGACGCGCAGCGCCAGCTGCGCCAGGAGGCCGTCGAGAAGCTCGTCAAGGGCGAGGCCACCACCGAGACCCGCGGAGGCCAGCGGGTCATCAAGCTCGCCGGCAACAAGAAGGCGGCCAAGGGCAGCAAGGCCGCCAAGGACCGTTACGTGTCCTACCCGGTGGAGCGTGAGGAGGACATCTTCACGATCCTCGCGGACTTCGGTGACGGCACCAAGCCGAACACCGGTGGCACCGCCGGACCGGTGCACAACCAGATCGCCTCGCCAGACCGCAACTGGGACGGCAACAGCACCGACGACAACTCGACGTACTGGACCGACAACTTCGACTCGGCCCACTACAAGGAGATGATGTTCGGCGACGGCGAGTCGTTCAAGGACTTCTACACCAAGCTGTCCAACGGCCGGTTCCTTGCCAAGGGTGACGTCTCCGACTGGGTCAAGGTCCCGATGAACGAGGCCGCCTACGGCAGCAACGAGCAGAGCGACGCGGCCGGCTACTGGCCCTTCATCCGCGACACGGCACAGGCGTGGTACGACGCCCAGAAGGCAGCCGGGAAGAGCGACGCCGAGATCACAACGTACCTCAAGCAGTTCGACAAGGTCGACCGCTACGACTACGACGGCGACGGCAACTTCAACGAGCCCGACGGCTACATCGACCACTTCCAGGCCATTCACGCCGGTGAGGGCGAGGAAGCCGGTGGTGGCGCCCAGGGCGCTGACGCCATCTGGAGCCACCGCTGGTACGCCTACTCCAACAACCAGGGCAAGACCGGCCCGGAGCAGAACAAGCTGGGCGGAGTGCCGCTGGGCAACTCCGGCATGTGGATCGGTGACTACACGACCGAGCCCGAGAACGGCGGCCTCGGCGTGTTCGCGCACGAGTTCGGCCACGACCTCGGCCTGCCGGACCTCTATGACACCGCGGGTGGCGACAACGGCACCGGCTTCTGGACGCTGATGTCGGGCGGCTCCTGGCTCAACCACGGGACGGACTCGATCGGCACCACCCCCGGCTACATGGGTGCCTGGGAGAAGCTCCAGCTCGGCTGGCTCGACTACAAGTCGGTGCCGTTCGGCCAGGACATGACGATCAAGCTCGGCCCGTCGGGTGCTGACCAGAGGACCAACAGCCAGGCAATTGTCGTCACCCTTCCTGACAAGACGGTGAAGACGGACTACAACACCCCGCACTCGGGCGCCTACGAGTGGTGGGGCGGCTCGGACGACAACCTCAACACGACCCTGACGCGTGACGTCGACCTCACGGGCAAGACCACGGCGTCGATGTCGGCGTGGGTCCAGTCCGACATCGAGAAGGACTACGACAACCTCTTCGTCGAGACCTCGACCGACGGCACCACGTGGAAGGCCGTGGGCGCACCGGTGACCGGCCCCGGCCAGGCGTGGGCGCAGAAGACCTGGGACCTGTCGTCGCTCGCCGGCACCACGGGCAAGGTCCGCTTCCGCTACGCCACGGACGGAGGGCTGCACTACGCGGGCCCGTTCGTCGACGACATCGCCATCACCGCGGACGGCGTCACTGTGCTCTCCGACGACGTCGAGGGTGGCGACAACGGCTGGACGGCCAACGGATTCACCCGCATGACGGGGTCGACCTCGGTCCAGGCGAGCCACTTCTACATGGCTGAGAACCGTGTGTACCAGGGCTACGACTCGACGCTCAGGACGGGCCCGTACAACTTCGGCTTCAGCAACACCAAGCCGGACTGGGTGGAGCGCTTCCCCTACCAGAACGGGATGCTCGTGACCTACGTCGACGGCGCCTACGGCGACAACAACACCTCGGCCCACCCGGGCCACGGCCAGGTGCTGCCGGTCGACGCCCGTCCGGCGCCGGTCACGTTCCCGGGAGGTCAGCTGCTGGGCAACCGGCGCCAGCCGTTCGACGCCACGTTCGGCCAGGAGTCGACCGATGCGGTCACCTTCCACCGCAACGGTGTCCCGACGACGGTGCCGTCCTCGCCCGGCATCGCGACGTTCGACGACAGCGAACCGAACCGCTACTGGGACGCCTCCAACCCGTGGTCATCGGTGAAGGTTGCGGGCGAGGGAGTGCGCATGACCGTCGCCAAGACGAGCGACAGTGGCAACGAGCTGCAGGTGAAGGTCACCTTCCAGTGACCTGCTGAGCCTGCACTGCACGATGGCGGGGCCCCGGGAGCACGTCTTCCGGGGCCCCGCCCCGGTCCGCCGTAGAGTGCCGACGTGGACTACGACGACGTCGTCATCGGTGCGGGGCACAACGGGCTGACCGCCGCCGCGTACCTGGCGCGTGCCGGCCGACGGGTCCTCGTCCTGGAGTCGGCCGACCACGTCGGCGGCGCAGCGGTCTCCGCCCAGGCGTTCCCGGGCGTCGACGCCCGGCTCTCGCGCTACTCCTACCTCGTCTCGCTGCTCCCGCGTCGGGTGGTCACCGACCTCGACCTCGACGTGCAGCTCATCCGGCGGCGCTACTCCTCCTTCACCCCGGTGCCGACCGACCCGACCCGAGGCCTGCTCGTCGACACCGGCGACGAGCAGGCGACGGCTGCCGGCTTCGCGTCGCTCACCGGGAGCGATGACGAGTATGCCGCGTGGCGCGATTTCTACGGCCGCGTGCACCACCTCGCGGAGCAGGTCTTCCCGACCGTCCTGGAACCTCTCCGGAGCGAAGCCGACCTCGCCGCGCTCGTCGGCGACGACGAGCTGTGGGAGGCGCTGGTCCACCGGCCGCTGGGCGAGGTGCTCGAGAAGACCTTCGCGGACGACACGGTGCGGGGCGTGGTCGCCACCGACGCGCTGATCGGCACCTTCGCAGACCTGCACTCGGCCGACCTGCGCCAGAACGTCTGCTTCCTGTACCACCTCATCGGCGGGGGCACCGGCGACTGGGACGTGCCGGTGGGCGGCATGGGCGCCGTCACGGACGGCCTGGCTGCCGCAGCGGTGAAAGCGGGTGCCGAGATCCGCACGGCGACAACAGCTCTCGCGGTCTCCCCGGATGGCGAGGTGAGCTGGCACGGCGGGTCGGCGAGGGGCGGCACCGTCCACGCCGCCTGTGCCCCGGCAGTGCTCAACCGGCTGCTGGCCGCCGCGGGGGCGGAGCCGGTGGACACCGAGCCCGCGCCCGAGGGCTCCCAGCTCAAGGTCAACATGATGCTGTCGCGGCTGCCGAGGCTGCGCGACGAGCAGGCGGACCCCGCGGCAGCGTTCGCCGGCACGTTCCACGTCAACGAGGGCTGGTCGCAGCTCCAGGAGGCGCACGCCGTCGCGGAGGGCGGGCAGGTGCCACACCGGCCGCCGTGCGAGGTCTACTGCCACAGCCTCGCCGACCGCTCGATCCTCGGCCCGGAGCTGCGGGACACCGACGCCCAGACGCTGACACTGTTCGGTCTGCACCTGCCCGCACGACTGTTCGGGGGTGACACCCAGAGCCACGACGAGGTGAAGGACCTTGCCCTCGCCCACACCTTGGAGTCGTTGAACTCCGTTCTGGCAGAGCCGATCCAGGACGTGCTGATGCGCGACGCCGACGGCGCCTTCTGCCTCGAGGCCCGCACACCGGTCGAGCTCGAGGCGGACCTCGGGCTCCCCGGCGGCAACATCTTCCACCGCTCGCTCCAGTGGCCCTGGGCGGAACGCGAGGCGGAGGTGGGCACCTGGGGCGTCGAGACGAGGCACGAGAAGGTGCTGGTCGCGGGCGCCGGCGCCCGGCGCGGAGGGGGCGTGTCCGGCATACCCGGTCACAACGCGGCCATGGCCGCGCTCGCCCGGTGACGTAACTCCGGGGAAACACGACTAGGGCAGGATCGTCACATGGACCGTCAACAGGAGTTCGTGCTGCGCACCATCGAGGAGCGCGACATCCGCTTCGTCCGGCTGTGGTTCACCGACGTGCTCGGCACCCTCAAGTCGGTCGCGGTCGCACCGGCCGAGCTCGAAGGGGCCTTCTCGGAGGGCATCGGCTTCGACGGCTCTGCGATCGAGGGGTTCGCGCGCGTCTACGAGGCCGACATGCTCGCCAAGCCGGATCCGGCGACCTTCCAGGTGCTGCCGTGGCGGGGCGACAACCCCGGCACGGCGCGGATGTTCTGCGACATCACGCTGCCCGACGGCTCCCCGAGCTTCGCCGACCCCCGGCACGTGCTCCAGCGGGCGCTCGGCAAGGCCTCCGACCTCGGCTTCACCTTCTACACGCACCCCGAGATCGAGTTCTACCTGCTCCAGCAGGGCTTCCGGCCTGGGGAGTCCCCGGAGCCGGTCGACCAGGCCGGGTACTTCGACCACGTGCCGCACGGCACCGGGCACGACTTCCGTCGCGCCGCCATCACCATGCTCGAGTCGATGGGCATCTCGGTGGAGTTCAGCCACCACGAGGGCGGCCCGGGCCAGAACGAGATCGACCTGCGCTACGCGGACGCGCTGTCCACGGCCGACAACATCATGACCTTCCGGACTGTCATCAAGGAGGTCGCGCTCGAGCAGGGTGTGTTCGCCTCCTTCATGCCGAAGCCCTTCGCCCAGCACCCGGGTTCGGGCATGCACACCCACATGTCCCTGTTCGACGGTGACAGCAACGCCTTCCACGAGCCTGGCGCGTCCTACCAGCTGAGCAAGGTCGGCCGGCAGTTCATCGCCGGCCTGCTGGTGCACGCCGCGGAGATCACCGCGATCACCAACCAGTACGTGAACTCCTACAAGCGCGTGTGGGGCGGCGCCGAGGCGCCGAGCTACATCAGCTGGGGTCACAACAA
>DASUKI010000232.1:0-2985 GCA_036278855.1 Pedococcus sp.
GACCCCGAGATCCTGCTCATCGACGAGCCCGACTCGGGCCTGGACCCGGTGCGCACGTCGTACATCAACCAGCTGTTCATCGACCTCAACGCCCAGATCGACGCGACCTTCCTGATCGTCACCCACGACATCAACTCCACCCGTACGGTGCCGGACAACATCGGGCTGCTCTACCACAAGCACCTCGCCATGTTCGGGCCCCGCGAGATGCTGCTCAGCTCCGAGGAGCCGGTGGTGCGCCAGTTCCTCAACGCCCAGACCATCGGCCCCATCGGCATGTCGGAGGAGAAGGACGCCGACGAGCTCGCGGCCGAGGCCGAGTCGGGGCAGGAGCTGCCCCCGCTGCCGCCGATCCCGGTGCAGCTCAAGCCCAGCAACGGCCTGGCGCGCCGCGGTGAGCGCCCGGCGGGCGAGTGGTGCCGGGAGCACGGCGTGACGCCACCCCCCGGGTCGTTCCAATCGACCACTGCTGGCGTGCCCGGCGCCTCCCTCGAGGGGGCGCGCTAGATGGCGAACCCGGCAACCGGCGCCCTGCGGCAGAGCGGCTCCCTGTTCGCGCTCGTGCTCGACACGGCGAGGGCCCTGCCCAAGCGACCGTTCCAGACCAAGGAGTTCATCCAGCAGTGCTGGTTCATCGCCTCGGTGACGATCGTCCCGACGGCCCTGGTCTCGATCCCGTTCGGCGCGGTGATCGCCCTCCAGCTCGGCACGCTCACCCGCCAGCTGGGTGCGCAGTCCTTCACCGGCGCGGCCTCGGTGCTCGCCGTGGTCCGCGAGGCCTCGCCCATCGTCACCGCGCTGCTCATCGCGGGTGCGGGCGGCTCGGCGATCTGCGCCGACCTCGGGTCGCGCAAGATCCGCGAGGAGATCGACGCCATGGAGGTGCTGGGCATCAGCCCCATCCAGCGGCTCGTCGTGCCGCGGGTGCTGGCCGCGATGGTCGTGTCGGTGCTGCTCAACGGCCTGGTCTCGGTGGTCGGCGTCGCCGGCGGCTACTTCTTCAACGTGATCATCCAGGGCGGGACGCCGGGGGCGTACATCGCCTCCTTCACCGCGCTGGCACAGCTGGCCGACCTGTGGACCAGCGAGATCAAGGCGCTGATCTTCGGGTTCATCGCGGCGGTCGTCGCCTCCTACAAGGGCCTCACCGCTGGCGGCGGCCCCAAAGGCGTCGGCGACGCAGTGAACCAGAGCGTGGTCATCACCTTCATGTTCCTGTTCGTCGTGAACTTCGTCGCCAGCGCCGTCTACTTCCAGCTCGTTCCGTCGAAGATCTGAGGGAGGTGTCGTCGTGAGCAGGGCCGCAGACCTCGCCGGTCGCCCCGTCAAGGCGCTCGACAGCCTGGGTGAGCAGATGCGCTTCTACGTGCGCTCCCTCGCCTGGAGCGGTCGCACCGTGCGCCGCTACAAGAAGGAGGTCATCCGGCTGCTCGCCGAGGTCTCCCTCGGCACCGGCGCGCTCGCCGTCATCGGCGGCACCGTGGGCATCATCGCCTTCCTCGCCTTCTTCACCGGCAGCCAGGTGGGGCTCGAGGGGTACACCTCCCTCGACCAGCTGGGCACCGCGGCGTTCTCCGGCTTCATCTCGGCCTACATCAACACCCGCGAGATCGCGCCCCTCGTGGCCGGTCTGGCGCTCGCTGCCACCGTCGGGTGCGGGTTCACCGCCCAGCTCGGCGCCATGCGGATCTCCGAGGAGGTGGACGCCCTCGAGGTCATGGGCGTGCCGTCACTGCCGTTCCTGGTGACCACCCGCATGATCGCGGGGTTCGTGGCGGTCATGCCGTTGTACGTGCTGGGCCTGCTGTCCTCCTACGGCGCGACCCGCTTCATCGTCACGAGCTACTACGGACAGTCCAAGGGGACCTACGACCACTACTTCCACCTGTTCCTGCCACCCGTCGACGTCCTGTACTCCTTCGTCAAGGTCATGGTGTTCGCGGTCGTCATCATCCTGATCCACTGCTACTACGGCTACACGGCGTCCGGCGGGCCGGCCGGGGTCGGCGTCGCCGTCGGCAAGGCGGTCCGCACCTCGATCGTCGCCATCAACATCGTCGACTTCTTCTTCTCGCTGGCCGTCTGGGGCGCCACCACGACCGTGCGGATCGCGGGTTGACCGTGTCCGACCCGCAGCCGACGACCGCGCGAGCAGTGGGCCCCGCCAAGGGCTTCCTGTCTCGGCTGTCGAACCACGCGTACGGGGTGATCTTCCTGGCGGTCGTGGCCCTGCTGATCGGGTTGTCGGTCGCGATGTTCCAGGGCCGGTTCACCCCCACCGTCGGCGTGACGTTGTTGACCGACCGGATCGGGTCGCAGCTGCAGGTGGGCTCGGATGTGAAGCTGCGGGGGTTGATCATCGGCAGGGTGTCCTCGATCTCGGTGACGGCCACGGGGGCGAGGTTGGGGTTGGCGTTGGATCCCGGGCAGGTGGACCTGGTGCCGGCGGGGGTGTCGGCGCGGTTGTTGCCGAAGACGTTGTTCGGGGAGCGGTTCGTGGACCTGGTGTCCCCGGTGGCGGGGAGTGCGGGCGTGGCGGCGGGGGGTCACCTTCAGGCGGGGGATGTGATCGGTCAGGACCGCTCCAGTGTGGCGATCGAGCTGGAGAAGGTGTTCGCGGACTTGTTGCCGTTGTTGCGCACGGTGCAGCCGGGCAAGTTGGCGGCGACGTTGAACGCGTTGGCGAGCGCGTTGGAGGGTCGGGGTCAGCGGTTGGGGGACAACCTGGTGCTGGTGGATGACTACTTCAGGCAGCTGAACCCGAAGCTGCCGGCGATCAAGGCGGACATCAGTGGGCTGGCGGACCTGGCGTCCACCTATGCGACGGCGGCGCCGGACCTGGTGACGGCGGCGCACAACCTGGTGACCACGAACACCACGATCGTGACCAAGAAGGATGACCTGGCGGGGTTCTTGGCGTCCACGGCGGGGTTTGCGAACACGACGGCGGACTTCCTGGACGCCAACGGTGACCGGATCATCCAG
>DASUKI010000233.1:0-13230 GCA_036278855.1 Pedococcus sp.
CAGCCGCACCACGGGCGTCCCGTCGCCCCGGTCATGGAGCAGGTCGACGAGCTGACCGCGGTCACCGGGCTCGAGGTCGAGGGCCGCCTCCGCCACGGCCCGCAGCGCCGGCAGGTCGGCGTCGACAGCGGGACGGATCAAGGGTGCTCGCGTCTACGGCTCGGTGGGCGGCTGGGGGGCAGCAGCCTCGGGTGCTGGCCCAGCGGCCGATGCCTCCCCCGCGGAGGGTGCCGTCGGTGGCGGTGACGCCGGGGTGCCCGCTGGCGTGCCCCCGGCATACCCACTGGGCGGTGGGATGGTGGCGTCGCGCTGCCCGAAGTCGACCTTCACGGGGTCGCGCTCCTCACCCTCCACCTCGAAGTACTCGGCGCGGCCGATGTTGAACATGCCGGCCACGATGTTGGACGGCACCGTCTCCACCTTGGTGTTGAGCTCACGGACGTTGGCGTTGTAGTAGCGCCGTGCCGAGGCGATGCGGTCCTCGGTCGCGGTGAGCTCGTTCTGCAGGGCCATGAAGTTCTGGTTCGCCTTGAGGTCGGGGTAGGCCTCGGCGACGGCGATGAGGCGACCGAGCGCCTGGCTCAGCAGACCCTCTGACTGGGCCTGCTGCGCCGGGCTCTGCCCACCGGCCATCGCGGCGGACCGGGCCTTCATGACGTCCTCGAGGGTGCCGCGCTCGTGGGCCGCGTAGCCCTTGACGGTCTCGACGAGGTTGCCGATCAGGTCGTGCCGGCGCTTGAGCTCGACGTCGATCTGCCGCCAGGCCTCCTGCACGAGGTTGCGCAGCTTGATGAGGCCGTTGTAGACGCCGACCGCCCAAAGGACGAGCAGCACGACGATGACGGCGATGACGATCCAGACCCACATGGGAGTCCCCTGTCTGTCGGTTGCCGCCGATCCTAGGCCAGGCCGAGGTCCTGCAGCCCGTAGACGAAGCGGTACTCCAGCCCGGCCTCCGCGAACCTGTCCCCCGCACCGGTGGCCCGGTCCGCGATCGACGCGACGGCTACGACCTGTCCGCCCGCCTCACGCACCGCCTCGACGGCTTCGAGGGCCGAGGCCCCCGAGGTGGAGGTGTCCTCGACCACGACCACGCGGCGGCCCTCGACCGAGGGGCCCTCGATCCGCTGCTGCAGGCCGTGCGCCTTGCCCGCCTTGCGGACCACGAAGGCGTCCTTGCGGTCACCAACGGCAGCGCCGGCGTGCAGCACGGCTGTGGCGACGGGGTCCGCGCCCAGGGTGAGGCCGCCGATCGCCTCGTAGGCCAGGTCGGCGACCAGGTCGCGAACGACGACGCCGACGAGCGGGGCCGCCTCGCCGTCCAGCGTGATCCGGCGCAGGTCGACGTAGTAGTCGGCCTCCTTGCCGGACGACAACGTCACGCGGCCGTGCACCACGGCCTTGTCCTTGATGATCTCGAGCAGTCGGGCGCGGGCGGCGGCGATGTCGGGAGCCGCGGTGGTGGCGGTCTGCGGTGCGTCGGTCACGGGCACTTACCCTAGCCACCGCCGGAAACCAGGTTGAGCCGGAAGGCATCCTGCCGGAGGGTGGAGGTCATGGCAGCGACCAGCACCACCCACCTCGTCGAGACCATGCGCGATGCCGCCACCGCCTTCGTCGCGGCGCTCGAGGAGACCCAGCGCGTGGAGCTGGGCGCGCGGCTGGAGGACCCGGCTTACCGGCAGTGGAGCTACCTGCCGGGCCCGCGCGACGGGCTGCCGCTCGCGGTGATGTCGCCCCACCAACGTCACCTCGCCCTCGCCCTGCTCGACACCGGGTGCAGCGCAGGAGGTGCGCAGACCGCACGTGCGGTCATCGAGCTCGACTTCATCCGGCGCGAGCTGGGCGGGGGGAACCCGCACCCGGGTGACGACCGGTTCTGGTTCCGGGTGTTCGAGAGCCCGGGGGACCGGGCATGGGCGTGGCGGGTCAACGGACACCACCTCGCCGTGCAGGTGGCGGTTGTCGGCGCCGAGGTGGCCGTGACGCCGAGCTTCTTCGGCACCGAGCCGGCCACCGTGCCCTCCGGGCCGCACGAGGGCCTACGCGTGCTGACCACCGAGGAGGACCTGGCCCGCGAGCTGCTCACCTCGCTGGACGACGACCAGTGCCGGCAGGCGGTCACCTCGGGCACCGCCCCGTCCGACATCCTCACCCGCCACGACCCGGTCGCCGACCCGTCCGTCGTGGCCAGCGGCATCGGGCACGGAGACCTCGACGCCGCCCAGCAGGGACTGCTCCAGCGGCTGGTGCGCCACTACTTCGGCCGGGTGGCCGAGCCGGCGGCCGAGGCCAGCTGGGCCGATGCCCGGGAGGCCGGGCTGGACGAGATCCGGTTCGCCTGGGCGGGGGGTGCGCGTCCGGGCGAGGGGCACTACTACTCGCTGCTCGGGCCGACGTTCCTGGTCGAGTACGACAACACCCAGGACGACGCGAACCACATCCACAGCGTGTGGCGCGACCTGCGGCACGACTGGGGTGACGACCTCCTGGCCCGGCACTACGCCGCCAGTCCGCACCGCGCCTGACCGACCTACTCGTCGCCGCGGAGGGTGAACGAGCGGAGCCGGTCGCCCGCGAACCACAACGTCGCCGCAGTGACCACTGCGGCGGCGACGAGTGCGTAGCCGGCACCGATGCCGGATCCGTCCACGCGGGGGCTCACCGCGGCGGCCACGGCCTCTCCCCAGGGTCCGATCGCGACCCACTTCACGCCGGAGAGCACCTGGCCGAGCAGCCCCTCCCAGAGCAGGGCGAAGACGAGGCCGATCACGACCGCATGGCGGGTGAGCGCCGCCAGGCCGAGGAAGAGCGCTGTGTATGCCGTGCCGGCCAGTGCCGCACCGATGGTCCAGGCGAGCGCGCGGCGGGGGTCACTGCCGTCCAGCACCAGGCCGCAGACCAGCAGCGGCACCGCGCCGAGGCTGATGGTCGCGACCCACGCGGCGGCATACTTGCTCAGCGCGACCGCGTGCCGGCTCACCGGCTTCGCGAGCAAGTAGACGATGGACCCGTCGTCGATCTCGGGGCCGAGAACGGCCGAAGCCGCGAGCAGCGCCACGATCGGCAGGGCGAGCGTGAACCCCAGCCCGATGACGGCGTCGTACCCCGAGCCGGCGCCGGCCACGAGGCGCACCACCACGGCCAGCACCACCAGCAGCGCCGGGATGACCAGGAGCAGCACGCCGCGGCGCCGCCCGAACAGGGCCTGGGTCGACAGGCGCAGGATCGTCGGGTTCACGGTCAGGCTCCCACCAGGTAGGCGAACACGCTCTCGAGCGACTCGTCGGTGGGCACCAGCTCGAGGATCCGCACCCGGCGGTCGCGGGCCAGCTGCGGCAGCCGGTGGGCGAAGGCCCCGAAGTCGCTCACCGCCACGTCCAGCCCGCCACCCCGGCGCAGGGACACGGCGACGACCGACGGCTCGGTGATGAGCGCGCTCGCGAGGCTGCGGTCGTCATCGCTGACGACGACGTACTGCACCGGGCGGTCGGTCATGAGCCGGCGGATCTGCCCGAAGTCCCCGGACGCCGCGTGCCGGCCGGAGACCACCACCTCGATCTGCCGGGCGACCTGTTCCACCTCCTCGAGGATGTGCGAGCTGAACAGCACGGTCCGGCCCTCGGCGCCCATCCGGCGCAGCAGCGACATGAGGTGGATGCGCTGGCGCGGGTCCACACCGTTGAACGGCTCGTCGAGCAGCAGCACGCCCGGGTCGTGGACCAGGGCGGAGGCCAGCTTGACCCGCTGCCGCATCCCCTTGGAGTACGTGCCGATCCGGCGCTCGGCCGGGTCGACCATCTCGACGACGGCCAGCGCCCGCTCGGTCGCGGCGCCGGGGTCGGCGAGGCCGTGGAGCTCGGCGTTGGCCCGGACGAACTGGCGACCCGTGAGGTAGCCGAAGCTCACCTCCCGCTCCGGCACCAGGCCGATCGAGCGGTAGACGTCGGTGTTGCGCCAGATCTGCTTGCCCTCGAGGGTCGCGGATCCGGCCGACGGTGCGAGGAAGCCGGCCATCATCGCGATGAGCGTCGTCTTGCCCGCGCCGTTCGGGCCGAGCAGGCCGGTGATGCCGGGCCCCACGGTCATCGAGATCCCGTTGACGGCGACGACGTTGCCGTACCAGCGCGACACCGTCTCCAGCGTGATGGTGCTCATCGTTCGGCCACCTTTCGGTAGCGCCACACGAGCGCGGCGACACAGGCCAGCGAGGTGGCGAGGAAGACGACCAGGTATGCCGTCTGCATCGGCCCGCCCGTGGGTGGCGCGAGCGGCTCCGCGCCGTCGCCGAACGCGTGGGCGAGACCGCGGTAGAGCGAGTAGGGCGAGAAGAGACCGGCCCACTCGCCGACGGAGACCGCGCCCTCCTCGGAGGCGATGCCCTGGACCGCGGTGACGATGCCGTTGCCGATGAGCAGCACGGCGATGGTGGCGACGACGGCGAAGCCGCGCCGGGTGGACCAGCTCGCGATGAGTCCGGCGATGCCGGTGAGGCCGGTGGCGAGGAGGACCGCCAGCAGCAGCGCCTTGCCCGCATTGGCCGTCTGGTCGCTCACGTCCAGCTCCGCCAGCAGCGCCGCGGCATACATGATGACGATCGGGACGAGCAGGAAGACCAGGGTCGCCATCAGCAGCGACGCCCACCTGGCGAGGGCGTAGGTGCCTGCGCGCAGGGGTCGGGCGAGGTAGAGCGCGATGGTGCCGTGCCGCAGGTCGCGCGAGAACAGCACCGGCGCCTGGGCCGCGACGAAGATGCCGAGCAGGACCTGGGTGGTGGACGCGTACTCGGCGTAGCCGATCGGCAGCTCCTTGGCACCGGTCAGGGCCATCACCCCCGCGATGATGACCGCCGGGAGGATGTTGAAGGCCAGCAGGATGAAGGGCAGCACCTTCGACTTGCCGGAGCGGCCCAGCCCGAAGGCGTTGCGGAACCCGGTCAGCACGAGGGCCCTGGCGATCGCGCCCTCGCCGAGCCGCGGACCGGTGTACGGGCGGTAGCCGAGGTCGTGGATCACGCTGCGACCGACAGGGGTGGCAGCCGTGGGGTCAGTCATGGGTGGCCCCCTCGACGAGCTCGACCAGGTCAGCGGGGTCGGCGAAGACGTCCTCGATGCGGCGGTGGTCGGCGTGGATCCGGACCAGGCCGAGGCCGAGGTCCGCGACCGTGTCCCGGACCAGGTCGTGCAGGTCCTGGTGGTCGGCGGTGTCGATGGACAGCATGCCGCCCCTCGGGGTGGAGTCGACGCCGGCGAGCGCGAGCGCCTCCGCCATCCGTCGCGGGGCGTCCTCGCCCATCACCTCGACCAGCAGGGCGCCGGTGGCGTCGAGGAACTCGTCGGTGCGCCGGGAGTGCAGCAGCCGCCCGCCGTCCAGGACGACGACGTGGTCGCTGACCCGTTCCAGCTCGCCGAGCAGGTGCGAGGTGACGATGACGGCGATGCCGAAGTCGCGCCCGATCCGCTGGACCAGACCGAGCATCTCGTCGCGCGCGGCGGGGTCCAGCCCGTTGGTGGGCTCGTCGAGCAGCACCAGCCGGGGGTCGTGCGCCAGGGCCTGCGCCAGCTTGGCCTTCTGCCGCATGCCGGTGGAGTAGCCACCCATCGGTCGGTAGCGCTCCTCCGCGAGGCCGACGTGCCGCAGCACCTCGGCGGCGCGCTCGCGCGCGGCCACCCGCGGCAGGCCGGACATCATCGCCAGGTGCACCACGAAGTCGCTGGCGCTCACGTCCGGCGGCAGGCAGTCGTGCTCGGGCAGGTAGCCCACGGCCGACCGGATGGCGCCGCCGTCGGTGGCGATGTCGTGCCCGAGCACGTGCGCGGTGCCGCTGGTCGGCGGGATGAGGCCAAGCAGGAGCTTGATGAGGGTCGACTTGCCGGCGCCGTTGGCGCCCACCAGGCCGGTGATCCCGGCGCCGACGTCGACGGTGAGGGCGTCGAGGGCGAGGACCTGGCCATAGTCCTTGGTCAGGCCCTCGGTGCGCACGACGGTGTCCACGGCGCCCACGCTAACCCGCCCGCCCACGCAGGCGGGGGAGGTTGACTGGAGGTCAGGGGAAGATCAGGGACATCCCCGGGCTCGACCACGCGGCATACGGCTCACCGGGCCCTGGGGCGGTGGACGGTCCTGGCGCGGGCGCGCACGACCGAGCGGGGGATGACGCGCAGGCCGGCGACGATCGCCTTGTACTGCGGGCTCGGCACGGAGATGACCTTGCCCTTCGCGACGTCGTCGAGGCAGTCGCGCACGAGGCGGTCGGCGTCGAGCCACATGAAGCGCGGGATCGAGGACATGTCCACGCCGGCGCGTTGGTGGAACTCCGTGTGCGTGAAGCCCGGCAGCAGCGCCGTGGCGGTGACGCCGGAGCCCTTGAGCTCGGTCGCCAGGCCCTCGGTGAAGACCGTGACGAAGGACTTGACCGCGGAGTAGGTGCCCGAGCTGATCTGGCCGGCCACGCTGGACACGTTGACGATGCCGCCGCGGCCGCGCTGGCGCATGGCGTTCGCCGCCGCGTGTGACAGGACGAGGACCGCCCGACCGAGGACGTCGAACGCCGTCTCCTCGAACTCGATGTCGTTGTCCAGGAACCGCTTTCGCAGGGAGAACCCGGCGTTGTTCACGAGCAGGTCGACCGGGCGCGCCTGCTCGCCGAGCCGTTCTGCCACCTTGCCGGTCTCGGCGCGGTCGGACAGGTCGGCCTGGAGGATCTCGGTGCTGACGCCGTAGGTGGCGCGGAGTGCGTCGGAGACGTTCTCGAGCCGCGCCCGGTCCCGGGCCACGAGAATGACGTCGTGGCCGCGCTCGGCGAGCTGGTGGGCGAAGGACAGGCCGATTCCGGAGGTGGCGCCGGTGACCAGGGCGGTGCTCATTGGGCCACCATACGGCGCCGTGTCTAGGGTTGCCTGCGTGCGTATTGCGACCTGGAACGTCAACTCCATCCGCTCCCGTATCGACCGCGTCGAGGGGTGGCTGCAGCGTTCCGACGTCGACGTGCTCGCCATCCAGGAGACCAAGGCGACCGACGCCCAGTTCCCGTTCGACCGGCTCCGGGGGTTGGGCTACGAGGTGGCCCACCACGGGTTCAACCACTGGAACGGTGTAGCGATCCTGTCCCGGGTGGGGCTGTCGGACGTGACGGCGTCGTTCGAGGGCGCTCCCGCCTGGGGCGAGCCGCCGGTCGTCGAGGCGCGCGCCCTCTCGGCCGTCTGCGGCGGCGTCCACGTCACCTCGGTCTACGTCCCCAACGGGCGGCACCTCGAGGACCCGCACATGGTCTACAAGCTCGAGTGGCTGGCCCGCCTCCAGGGGCAGGCCCGGCAGTGGGTGGCGAACGGCGAAGCGGCCGCCATCATGGGCGACTGGAACATCGCGCCGCAGGACGACGACGTGTGGTCCATGGAGTACTACCTCGACAAGAGCCACGTCTCACCGGGCGAGCGGGCGGGGTTCCAGGGGATCCTCGACGCCGGCTACGTCGACGTCGTGCGGCCCCACACGCCAGGCCCGGGCGTCTACACCTACTGGGACTACACCCGGCTCGCCTTCCAGAAGCGCCGCGGGATGCGGATCGACTTCATCCTCGGCTCACCGGCGTTCGCGGACCGCGTGGTCGGCGCGGCCATCGACCGCGAGGAGCGCAAGGGCAAGGGCGCCTCCGACCACGCTCCCGTCGTGGTCCAGCTCGAGGACTAGCGCGCGCGGCGAAGTCCCAGGCCCACTGACGCCAGCGCGCCGAGCAGGGCGGCGACAGCCGCTCCCGCGAACACGGTCTGCACCTGCACCAACCCGGCATCGACGAGCGCGCGGGTGTCGGTCGGATCCGGCAGCGCCGCAACGGCTTCGTAGTAGCGGCGCAGTCCGATCGAGGTGAGCAGGGCCAGCCCGACAACCATGCCGACCATGCGCGAGACGACGACCAGCGCGCTCGCCATCCCGTGGGCGCCGGTCGGCGAGTCCGCCAGCGCCGCGTTGTTCACGGGCGCGATGGCAAGCCCGATCCCGAACCCGACGGCGACGAGAACCACCGTCGCCGAAGACCGGTCCAGCGACCCGTCACCCCAGCGGCTCATGGCGGCCAGCCCGATGCAGGCCAGCAGCAGCCCAGCCCCGCCGACCACGCCGTCGGGGAGCCGCCGCAGGGACCATCCACCCAGCAGCGCACCAACCGGCACCGCGACGAGGAACCGCACGAGCACGAAGGCCGCAACCGTCTCCGAGCCGGTCAGGGTGAGCCGCGCCAGCACGGGCACGTCCACCACCACCGCGACGAGCGCCGCGCCCGCGAACAGGCTCACCACGAGGGCTGACCCAGTCCTGCCCCGCACCACCCCGCGAGGCACCAGCGGCTCGGCGACCACGCGGTGCCGCCACCCGTAGAGGCCGAGCGCCGCCGCGCCAGCCGGCAACGCGGCATACCCCAGCGGTCCAACGACCGCCCGCTCCGGGTCGCTGGCCGCGAAGGTGAGGACCACACTGCCGAGCGCCACCCCGAGCAGCACGGCGCCCACGACGTCAGCGCGCCGCAGCAGCGGCCACCAGCGCGGCGCCTCCAGTGCCAGCCACCCGAGCACCAGCGCGGCCGCGACGACCCCGATGGGGGTGAGCGCCCGGGACGTCGAGTCGCCGAACGGCACGAACGGGATGCCCAGGGTCACCCCGCTGGTGAGGCGGGCGGGCGCGGCGAGCGTGAGCGCGCCGGTCACCAGTGCGAGCAGCCCCACGACGGTCGGTATGCCGCGTGGTCGCCGGAGCCGGGCGCCCCCCAGTCCCACCAGGGCCGCCGCCAACACGACGCCCGCGACGGCGTTGAGCCAGAAGATCATCCGCCAGTCGGCCACGGCGAGCACTGCCGCACCGAGGACCGGTCCGAGCACGCTGCCCAGCTCCTGCACGGCGCCCACCACGCCCAGTGGGGTGCCACGCTGCCCCGCCGGCCACAGGTCGGCGACGAGGGCCAGGGTCGCCGGCACCAGCCCCCCGCCGCCGATCCCCTGGAGCAGGCGCCCACTGACGAGGACTGGCATCTCCACGGCGAGCGCCGTGATGGTCGACCCGATGACGAAGACCACGAGGCACGCCAACAGAATCCGTTGCCTGGCAACGAGATCCGCCAGCCGGCCGATGAGCGGGAGCACCGCGACGTAGCCGAGCAGGAAGCCGGAGATGATCGGCGTCGCCTTCTGGAGCGCGTCGATACCGAGCCCGACGCCGGTCATCATGTCGGTCAGCGCGAGGACGACGACATAGGTGTCCGCGGCGGCCAGGGCGACCGCCACCGAGGCGGTCGCGAGCAGCGCCCTAGGGGCGGGTGATCGCAACGGCCTGGTCGAGCGCCTTCAGGCGCAGCGTGTAGGTCGAGGTCGTGCCCGCGTAGAAGGGGCCCTTGAGGACGACGGTGCGCAGGTCCGTGCCGTCACGGGTGATGCCATAGGTGATGTCGAAGGTGCCGTTGCGGTCGCCGATGACGAACAGGTCGGCGACTGCGCTGCCCGGGACCGTGCCGGTGATGGTGTCGAGCACCGCCGCGCCGTCGCGCGTCTGCTGACCCTTGGCCGGGTCGGTGGTCTTGGCGATCAGGCTGGTGATGCCGGACTGGGGGTTGAACAGCTGGGCGGGGTTGGGGGCGCCGTAGTCGGACGGGTCGACCTTGTTGTAGCCCGGCGTGAAGAACTTGAGGTAGACGTCCTGCTCGACCGCGATGACCTGCACCGTCCCGGTGACACCGTTGATCGTCGCGTCCAGCGTGCCCTTGAACGAGGGGGGATCGAACGAACCTGTGCCCTTGGCACCGGACACCCCGACCGCCTTGCCCGGCAGGCCGGCCGACGTGAGCTCGAAGTCGACGGCCGGGCTCGCCTCGAGCTCGGCCCTGGCGGCGGCCAGGCGCTGGGCCGGCGTCTGCTCGGTGGTCGTCGTCGGCTTGGGCGAGCCCCCACCCGTGCAGGCCGACAGGCCGGCGACCAGGGCGAGGAGTGCCACGAGGACGACGAGCGGGCCGGACCGAGCTGTCCGAGACGTCGTCCGGGTGCGCATGCGCACACGGTAGCCGCGTCAGCGCACCCTGGTGGTGATCGGGTGCAGGCGCGCCCACCGGAACCCGTAGCCCTCGAGCGCGACCTCGACGACGCCCTTCTCGTCGGTCTTGCGCACACCCTGGCCGAGGATGTCCTCGAGCCGGACCTGCTCCTCGGCGACCTGCAGGTCGACGGTGATCGGCTCCGAGCTGAAGTTGTGCACCGCCAGGACGGTCTCACCGTCCTTGTGGCAGGCGTGCGCCAGGACGGCGTCGTGAGGATGCTCCAGCACCCGGAACTCACCCCAGCCGAGCTCGGGGCACGACCGGTAGGACTGGATGAGCTGGCGCATGAAGTTCCACAGGGAACCGTCGTCGCGCCGCTGGTCGGCGACGTTGATGTGCTCCGGCCCATAGCCGCCCGGCACGACCCGCGAACGAAGCTTGCCCGGTTTGGCCTCCGAGAACCCACCGTTGGGGCCGTCGTTCCACTGCATCGGTGTGCGCACGGCCATCCGGCCATCGGCATCGAGGTCCTCGCCCATGCCGATCTCCTCGCCGTAGTAGATCGTGGGGGTGCCTGGGAGCGAGAAGAGCAGGCTGTACGCCATCCGGATCCGCCGTGGGTCGCCGTCCAGCATGGTGGGTAGGCGCCGCTTGAGACCCCGGCCATAGAGTTGCATCTCGGGTTCCGGGCCGAACGCCTCGAACACCTCCTGCCGCTCCTCCTCGCTCAGTTTGTCCAGGGTCAGCTCGTCGTGGTTGCGCAGGAAGGTCGCCCACTGACAGGCGGGGTGGATGGCGGGCCGGGCGTTGATTGCCTCCACGATCGGAGCGGCCTGGCCGCGTGCCATGGCGAGGTAGGTCGCCTGCATGGTGATGAAGTCGAACTGCATGTGCAGCTCGTCCCCGGCCTCCTCGCCGAAGTACTGGTACTGCTGGTCGTACGGGACGTTGACCTCGCCGAGCATGATGGCGTTGCCCTTGCGCCGGTTGAGGAAGGCGCGCAGGTCCTTGAGGTGCTGGTGCGGGTCGGCCGGCACGTCCTTGCGCGTCGGGTCCTCACCCTTCTCCTCCACGTCGGCCACGAGGAACGGCACGGCGTCGACCCGGAAGCCGTCCAGGCCGAGCTGCAGCCAGAACCCGACGGTGCGGGCGACCTCGTCTCGCACCTTGGAGTTGGCGATGTTGAGGTCTGGCTGGTGGTAGTAGAAGTGGTGCAGGTACCACTCCTTGGTCCGCTCCTCGTACTGCCAGATGCTGTTCTCGGCATCGGGGAACACGACCTGGCTGGACGTGTCCGGCGGCTTCTCTGAGCGCCAGACGTACCAGTCACGGTAGATGCTGTCCTTGCTCTTGCGGGCGTCCTTGAACCACGGGTGCCGGTCGGACGTGTGGTTGATGACCAGGTCGGCGATGACGCGGATGCCGCGGTCGTTGGCCGTGCGGATGAGCTCCACCACCTCGCCGTGGCTGCCCAGCAGTGGGTCGACGCCGTAGAGGTCGACCACGTCGTAGCCGTCGTCGCGGTGGGGCGTGGGGTAGAACGGCATCAGCCACAGGCAGGTGACCCCCAGCTCGGCCAGGTAGTCGATGCGGTCGGCCAGTCCGGCGAGGTCGCCGGTGCCGTCGCCGTTGGAGTCGTAGAAGGTCTCGATGTCGACGCAGTAGATGACGGCGGTCTTCCACCACAGGTCGCTGGTGTCGGTGATCTTCACGTCCCACACTTGCCCTGCGGGACCGGTTTCCACACCCACCGCACCAAGGCGCCGTATGCCGGATGGTCACCACCCGGCATACGGCGGCTCTGGCGCGTGGGCTCCGCCTCAGGCGGCCGTCACGTCGGCGGCCTGCACGGTGAGCGAGTCGTTCGCCTCGTCGAGGTCGACGCTGACCGTGTCCCCGTCGCGCACCTCCCCGGACAGCACCGCCTTGGCCAACCGGTCGCCGATCTCCTTCTGCACGAGGCGGCGCAGCGGGCGAGCGCCGTACGCCGGGTCGTAGCCGGTGATCGCCAGCCACTCGCGGGCGGCATCGCTCACCTCGAGGGTGATCCGGCGGTCGACCAGCCGCGTGGCCAGCTCGCGGACCTGCAGGTCCACGATGTGGGCGAGCTCGGCGCTGGTGAGCGCGTCGAAGATGACCACCTCGTCGAGCCGGTTGAGGAACTCCGGCTTGAAGGCCGCCCTCACCGCGCCCATGACCGCATCGCGCTTCGCCTCGTCCTCCAGGGTGGGGTCGATGAGGAACTGGCTGCCGAGGTTGCTGGTCATCACGAGGATGACGTTGCGGAAGTCGACGGTGCGTCCCTGGCCGTCGGTGAGCCGGCCGTCGTCGAGCACCTGCAGCAGGATGTCGAAGGTCTCCGGGTGCGCCTTCTCGACCTCGTCGAGCAGCACGACGGAGTAGGGCCGGCGGCGGACCGCCTCGGTCAGCTGACCGCCCTCCTCGTAGCCGACGTAGCCGGGCGGGGCACCGATGAGGCGCGCCACCGCGTGCCGCTCCGAGTACTCGCTCATGTCCAGGCGCACCATGGCGTGCTCGTCGTCGAACAGGAAGTCGGCGAGGCTCTTGGCGAGCTCGGTCTTGCCGACACCGGTCGGACCGAGGAACAGGAAGCTTCCGGTGGGCCGGTTGGGGTCGGACAGACCCGCCCGCGAGCGGCGGACCGCGTCGCTGACCGCGCGCACGGCCGCGTCCTGGCCGATGAGGCGGGAGCCGATGATGGACTCCATCGAGAGCAGCTTCTCGGTCTCGCCCTGCAGGAGCCGGCCGGCAGGGATGCCGGTCCAGGCCGAGATGACCTCGGCGATGTCGTCGGCACCGACCCGCTCCTTGACCATCAGGTCATCTGAGGTCAGGCCAGCGGCGACCTCGGCCTCGTTGGCGCGCGCCAGCTGCTGCTCGACCTCGGGGATCTCGCCGTAGAGCACCCGGGAGGCGCCTGCGTAGTCACCGTCACGCTGCAGCCGGTCTGCCTGGGTGCGCAGGTCGTCGAGCTGCTTCCTGAGCTCGCCGACCTTGTTGAGGCCGGACTTCTCCTGCTCCCAGCGGGCGTTGAGGGCGGCGAGCTGCTCGGCCTTGTCGGCGAGGTCCTGCCGCAGTCGCTCGAGGCGCTCCTGGCTCGCCTCGTCGGTCTCGTTGACCAGGTGCAGCTCCTCCATCTTGAGCCGGTCGACCACGCGGCGGAGCTCGTCGATCTCGACGGGGCTCGAGTCGAT
>DASUKI010000234.1:0-2538 GCA_036278855.1 Pedococcus sp.
GATCAGACCGTGGGGTTCGAGACCTACAAGCAGGACCTCGACGCGGCGCCGTACTTCCGCGGTCTGGCCGGCGACGTCTGCCCCTGCGAGCACCACGGCTACGTCACAGCCGGCCAGATCACCTTCCGCTGGCCCGACCACGAGGAGACCTACGTCGAGGGCGACTCCTACGTCGCGCCGGCGGGACACACCCCGGTGTTCACGGCCGGCTCCTCGGTCGTCGAGTTCAGCCGGACCGCCGACCTCGGTCCGGTCATGCAGGTGGTCGGGCGCAACGTCGCCGAGATCCTCGGAGTCTCGTCGTGACCAGCGCCCTGGTCCCGGGGAAGGAGCTACAGGGCGAAGAGGCGCGACTGGCGGCGGCTCTCGTCCGCTGGCTCGAGACCGGGGACCCTCCCGGAAGGCTGTTCGCCGAGGACGTGTTCACCGACCTGTCGCTCCCGCGGTGGCGGCTGCAGGGCGAGGGGGCCCAGGAGACCGTCGAGCTGCGGGCGGCGAGCCATCCCTTCCCCGGTGAGGTCACCGTGCGCAGCCTGGACCACACCTCCCGTGGGTTCCTCGTCGAGCTCGAGGAGCGATGGGATGCCGAGGGGCAGCGGTGGTACTGCCGGGAGCTTTTCCACTGTGCGGTGTCCGGTGACCGCGTCACACAGCTGTCGGTTTACTGCACGGGCGACTGGGACGAGGACGTGCAGCAGCGGCACACGGAACAGGTGCGCCTGACCAGGCCCTAACCTGGCGCCATGGCGACGCCCGTCGGCGACCAGGTGGCCACGAGCCTGCTCGGGCAGGCCGAGGCCGCCTGGTCGCGGGGTGACGCCGAGGCCGCCGTGGTGCTCTTCGAGCGTGCGGCCGAGGCCGCCGAGCGCCAGGGGGACCTCGAGACCCGGGTGGCCGCCGTGCTCGGCCTCGCCCGTGGCCAGCGCTACAACCTGACTCCCGGCAGGCTGCCGGTCCACCTGCACGCGGCGTACGAGGCGGCGACAGCCCCCGACGCCCGGGTTCGGCTCGCAGCGGCCCTGGCCCGCTGCTGGGCCTATGCGAACGAACCTCATCGCGCGGTGCCGTTCTCGGCCGAGGCCCTCGCGTCGGCCGAGGCGAGCGGTGACCAGACCCTCGTGGCCGACGCCCTCGACGCCGCACTGGCCGCACACTGGGGACCGGACGACCTCGGGATGCGTCGCGACTGGGCCCTCCGCCTCGATGACGCCGCGGCTCACCTGCGCGACCCGGAGGCGCGCCTGCAAGCGGCCCTGTGGGGGCTCACGGTCGCGTGGGAGGTGCTCGATCTCCCCCGCATGCACCGGTCGATGCGAGCGCTCGAGCTGGTCGCCGAAGAGTCGCCACGCGCACGCTTCTTCGCCGCCAGCCGACGGCTCCCCCTGGAGCTGCTGCGCGGCAACAACAGCATGGCGCAGCAGCTCATCGAGCAGGCCGAGGGCGCCTCGGCGGAAGCCCCGATCCCCGACGCGTACGGCGTGCTGTTGAGCATGCGCGGCTACGCGGCGTACTTCACCGGCGACACCGAGATGTGCGCCTCCGTGGCCGCGCTGTTCGAGGAGTACGCCGCCGAGCACGGCGTCGCCGCCGTCCGAGCGGAGTCGGCGCTGTTGTGGCTGGGCGCCGGCAGGCTGGACAAGGTGGGCGAGACAGTCGGGGCCCTCAGCGCCGAGGTGCTCCACGAGCTGCCCAAGGACAGCGACTGGATGCTGATCCTGCAGTGTGTGGCCGAGACGGCCATCGCGGTCGGCAACCAGGAGATCGCCGAGAAGGTCGTCGAGCTCCTCACCCCGTACGGCGGCCGCTCGGTCGTCAACGCGGGCGCCGTGATGTGGCACGGCGTCACCGACGACACCCTGGGTCGTGCTCTCGAGCTGCTGGGCCGACCCGACGAGGCCCGGCGACACCTGACCGCGGGGCTCGCGACGTACGAGCGCATCGGGGCACGGTGGTGGCGAGAACGGCTGCGACGGCACCTGGGCACCGGCGAGCCACCCCACGCGAGCCCCGACCACCGGGTCGCCCATCTCCATCCGCAACCGGGCGGGCTCTGGGTCGTGGGTGGGCCGGGAGCCACCTTCGTCCTCCCGCGGATGCGGGGACTCGAGCACCTCCATGTACTGCTCAGCAACCCCGGCATCGACATCCCGGCGCTCCACCTGGCCGCACGCGGCGTACCGGTGGAGCAGCCCGGGATCGAGATCCTGGACGACACCGCGCGCCGGGCCTACCGGACCCGGATCGCCGAGCTCGACCGCGAGCTCGAGCTGGCCGACGACGCCGATCTCCGGAGGGAGCGGAATGCGCTCCTGGCGCAGCTGGCAGGGGCCACCGGGCTGTCCGGCCGCGAACGACGCACCGGTGGCAGCAGCGAACGCGCGCGGGTGGCGGTCCGCAAGGCGATCATCAGCGCCCTCGCCCGGATCGCCGAGCAGGATCCTCAGCTGGCCCGCCATCTCCACGAGCGAGTCCGGACCGGACATCAATGCCGCTACGTCCCCGACGCGGAACATCCCCTCACCTGGACGCTGGCTTAGC
>DASUKI010000235.1:0-28317 GCA_036278855.1 Pedococcus sp.
GGCGGGCCTGCTGCGTGGTCGTCTCGGTCACGGCGCCAAGGCTAGCCGCGGCGCCTCCCCGCGCATCGTCCGGTATGCCGCGTGAGCCGGCCCCGCGGCATACCTCCCGTCCCAGCCCACGCCTAGGGTGGTGACCATGCCCGCCACGGTCCGCATCGGTGCCCACGTCGAGTCCGCCGACCCGGTCGGTGCTGCCCGCGAGCGCGGGGCCACGCTCAGCCAGTTCTTCCTCGGCAACCCCCAGGGGTACAAGGGGCCGGAGTTCGAGTACGCCGGCGGCTCGGAGGCGCTGCGCGCCGCCGCCGAGGCGGCCGACGTCGACCTCTACGTCCACGCGCCCTACCTGATAAACGTGGCCTCGACCAACAACCGGATCCGGATCCCCAGCCGCAAGCTGCTCCAGCAGTTCGTCGACGCGGCGGCCGCGATCGGCGCCAAGGGGCTCATCGTGCACGGTGGTCACGTCGAGAAGCCCGAGGACGTCGACAAGGGCTTCGACAACTGGCGCAAGGCGGTCGACGCCACCGACCTGAAGGTCCCGCTGCTCCTGGAGAACACCGCGGGTGGCGACAACGCCATGGCCCGCACGCTCGAACGCATCTCCCTGGTGTGGGAGGCGATCCAGGCGGCCGAGGGCGCCGACAACGTCGGCTTCTGCCTCGACACCTGCCACGCCCACGCCGGCGGCATCCCGCTGTCCACCGCGGTCGAGCAGCTCACGGCGATCACGGGACGCATCGACCTGGTGCACTGCAACGACAGCCGCGACGAGTTCGACTCGGGGGCCGACCGCCACACCAACCTCGGCGAGGGCCTGATCGACCCCGACGAGCTCGCCGACGCGGTCCGCGCGGCCGGTGCCCCCGTGGTCATCGAGACCCGAGGCGGGCTGGACGGCCAGCGCGCCGACCTCGACTGGCTGCGCGCCCGACTCTGACGGACGGGCAGCCGTCACCTCAGGTGTGGTTGGCCTGCTCGGGTGGCCAGACCACCCGGAACCGTTCGAAGCAGATCTCGACGTCGTCGGAGAACTCGATCCCGATGCGCTCGCACTCCCGGCCGAAGTAGCGGCGATGGCCCTCGAGCCACGACTCCAGGGTCCGGTCGTACTCCCCCTCGTCCCAGGCGAACTGGGCGTCGACACTGCGCAACGGACCCACCCTGAGCTCGAGGGTTCGCAAGACCACGCGTGGGCGGCCTGACCCGTCGCACGCCACCCAGTGCGAGCCGATGCGCGGCAGCGGCTCGCCGTCCGCTGCGTAGGCGGGGACCAGGCCGGCGGTGGCCCGTTTGGGGCCGTCCACGACGAAGGCAATGAGCTCGTCGGCGAGAGCCGGGCTGTCCCCGAAGCACTCGACCACCACCTCGTCCTCGGGAGGCAGGTGAGGGTGGGCGGCGCGGTACTCCGCGAACATCGCCCGCCCGGCCGCTTCGTCCACCGGCACCGGGTTGACCACCCTCACACCTCGTAGGTCTTGTCGGCGACGGCCAGGTCAAGCGGACCGGACCAGACCGCGGCAGCCTGCGCGCGGCATACCTCCCTGTCGTTCCACGGCGGGATGTGCGTGAGCATGAGCCGCTTGACGCCCCCCGCAGCCACGGCCGCCTCGGCGGCCCGGCGTCCGGAGAGGTGGATGCCCCGCGCCGTGTCGCGGCCGTCGACCCAGGCACTGTCGACGAGGGCCAGGTCGGCGCCGGTGAGCAGCGGGTTCAACGCGTCGCACGTGTCGGTGTCGCCGGTGTAGGCGAGCACGGCACCGTCTGCCTCGATGCGAAAGCCGTAGGCCTCGACCGGGTGCCTGACCCGCACGGAGGTGACGGCAAGCGGGCCGACCCGGGTCACGGCACCGTCGGCCAGGTCCTGGATGTCGAACTCCTCGCTCATCCCACCGTCACCGATGCCGTGGTACATCAGCGCAAAGCGCTCCCCAGCACCCGCAGGCGCGTACACGGCCAGCCGTTCGTCCACCGGGCCCTCGGGGCGGTACTTGCGCGTGACGTAGAGCCCACACACGTCGACGCAGTGGTCGGGGTGCAGGTGGGTGATGAACAGCGCGTCGAGGTCGGCGGGGTCGACGTGGCGCTGGAGTGGGCCAAGGGCACCGCTGCCGAGGTCGAACAGCAGGTTCCAGGTCCGCTCGCCGTCGTCGGCCTGGACGAGGTAGCTGGACGCGGGCGAGTCGGGGCCCGCGAAGGACCCCGAGCAGCCGACGACGGTCAGCCTCATGCGACGCCGGCCCTCTGGGTGACAGCGTGCCCGGTGGAGTTGCCGTAGACGGGCCCCAGCTCGAGCCCGAGGAACCGGCTCGCCAGTGCCCTGAACTCGTCCGCGTCACCAGTGGTGGTGAAGCCGTGGCTGGGCGCCGGCAGTCCCGCCGGGCGCAACGCGTCGGCGTCGGCGAGCACGCGGTAGACGTCCTTGGCGGTCTCCTCGGCCGAGGAGACGAGGGTGACGTCGTCACCCATGACGTAGGAGATGGCACCAGTGAGCAACGGGTAGTGGGTGCAGCCGAGGACGAGGGTGTCCACGCCGCGCTCGACCAGGGGCGCGAGGTACTGGCGGGCGGTGTCGATGACCGCCGGCCCGCTGGTCACACCCGCCTCGACGAGTTCGACGAAACGGGGACATGGGACGCTCGCCACGTCGAGCTGCGGCGCCGCCGCGAACGCGTCGAGGTAGGCACCGGACTGGTGGGTGCCGTTGGTGCAGATCACGCCGATCCGCTGGTTGCGGGTCGCCGCCGCGGCACGGCGGACCGCGGGGCGGATCACCTCGACGACGGGGATGTCGTAGCGCTCGCGCGCGTCGTGCAGCACCGCTGCACTCGCAGTGTTGCAGGCGATCACGAGCACCTTCACGCCGTGGTCGACGAGGCGGTCGAGGCACTCGAGGGCGAAGGCCCTGGTTTGGGCGATCGGGCGCGGCCCGTAGGGGGCCCGGGCGGTGTCGCCGAAGTAGGCGATCGACTCGTGGGGCAGCTGGTCGAGCACGGCTCGCGCGACGGTCAGCCCGCCGTATCCCGAGTCGAAGATCCCGATGGGTGCGTCTGCCACACCGCAAGGCTAGGGGCGAGCCCGTCCTCGGGCCTCATCCATGCGGCGTTTGGTGTGTCACACGCCGCCACCGCTGCGGCGACATCGTCATGCAGGCATCCCACCCAATTGGACCGAGACTGGCCGACGCCGACCGACCGAGCGCAAGTTTCGGTCCATTTGGGTGGAAAACTTGCGCGGGTCAGCGGGCGAGGGCCTGGGTGAGGGTCTCCTGCAACCAGGTCAGGAAGTCGTAGACGGCGAGCGCGTAGACCGTCGGGTCGTCCTCGCCCAGCCCGGACGCCTGTTCCTCGAGGACCTCGAAGTCGTCGTCCTGCTTGAGCCCCAGCCGCTCGCCCAGCACGAGCCGCACGTCGGTCAGCGCCACCACCAGCGCGAGGGCCTGCTCGTGGTCGAGGCTGACCTTCTGGTCCTCGAGCCCTGCGAGCGCTGCAATGGCGGTGGTCAGGTTGGCCGACTTGCGCGACCTCAGGCCCTCCTCGGTCAGGCGGCGGAACTCCGCGGCGACCTGCTCGTCCTGGCGGTTGGCGGTGGGGAAGATCCGCTCCAGCGCCGGGTCGCGCTCCCCCGCGTCTGGTGCGGCGTCCACGTCCTCGCCCGCCTGGTCCGCCGCGGACAGCGAGACGCCCATGCCGACACCACCCAGGCCGGCCACGATGCGGTCGAACTCGTCCCCCTCGCCGGGACCACGCGGCATACCTCCGTCGTCGCCCTCGGGCGCGACGAGCTCGAGCACCTGCTCCATCAGGCCCACCACGAGGCCGCGCTCGACGGCGTCGAGACGCGCCACGTAGCGGCCGTCACGCCGCTTGAACCCTCGCGCCACTCACTCGTCCTTCTGGAAGGTGGCCCACAGCCCGTATCCCTGCAGCGCCTCGGTGTCGGTCTCCATGCGCTCGCGGGTGCCGTTCGACACGACCGCCCGGCCCTTGGTGTGGACGTCGAGCATGAGCCGCTCGGCCTTGGCCTTGGGGTAGCCGAAGTAGCTCTGGAACACGAAGGTGACGTAGGACATGAGGTTCACCGGGTCGTTCCAGACCAGGGTGATCCACGGGACGTCGACCTCGGCATCCTCCAGGGTGGAGACGCTCTCCTGCTCTACCGGGGCGATGGACACGGCACCACCATAGGCTGCCGCCGTGACCCGCACTCACCACAGCACGGCGCTGCTGACCGACCACTACGAGCTCACCATGGTGGAGGCCGCGCTGCGCAGCGGGGCCGCATCGAGACGCTGCGTCTTCGAGGTCTTCGCGCGTCGCCTGCCGCAGGGGCGGCGCTACGGCGTGGTGGCGGGGACGGGGCGCCTGCTCGAGGCGATCGAGGCGTTCCGGTTCGGGGAGGCCGAGCTCGCGCGGCTGCGCGAGGCGGCGGTCGTGGACGAGCCGACCCTGGCGTTCCTCGCGGCCTACCGCTTCGACGGGGATGTGTGGGGGTATGCCGAGGGCGAGTGCTACTTCCCCGGCTCACCGGTGCTGGTGGTCGAGGCCGACTTCGCGCACGCGGTCGTGCTGGAGACGTTGGCGCTCTCGATCCTCAACCACGACAGCGCCGTCGCGTCCGCGGCGTCTCGCATGACGGCCGCCGCCGGTGACCGGCCGTGCATCGAGATGGGGTCGAGGCGGACTCACGAGGATGCGGCGGTTGCGGCGGCCCGGGCGGCGTACGTCGCCGGGTTCGCGACCACCTCCAACCTGGAGGCGGGACGACGGTGGGGGGTGCCCACCGCCGGGACCGCGGCCCACGCGTTCACGCTGCTGCACGACGACGAACGCTCGGCCTTCGCAGCGCAGATCGCCTCGCTCGGCAGGGGCACGACGCTGCTCGTCGACACCTACGACGTGGCGACGGCCGTCGAGACCGCCGTGGAGCTCGCGGGCCCTGAGCTCGGCGCGGTGCGGCTCGACTCCGGTGACCTGGTCGAGCAGGCCCATGTGGTGCGGGCGCAGCTCGACCGGCTCGGCGCGAGGGACACCAGGATCGTGGTGACCTCCGACCTCGACGAGTACGCCATCGCCGCGCTGGCCGCGGCGCCGGTGGACCTCTACGGCGTCGGCACGTCGCTGGTCACCGGGTCGGGGGCGCCGACCGCGGGCATGGTCTACAAGCTCGTGGCGCGGGAGGGCGCGGACGGGACGATGGTCTCGGTGGCCAAGCGCAGCAAGGACAAGCTGTCGGTCGGGGGCCGCAAGTACGCGCTGCGCCGACGCTCGGCCGCCGGTGTGGCCGAGGCCGAGGTGATCGGGATCGGGGAACGGCCGCGCGACGACGGTGACGACCGTTCGCTGCTCGTGCCGCTGGTGTCGGGCGGGGCCGTGGTGGACCCCGGACTGCTCGACCTGTCGGCGGCGCGGGAGCGGCACGCGGCCTCCCGGGGCGAGTTGCCCCCGGCCGCCCACCGGCTGCAGCGCGGCGAGCCGGCAATCCCGACCGAGTACGTCCACGAGCAGGCAGCCCCCTGAGCCTGCGGCCTGGCGCCTGCTCACCGGCTCGGTCCGCAACTTTCGGCCACTCGCCCGAAACCTTCCGCCCCCGCGCCGGCTCTGTCCGCAACTTTCGGCCACTCGCCCGAAACCTTCCCCCCCGGGCCGGCTCGGTCCGCAACTTTCGGCCACTCGCCCGAACCTTCCGCCCCCGCGCCGGCTCGGTCCGCAACTTTCGGCCACTCGCCCGAAACCTTCCGCCCCCGCGCCGCCTCGTCCGCAACTTTCGGCCACTCGCCCGAAATTTCCGCCGATCCCCACCCAGCGGTGGCACGTCAGCCGAGGCGCTCGGCACTGACCGCCTCCTGGGCCAGCCGCCGCAGCGCCAGGATGACCGGGTCGGTCAGGGCGGTGCCGAGGATGGCGAACTCCAGCGCCTCGGATGGTGACAGGGTGCGCAGCCCCGGCGAGACGTCGGCGCGGGCCTGGACGAGCGCGCCCCGGGCCCACGCCCGGAAAGCCCGCTCGCTGACGTCCCAGCCGGCCTCGCGGGCCTGACCCAGCGCTGCCGCGACCTGACGGCTGGCCGGGGAGACCGGCTGCACCGGCCAGCCGAGGCTGGCGACGAGCGGCTCGTCGCCTGAGTCGTCGGGCAGGTCCCCGGTCGACAGCACGGCGTGGGCGGTGCCCAGCAGCTCGTGGCGGGTGGCAGGAGGGTCCTCCAGCGCCCGCACGACCTGCTTGACCTGCTCGATCCCGAGCCCCCCGGCCCCGACCAGCGCCCGCACCAGCCGGACGCGGGCGACGTGGCCCTCGTCATAGGAGGCGCGCGTCCGCGACACGCTCTCCCCCGGGGGGAGCAGCCCCTCGCGCAGGTAGTACTTGAGCGTGGCGATCGAGACACCGGTGCGCTCGGCCAGCTCGGAGACCCGCACCGCTCAGGCCCTCGGCACGTCGAGGGCCACGCGACGCGCGGCGTCGACCCGCTCGGGGACACCGGCGCGCCCGAGCGCCCGGACCACCGCCCCCACGAAGGCGAGACCTACCGCCACGACCAGAAGGGTCAAGCCCGTCATCGCGAGCCAGCTCGACTGGAACGACTGGGGCACCAGGCGGCTCGGCACCACGGCAACGCCGACCAACGCGCCCCACAACCCGGCATACGTCCCGATCATGTTGCCGGCGTGGGCGCGCACGCGTCCGCGACGGGCATTCCACAGACCGAGGCTCAGCGTGACGATCGTGAACGCGCTCAACGCGTGGATCCAGCTGAAGTGGCCCGGTCGCAGCTGCTGGATCCAGAACGAGCTCAGCGCGGTGAAGTACATGAGCACGAGCCAGGCGCGGCCGATGGCGCGGTGCGGCCGGTCGCCGCGACGGCGGCGCAGCACGTTCGCACCCCCGAGCACCAGCGCCAGCGTCGCGGCCACGGCGTGGGTGGCGATGAGGAGGGTCCAGACGTGGTCCATGGGAGTTCCGTTCCATTGGATAGTGGCACTATCCACCGTACGCGGAGCCCCGACGAACCGCAACTGTCATGGGTGGGCCAAGGGCAGTCAGGCCTCGGTCGCTGAGCGGCTGGTGGGTGACGCCTGCCGGGGACCGGCGTGCGCTCGATGCCGCAGGTGCGTCAGGATGCGGTCATGGCCGACCAGGACGTGACGACAGACTTCACAGCGGAAGCCGCTGAGCTCGACGCGCGCGATCCGCTTGCGCAGCTGCGCGAGCGGTTCCTCACGCCGGAGGGCAGCGACCTGGTCGCCTACTTCGACGGCAACTCGCTCGGCCGGCCGGTCGCCGCAGCGGTCGAGCGCCTGACCGCGTTCGTGACGGGCCCGTGGGGCGAGCGGCTGATCCGCTCCTGGGACGACGAGTGGCTCGACTGGCCGATGCGGCTGGGCGACCGGCTGGGGGCACTGTGCCTCGGCGCGGCCCCCGGCCAGACCGTCGTGGCCGACTCGACGACCGTGCTCCTCTACAAGCTGAGCCGTGCCGCGGTCGACGCGCAGGCCGCCGAGGGCCGCACCGAGATCGTCCTCGACACCGACAACTTCCCCACCGACCGGTACGTCCTCGAGGGCATCGCGGCCGAGCGCGGGCTCACCCTGCGCTGGATCGAGACCGACGAACGGGCCGGGGTGACGCCCGAGCAGGTACGCGAGGTTGTCGGCGAGCAGACGGCGTTGGCGGTCTTCAGCCACGTGGCCTACCGCTCCGGCTTCATCGCGGACGCGGCCGGCATCACGGCGGCGGCCCACGACGCGGGAGGCCTGGTGCTCTGGGACCTGTGCCACAGCGGTGGCTCGGTGCGGGCGGCGCTCGACGACTGGGGCGCCGATCTCGCGGTCGGCTGCACCTACAAGTACCTGAACGGCGGGCCGGGGTCACCAGCCTGGGCCTATGTCGCCGAGCGCCACCACGACTCGCTGCAGCAGCCGGTGTGGGGGTGGCTGGGTCGGCGCGACGCGTTCCAGATGGGGCAGGGCTACGAGCCGGCCAGTGGCATCCGCTCGTTCGTCTCGGGCACCCCGCCGATCCTGGGCATGGTGCCGCTGGACGCGAGCCTCGACCTGGTCGAGGAGGCCGGCATCGACGCGATCCGCGCGAAGTCGGTCGAGCTGACCGAGCTCGTCATCCGGATGGCCGACGCGCTGCTCGGGCCGCTGGGTGTCGAGGTCGCCAGTCCGCGTGACCCCGCGCAGCGGGGTGGCCACGTCACGTTGCGGCGCAACGGCTTCCGCGCGGTGACGGCCGTGCTCTGGGAAGAGGGGATCATCCCCGACTACCGCGACCCGGACGGGATCCGCATCGGCGTCTCGCCCCTGTCGACCAGCTTCGCCGAGGTGGTCGAGGGCATGTATGCACTGCGCGACGCCGTCGAGCGCCTCGACGCGTTCAAGTAGCGTGGCGTCATGGCCGAAGCACCCCGGGCGCTGCTGATCGTCGACGTCCAGAACGACTTCTGCGAGGGAGGCTCGCTGGCCGTCGCCGGGGGCGCGGAGGTGGCGCGCCGGATCAGTGAGCACGTGGTGCAGCACGGCGAGGAGTATGCCGCGATCGTCGCCACCGCGGACTGGCACGAGGACCCGGGGACGCACTTCAGCGACCACCCCGATTTCGCCGGCTCGTGGCCGCCGCACTGCCGGGTGGGCAGCGACGGGGCGCTGTTCCATCCCGGCGCCGAGCGGGCCTTCGAGCACGTCGAGGCGATCTTCCGCAAGGGCCTGCACGCGGCCGCCTACAGCGGGTTCGAGGGGTTCACCGTCGAGGCCGACCAGCGGGTGGCGCTCGCGGACTGGTTGCGGGACCGGGCGATCGAGGGGGTCGACGTCGTGGGCATCGCCACCGACTACTGCGTGCGCGCCACTGCCCTCGACGCGGTGGACGAGGGCTTCGCGACGCGGGTGCTGTTGGACCTGACAACCGGCGTGGCCGCGGACAGCACGCAGCGAGCGCTGGGCGACTTCGCGATGCAGGGGGTCACCACGCGCGGCCGGGTGGCCACGGCAACGACACGGGACGCGTAGAGCCGGCGCGCGGCGGAGTCGAGTCCTGGTGCTGGGATACCCCGTCGAGTCTGGGGTGACCCGTCAGGAAGGTGCCGTGCACCTCGTGACCGAGCGACGCGGCATACGAGGCAAGCACCGCGCCCAGCGCCCCACTGGCGCCGGTGACGAGGATGCGGGTCAGTGGTGCCCGCCCTCCGCCGCGCCCTCCACGTCGACCGGCACGCCGTTCGCGACCAGCTTCCAGTCGTACTCGGTGAAGCTCAGTGGGTCGATCACGCCTTGGGCGGTGACCCAGTCGATGAGCAGCTGGCGGATCTCGCGCTGGGCGTTGTAGACGACCGGGGCCGTCGTGACGCCGGGGAACCCGCCACCACCGGACTGCCGGTAGTTGTTGATCGCCACCACGAACTGCGCCGCCGGGTCGACCGCCTCACCGTCGTAGGTGAGGTTCGTGATCCGCTGCCCCACCGGCTGGGCGATGTCGAGGTCGTAGGCCAGGGAGGCGTCGAGGCCGCCCATGATGTCGTAGTTGTAGTCCGGGATCGGCGTGTGCGTCGCGGGGCTGACCGCGTTGGTGACGTCGTCGGGGGCGTAGGGCCCGGTGCCGGTGACCGTCTTGAAGTAGGCCGCCGAGAACTCGAGGTAGTCCTTGACCTGCTGCCCGGTGAAGCGGATCCCGAGCAGCGTGTTGTCGTAGATGTACATGCCCGCCACGTCTCGGACCGTGACGTTGCCGGCGGGGATGGATGCGTCGCGGTTGAACGGCGCGGCGATCGACAGCACGGGCAGCGCCTCGTCTGGTGTGCCCGTGATCGCGGTCCGCACCGCGTCGGCCTGCACGTGGTTGATGAAGTCCATCGCAGCGGTGTCCTCGAACCGTGAGGTCTCCGCCGACATCGCGACCGTGCACGTCCCGATCACGGAGTTGACGTAAGTGCGCACCACCGCGTGGTCGTCGCGGACCAACGCCGCGACCTCGGGGTCCGCCGGCACGGTGTTGGAGTTGAGCAGGTGAGCGTGCGCCGACGTGACCTTCCAGCTGCCGCGCTCGAAGGCCAGGTCGAGGTCCATCACGGACAACCGCATGCCCCACTTGAGCGGTTCGGTCATCAGCACCTGCTTGCCGGGCGTGACTTTGCTGTCCACGAGCTCCTCGACCACCTCGAGGTGGGCGTGCCCGACGAGGATCGCGTCGATGTCGGCCACCTCCTCGGCGAGCTGCCGCGAGGCGTTCTCGGGGAACGGCAGTGCGTCGCCGTAGGAGGACCCAGGAATCGGCCCGGAGTGGCACGACACGACGACGATGTCGCAGCCGGCGGCCTTGAGCCGGGGAACGTAGACCTTGGCCTGCTCGACGACGCCCGGGAACTTGAGCTGGCCGTCGACGTTGGCCTTGTCCCAGATCGCGACCCCGGGCGTGACGAGCCCCAGGATGCCGACCTTGATGGGGCGAGCGTTCTTCGCCCTGAACTCGCGGATGATGTAGGGCCGGAATGCCGGCGCCCCGGTGTTCCAGTCGACGGTGTTGGCCGACAGCATGGGGAAGCTGCACTGGCTCTCGAACTTGCGCAGCGTGTCGATGCCGTAGTTGAACTCGTGGTTGCCCAGCGCGGCCGCGTCATAGCCGATGGCGTTCATGGCCTTGGCCATCGGGTGCACCGAGCCGCCGGTGATCGGGTCGACCTTGGCGTAGTAGTAGGCCAGTGGCGTGCCCTGGATGATGTCGCCGGCGTCGAGGACGAGCGTGTTCTCTGCTCCGCGCTCCTCGCGCATCGCCTTGACCAGCGTCGCGATCTTGGCCAGCCCGACGTCGTTGCCCGCGCTGTCGGAGTAGACGGCGTCCTTGAAGTAGTCCCAGTCGAGCACGTTGCCGTGGCTGTCCGTGGTGCCGAGCACCGTGATCCGGTATGCCGCGGGGCCGCGTCCGCGCGGTGGCGCCCCCTTCTCCTGCGCGGCGTGCGCCGCAGCGGGCGCGGCGAGCAGGGCGGCGCCCGCGCCGGCTCCCCCGATGGCAGCCATCGCGAGCATCTCCCGGCGGGACCGCTCCTGCTGGACCAGTCGTGCGACTGCGGACGGCGACGGTGATGGGGACACGAGACCTCCGGAGGCAGGGCGGCCGCGAGGCTGGGGCCCTCCCGGCAGACGTGGCGCACCTGACGTCGGCGTCGCGGCGCGAACTCCCACCCTAGCCGCGACCGCCGTCTCCGGACAGACCCTCGTGGCCGAGCGTCACCTGACTCCGTGGTGAGCCGATGTTGCCGTGGTCAGCCGATGCTGTAGTCGGAGCCGTCCCCGGACGCGGTGCCACCGTGGCCCCTGTTCCAGGACCAGGCGTACGCCCCGTCGTCGACCGCTCGGCCACCCTCACCGAGCTCGAGGGGACGGAAGGTGTCGACCATGACGGCGAGCTCGTCGAAGTAGTGCACGCCGACGGATCCCTCGCTCGCCCCCGGCTGCGGGCCGTGCGGGTGTCCGCCGGGGTGCACGGAGATGGAGCCCTTGCCGATCCCGGAGCCCTTGCGGGCCTCGTAGTCACCGTCGACGTAGAACATGATCTCGTCCGAGTCGACGTTGGAGTGGTAGTAGGGCACCGGGATCGACAGCGGGTGGTAGTCGACCTTGCGCGGCACGAAGTTGCAGATGACGAAGTTGAACCCCTCGAACACCTGGTGGACCGGCGGCGGCTGGTGCACCCGCCCGGTGATCGGCTCGAAGTCCTTCACGTTGAACGCGTACGGGTACAGGCAGCCGTCCCAGCCGACCACGTCGAGGGGGTGGAACGGCACCGTGTGGATGGTGCCCACGATCCCCGACGGCCCGTTGCCGCGGTGCTTGATGTAGACCTCGGTCTCGTCGCCCTCCTTGTCCCCCACGTCCTCGGCCAGCAGCGGGCCGGCCGGCGGCCGCAGGTCGCGCTCGCAGTAGGGCGAGTGCTCGAGCAGCTGCCCGTACCGCGACAGGTACCGCTTGGGTGGCGAGATGTGGCTGTTCCCCTCGATGCAGTAGGCCCGGAGCGGCTCCTTGCTCGACCGCTTCGGGATCCAGCGGTGCGTCGTCGCACGCGGGATGACCAGGTAGTCGCCCTCTGCCACGTCGAACGCCCCGAACACGGTCTCCACCCGCGCCCGGCCCCGCTCGACGTACACGCACTCGTCCCCGATCCCGTTGCGGTACCACGGGCTGGGAGCCCCGGCCACGGCATACGAGATCCGCACGTCGCCGTTGCCGAGCACCAGGCGACGGCCGGTGACGACGTCGGTGTCCTTGACCTGCTTGGCGTCGAACAGGTCGTGCAGCTTGAGGTGCCGCGGCGCCAGCGGGTGGTTGGGCGTGGTCGACAGGTCGCGGATCGCCCACTCGCGTGCGCCGGCCATCGTCGAGGGGATGTTGCGGTGGTAGAGCAGCGAGGAGTCCGAGGAGAACCCCTCCTCCCCCATCAGCTCCTCGTAGTAGAGCTCACCCTGCTTCCCACGCCCCGCCGGGCGGCGGTGCTGGGTGTGCCGCTTGGGCGGGATGCTCCCCATCGACTGGTAGTGCGCCACCGACCCGCCTTCCTGTCCCATCCGACACCCGGACGCCTCTGTCACGAACCCGCCCGCGGCAACCGCCCCGCGGCCGTCCTGCCAGCCTATGGGTAGCCTGCCGAGCATGACAGGAACCACCGGCTCCGCCGCCGAGCAGCCTGCCGAGCGCGCCCTGTTCGAGGGCCTCGTGGACGACGCGGCGGTGTTCCCTCCGGGGAACGCGCCCCTCGAGGAGGCCGTGCGCCTGCACCGCGAACACCGCCAGAGCCGGTATGCCGCGTACGTGGGTCCGTTGCTCGTGCCGGCTTCGGCCGCGGCTGACTTGGTTTCGTTTGCGGCACAGGGCGATCCGCTCCAGGTCTCGGTCATCGGCCGGCCCGGGACCGACGCCGGCGACGTCGTCGCCGCCGTGCGGACCCTGGAGGAGTCCGGATCGGTCGACGTCGTCGGCGCCGAGCTGGGGTGGACCCCGGATTGGCGTGCCGCCGGACTCGACGCGAAGGCGCTGACCCTGGAGGTGCCGCGAGGCGCTGGGCACGTCGACGCCGTTGCCGACGTCGCCAAGGACTCCTCGGACTCCGTGGCGCTGCAGGCCAAGTTCCGCACCGGCGCCACCCCCTCCTGGCCGTGGCCCGACGAGACGGAGCTCGCGACCTTCATCCGCACCGCGATCGACCACGACCTGGGGTTCAAGCTCACCGGCGGCCTGCACCACGCGGTCCGCACCACGGTGGCGGACGACGCGCTCCAGCCGGAGCACCACGGCCTGCTCAACGTCATCACCGCGGTCCGTTGGGCCCTCAACGGCGAGGACGTCGACGAGCTGACCCCCCTTCTGGCCGAACGCGATCCGGCAGTCCTGGTCCAACACGTCACCCGGATGAGCGTCGCCGACGCGTCGATCGTGCGCGCGTTCTTCACGGCGTACGGCTGCTGCCGGGTCACCGACCCGATCCGCGAGCTGACCGCCCTCAACCTCCTCGAGGAGAGCCGATGACCGCAGCCACGACCTGGCTCGACCTGCCCGCGGACCACCCGTTCGGTGTGCACAACCTGCCCTACGGCGTCTTCTCCACACCAGGCACCGCGCCGCGGGTCGGGGTACGCATCGGCGACCACGTCCTCGACGTGGGGCCCTGTGCCGAGCGGGCGGGCATGGAGTCGGGGGAGATCTGGCTGGAGGCCGACCTCAACCGCTTCCTCGCCGCGGGGCGCCCGGCGTGGGACTCGGCCCGCCAGTGGCTGACGGAGGTCCTCGGCAACGAGCTGATGCGCGACGGCGTCGAGCCCCACCTGGTGCCAGTGGCCGACGTGGTCATGCACCTTCCCTTCCGGGTCGCCGACTACGTCGACTTCTACGCCAGCGAGCACCACGCGAGCAACGTGGGCAAGCTGTTCCGGCCCGACTCGCCGGCGCTGCCGCCGAACTGGAAGCACCTGCCGATCGGCTACCACGGCCGGGCCGGGACCGTGGTCGTCTCCGGGACCGAGGTCGTCCGACCGACCGGGCAGCGCAAGGCCCCGACGGACCCCGCACCGACGTTCGGGCCGAGCACCCGGCTCGACATCGAGGCCGAGCTGGGCTTCGTCGTGGGCTGCGGCACCGAGCTGGGGACCCGCGTCGGCCTCGACGAGGCGGCCGACCACCTGTTCGGGGTCGTGCTGCTCAACGACTGGAGCGCCCGCGACATCCAGGCCTGGGAGTACGTCCCCCTCGGCCCGTTCCTCGGCAAGTCGTTCGCCACGAGCATCTCGCCCTGGGTGGTGACCCTCGACGCCCTCGCCGCCGCTCGTGTCCCCCTCCCCGGCCAGGACCCCGAGCCGCTGCCCTACCTGCGTGGTGACCACGCGGCATACGGCTTGGACATCCACGTCGAGGTGCAGCTGAACGGCACCACGGTGGCCAATCCGGAGTACCGCGACATGTACTGGTCACCCGCCCAGATGCTGGCGCACCTGACGGTCAACGGCGCGTCCCTGCGCGTCGGCGACCTGTTCGGGTCGGGCACCGTCTCCGGCGCCGACAAGGGAACCCGCGGCAGCCTCCTCGAGCTGTCGTGGAACGGCGCGGAGCCGATCGCGCTTGACGACGGCACGACGCGCGCCTTCCTCGAGGACGGCGACACGGTGGTCATGCGCGCCTGGGCTCCAGGGCCCGACGGGTCACGCATCGGCCTGGGCGAGGTGAGCGGGACCATCACGCCCGCGCACTGAGCCGGCGGTGCGCCGCGTCGGTCAGCCGCGCGGCTGGCGGCCCACGACGACGTTGGTCGCCGCAAGCTTGTCGTGCAGCGCCTGGCGCTTGTCGTCCCACGCCGGCCACAACAGGTCGAGGACGGCCGCGAGCCCGGTGACGTAGCTGATCCCGGGGGCGAACCCGAACAGGCCCAGCACCACCTGCAGGGCAGCCCGACGGGCAGCGGTGCCCACCGATGGCACGCCGGGCCGCTCGCGCAGCCGGACGCTGATGCCCACGGCCTGCTTGCCCGGGGTGGCACCGGTCCGGCTCAGGAAGAACACCTGGTAGCCGAACTGGATCGCCGCCGCCACGACCACGAACGCGACCAGGGCGCCCCAGTTGACGTCGGCCACGGAGAACGACGGCAGGCTGCCGCCGGACTCCAGCGCCCGGCTGAACTCGTCGAAGAGCGTGCCGAGGGCCCGCACGTAGAGCCAGCCGGCGAGGACCATGACCAGGACGAGCTGGATCAGCCCGTCGATGAGGTAGGCGCCCACCCGGCGGCCGTAGCCGGCCAGGGGCTGGCCGTCCGGGGTCGACGGCCCCACCGGGAGGCCCTGGTAGGTGGGTTGGTTCCAGCCGCCCTGCTGTGGGTAGCCGGGGAACTGCTGCTGGTGCGGGCTCGGCTGCTGCTGTTGCTGTCCCGGCGCCTGCCGTCCCGGCGCCTGCCACGCCCCCGGTGGGCCGGGCGCCTGGCCGCCGGCCTGCGGGGTGTGTCCGTATGCCGCCGTCCCCTGGTTGTCGGCGCCCGTCGCCCCGGTGTGCGCGGCTGCCGCCTGCCCCGCCGGGCGAGTGCTCCGGGGCGTGGTGTGCGAGGTCCACACGACGCCGTCGAAGTAGCGCAGCTGGGCGGCGTCCTGCGGGTCGTCGTACCAGCCGGGCCTGGTGGGCGTGCTCATGGCCTCAGCCTCTCACGGCCGCGACCTCATCCTGGTGCTGGCCGTGTTGGTGCCGGAACTACCGGGATTCCGGCAGCTCCGGCACCGACTCGACCTGGGGGGCGGCAGGCTCCAGCCTCAGAGGTTGCCCCGGGCGTCCTGCTCGCGCTCGATCGCCTCGAACAGCGCCTTGAAGTTGCCCTTGCCGAACCCGAGCGAGCCGTGCCGCTCGATGATCTCGAAGAACACGGTCGGGCGGTCGCCGAGCGGCTTGGTGAAGATCTGCAGGAGGTAGCCGTCCTCGTCGCGGTCGACGAGGATCTTGCGCTTCTGCAGCTCCTCGATCGGCACCCGGACCTCACCGATGCGGCCCCGCAGCTCGGGGTCCTCGTAGTACGAGTCCGGGGTGTCGAGGAACTCGACCCCGTTGGCCCGCAGCTGGTCGACGGTCTGGAGGATGTCGCCCGTCGCCAGCGCGAGGTGCTGGGCTCCCGGCCCGTTGTAGAACTCGAGGTACTCGTCGATCTGGCTCTTCCGCTTGGCGATCGCCGGCTCGTTGAGCGGGAACTTCACCCGGTGGTTGCCGTTGGCGACCACCTTGGACATCAGCGCGGAGTAGTCGGTGGCGATGTCGTCACCGATGAACTCGGCCATGTTCACGAAGCCCATGACGCGGTTGTAGAAGCTGACCCACTCGTCCATCTTGCCGAGCTCGACGTTGCCGACGATGTGGTCGAGGGCCTGGAACAACCGCTTCGGGGAGCCCTCGCGCTTGACCCAGCTGGACTGTGCCGCAACGTACCCCGGCAGGTACGGGCCGTCGTAGGTCTTCCCGTCCACGACGCGCTGCACGAGGGTGTGCACGGTCTCGCCGTAGGTCGCGATCGAGGCGATGCGGACCGTGCCGTGCTCGTCGGTGACCTCCTCGACGTCCCGGACCACGCGGGCTCCGGCCGCCCTGGCCTGGGCCACGCACTTGTCCACATCGGGCACCTCGAGGGAGATGTCGACGACACCGTCGCCGTGCTTGGCGTGGTGGGCGATGAGCGGGCTGTCCGGGCTCACCGCGCCGTTGAGGACGAAGCGGATGGAGCCGGAGCGGAGCACGAAGGACTTGTGGTCGCGCTCGCCGTTCTCGGGTCCACGGTAGGCCTCGAGCTCCATGCCCCACGCGGACTGGTAGTAGTGCGCAGCCTGGCTCGCGTTGCCCACGACGAAGACGATGGCGTCCCAGCCGGTGACCGGGAAGGGGTCCTTGGTCTCGTCGTAGTCGACGAGGCCGACGAGCCGCTTGAGCTGCTCGACGTCGAGGTTGGCCTCGCGCTCCTGGGGGGTCAGGTCGATGGTGGTGTCCGTCATGATGGGAAGGGTGCCGTTCCGTGCCACTGATGTGCAACGGTATGCCGCGGCGTTGCACAGTCTGTGCAGAGTGCTCGCCATGAGCAGGGCGTGAGTGGACAATGTGTCCATGACCCTTGATGTCTTGGATGCGCGCCTCGTGGCCCTGTTCACCGACCAGCCGCAGATCGGCGTGCTCGGCGCATCACGCGAGCTGGGTGTGGCGCGGGGCACCGTGCAGGCCCGGCTGGACCGCCTGGTGCGCCGCGGTGTGATCCGCTCCTGGGCGCCGCAGCTGGACCCGGCCGCAATGGGCTACCCCGTGTCGGCGTTCTGCACGTTGGAGATCCGCCAGGGCCGCGGCCACTCCCCGGTGGTCGAGCACCTGTCGCGCATCCCCGAGGTGCTCGAGGCGCACACGATCACCGGCTCCGGCGACCTGTTCATCCACGTCGTGGCCCGCGACAACGCCGACCTGCAGCGCGTGATCGACGCGGTGGTCGACGACCGGCACGTCATCCGGGCCAACACCGCGATCTCGCTCGCGACCCGGATCCCGCTGCGCACCCTCCCGCTCGTGCAGGCGGCGCGCACCGAGGGCTGACGCCGCTCGCCCGCCTCAGACCGCGGCGAACGCGTCCGGGTCGGTGCGCAACCGGGATCGGAAGGCGGACAGCAGCGCGGAGTCGTCCTCCACTGCCTCCGCGTAGTTGCGCTTCGCCCGGCGCTGGAGCCGCTCCGCCCGCTCGGGGTCGTCGAGTGCCCCGTCGGCGACCTTGCGGCGCACCTTGGCGACCACCGCCGCCGCGGCGGGCAGGCCGAGCCAGCGCAGGCCTGACTCGGCGTCGTCGAGCTGGGAGTCCGTCAACCGCTGGACCGCGTCGGGCACCCCACTGGACATGGCGAGGCTGTGCAGCTCCAGCGCCGCCGAGAGATGGCGGTCACCCTTGCGCGGGGCGGACCCGCCGCTCTGGGTGGCGGCGCGGGTCCAGATCCGGTCGGCCTCGCTCATGGCACGCATCATGTCACCGGCACCGAGGGGGGCCGTAGCCCGGTCAGTTCTCGATACGGAAGCCGAGCTTGACCGTGACCTGCCAATGGGCCACCGCGCCGTCGGTGATCTGCCCACGGACGCTCTGCACCTCGAACCAGTCGAGGTTGCGTACCGTCCGGGAGGCCTGGCTGACGGCGTTCGCGACCGCCTGCTCGATGCTGTCGGGAGAGGTGCCGACCACCTCGGAGACCGAATACACGTGGTTCGCCATGGCTGTCCTCGCCGGCTCGCCGGCCCAGGACGGTCCGGATGCGGCCACGGTACTCCCCGGAGCCCTCTCAGCGTCCAGGTCTGACTCCAGCCCTGCGCTGGCGCGGTCCACGACCCGGCCGCTCCCCGCGCGAGCCACGCACCCGGCTGCTGAGGAACGGTTGGACGAGCGCCGTGGTGTCGGCGCCTGGACCGAGACCGAGCTCGTCGCGCAGCAGCTCGACCAGGGCGTGGTAGTGGGCCAGCGCCGCTGAACGGTTGCCCGACTGCAGGAAGATCGTGATGATGGCGCGGTGCGAGGACTCGCGCAGCGGCTCGAGGCGGATGGCCCGCAGGGCCGTGTCGAGGGCCTCGACGACGCGCCCGCTGCCCACCAGGGAGGCAACCCGGTCATCGAGGACCTGCAGCTCGAGGTGACGCATCCGCTCCCGCTCGACGGTCACCCAGTCCTCTCCCCAGTCGGGCAGCAGCTCGAGGTTGGCCGCAGAACCCAGCGCAACCGCGTCCAGGCCGCCGACCGGTCCAGTCCCGAGCAGGCCCTGGACGTCGACCTCGACGCCGGCCGCGAGCCGCAACGTCGTTGCGCCGGGATCGACCAGCCGGCCCAGTTGGCGGATCCGCCACAGGGTGGACCGGAGACTGGCTGCCGCCTGCTGGGCTGCCAGGTCGGGCCACAGCTCCCGCGCGGCGCGCGAGCGACTCACGGACCCGCCCTGGAGGGCGACGAAGGCGAGCAGCCGCTGCGCGCCCGGAGGCGCCTCCACGACGCCGTCCGGTCCACGCAGCTCGAACCCACCGAGAAGTTGGACGAACCACTTGTCCGCCACGGACGCAACGGCCACCACAGGACAACCCCCAGCTCGAGTGCGCGGGCGACCAGGCGTTCAGCCGGGCCGCCCCCAACCCAGACTTTTTTGCGCGGCCAACAAGCATGTTGCGCCCGTTCAACCGCCCCTGCGCACTCACACTGAAGGCTGAGACCGCCACCAGCGCGGTCTGCCGGCGGCACCTGTTCGCCACCACCGGCAAATCCCTGCGAACAGATCGATAGTGCCGCTTCCCGCACCTGCCGACCTACAACGAATGTCGTAGGTCCTCAATCCGGGGCGGTGACGCCGGTGTGACGTGGCCGCCACGGGTCGCTCACGCAGGTGCGACGCATCCGTCCGCGCCCGGTGACGAGTCCGCGACACCCTCTCTGCCTCCATGGTCCCTGCAACCACAAACCACGTGGGAGAGGGGGTGAACAACCATGAACGCTCTGACCTTCGAAGAGCTCCGCGACGAGTCCGTCGAGCTGCTCCCGTCGCGCGAGACCCTGGGCTTCTGGAACTGGGCCAACGTGTCGGCCACCAACCTGGCCATCTCGCAGAACACCGCGACCCTGCTGTCGCTCGCAAGTGCCTCGGCGAACCAGGCGGTCCTCGTCAGCCAGAGCTGACCAGGCAACACGGCCAGCACCTAGCGCAAGAGAGGAGGGCTGAGCCATGCGCGAGATCTCGATGCGTGAACTTGAGGCGACGTCGGTCGAGCTGCTCCCGGACCGGGAGACGCTCGCATTCTTCAACTTCGCCAACGTCACCGCTGTCAACCTTGCGATCGCTGTCAACGCGGGAAGCATCGCTTCCGCTGCGATCGCGTCCGCGAACCAGCAGGTTGTCGTGATGCAGGGGTGACCCACACGGCAGGTGGGGGCCAGCACCAGCCGGGCCCCCACCTGTCCACCAACGACCAGAGGGGACGAGCACCGTGACGACCGCTTCGACCGCGTCGCCAGCATGGTGGCACTCCAGCACGGCAGTGCAGCTGGCGCCCGGCACCGTGCTGCTCGGGGAGCTCGAGGGTTCGGGTTTCACCGAGCCGCACTACCTGGTCATGCGGGCTGACGGCCAGGTGCTGCACGTCTCGCAGCTGTTGTTCCTCGTCGCCCAGAACCTCGACGGACGGGCACCGGCCGCAGTCGCCACCGCGGTCAGCGAGCAGTACGGTCGCGTGCTGAGCGAGGACGGGCTGGCCTTCCTCGTGGAGGAACGCCTGCGCCCGATGGGCCTGGTCGGAGAGCCACCCGCTGCTGGCGCCGGTGACTCGGCCCTCGTGGGCGGCGCACCACCGCCTCCACGCTCCGAGCTGGTGCTGGACCTGCGGTTCCGGGGAACCCTGGTGCCCGCACGGTGGACGCGCCCGATCGCCCGCGTCCTGGCGCCGCTCTTCCACCCCGTGGTGGTGTGCCTGGCCCTGGCCGCCCTGGTGGTCGGCGACGGGTGGCTGGTCCGCACCGCGGAGCTGAGCGCGGCGGCCGGCGCGGCACTGCAGACGCCGGTCATCATGCTGGCCCTGATCGGGGTCCTCCTGGCCTCGACCCTGTTCCACGAGTTCGGGCACGCCGCTGGCTGTCACCGCGGGGGCGCCCAGCCCGGAGCCATCGGGGTGGCCCTCTACCTCGTCTACCCCGCGTTCTTCACCGACGTCAGCACGTCGTACCGCCTCGGTCGGTCGGGACGGCTGCGCACCGACCTGGGCGGTGTCTACTTCAACGCGTGGTCGATCCTCGCGTTGATCTCCCTGTACGCGTGGACGGGACACCCTGCCCTGCTGCTCGCCGTGGTCGTCGTCCATGTCGAGCTCCTCCAGCAGCTGCTGCCGATCGCCCGGCTGGACGGCTACTACGTCGTGGCCGACCTCGTCGGCGTGCCCGACCTGTTCGGCCGGGTCCGACCGATCCTCGCGAGCCTGCTGCCGGGCCACGCCCCAGGGCCGCGGGTCCGCGAGCTGCGGCGGAGTGCCCGCGTCATCGTCACCGCCTGGGTGCTCGTCGCCGTGCCCGTGATGGCCGCCGCGTTCATCGCGCTGCTGCGCGCGGCGCCCGCGAGCGCGCGCGCGATCTGGGCGGCCGAGCAGGACCAGTGGCAGCTGCTCGTCGCGGGCGCCGGCGCGGTCGACCCGCCGGCGACGCTGCTCGCCGGCCTGTCCATGGTGCTGCTGCCGCTGCCGCTCGTCGGCTTGGCCCTGCTCGTCATCACCCTGGCCCGTCGGCTCGTTCGACTGGCCATGTCCCGCTGGGGACACACCACATCCAACGGCTCGCACCGTGCGGGCCGCCAACCACAGGAGGTCACGATGTCCGGATCGAAGCCTGCTCCTGTCCTTCCCATGATGGAGGCAGCAGAGACTCAGACAAGCACGCCCTCGCTCGTCCCGAGCGGATCCGCCGAGCTCGCCGCGCCCGCGCCGAGCACCGGCATCACGGCACGCGAGGCGGTCGTCGCCCGCAGCGCCGCCGACTTCACCGAGGAGGCCATGCTCCGGCCGCGGTCACGTCCACCGGCACGGGGCTGGCGTCGGAGCGTGTACTCCGCGACCGGCGGCGGCGTGAACCTCGGTCCCAGCGCCGCCGAGCGGAGGGAGATCGAGCTGATGAGCCGCGTGCGCACCCCGGTCCGTGGCTGCCGCAGGATCGTGGTGATCTCCCGCAAGGGCGGCGCCGGCAAGACCACGACCACGCTGATGCTGGGTCACACCCTTGCCAGCAACCGAGGTGACCGGGTGGTCGCGCTCGACGCGAACCCCGACGCGGGAAGCCTGGCCCACCGGATGCGTCGCGAGACACCGAGCACCGTCACCAACCTGCTCGAGGAGCGGGACTGGATCAGGCGGTACGCCGACATGCGCAGCTTCACCTCGCAGGCCCCCGACACCCGGCTCGAGGTCGTCGCGTCCGACGACGACCCCCGCATCACCCAGGCACTGGGCGAGCAGGACTACCGGCAGGCCATCGAGGTCCTCGACCGGCACTACAACCTGCTGCTCGTCGACACCGGGACCGGTATCCTCGACAGCGCCATCCAGGGAATCCTTGCCGAGGCCGACCAGCTCGTGGTCGTCATGCCGCCGGCCCTCGACGGCGCCCGGGTGGCGGCCATGACCCTGGACTGGCTCCAGGAACACGGGTACGCAGACCTCGTCCGCGGGGCGGTGGCCGTGGTCAACTCGGTGCACGACGGAAGGGGCCAGCTGGAGATCGCGCGCATCGAGGAGCACTTCGAGCAGCGGTGTGACGCTGTGGTCCGCATCCCCTGGGACCCGGTGCTCCAGGCCGGCGCCCACACCGCCCTGGACGACCTGCACCAGCGGACGCGGGACGCCTACCTGGAGCTCGCCGCCGCGGTGGCCAGCTCCTTCGGTGACGAGCGCGGGTCCATCCGCGGGCCGAGGGAGCAGGCCCGGTGAGCGCCCTGCGCCAGGCGGTGCGCCTGACCACGGTCGCCGGCACCTGCCTCGGGCTGCTGCTGACCACCGGTCAGCTGGCCTCCGCCGACGGGGTCCACGAGCGGACCTTCGCCGACCAGCAGGTGGTCGACCTCGGCGGGGCAGCAGACCAGTCTCGCCGCGCTGCGGGCCTCGACTACCACGAGACCCACGCCGACCACGTCACCGCCACCAACGTCGCCGTCGCCCACACGACCTGTGACGGATGCCGCGCGGTGGCCCTGTCCTTCCAGGTCGTGGTCGCCGACCGCGGGCCGACGAACCTGGACGTCGCGAACGTGGCCCTGGCGCTCAACGAGGACTGCACCGGATGCGAGTCCTTGGCGGTCGCCTACCAGCTGGTGCTGGCCACGGACGACCGCGCCTGGCTCTCGGGCGCGGGTCACCGTCAGCTGGCCCAAGTGCGCCGGGAGCTGCGGGCGCTGGCGCGCTCGGACGCACCCCTGGAGGAGATCCAGGCCCGGGCCGAGTCGCTCATGGCCGACGTCACGGCCGCCGTGTCCAGCAACCTGAGGGTCCGACCGCAGGTGCGGTGCGACCAGGAGCTGCAGCGCAAGGCAGCCGCTCCACACGGGGATGCCCAGGGCTCCGGTCAGCACGCCGGTCACCAAGCCGGTCACGGGAACGGTCACGAGCCCTCCCGCGCCGGTGGACACGCTGACCACGGGAGCGATGCCTGAGCCCGCCCCATGACCGCCGGGCGTGCCGCGGCTGCCGTGACCAGCGGCGGCGCGCCCGGCTCCACGTCCCACGCCCTTCCGGATCGATGTAAAACCGCCGGGCGATCCCGGCGGTTTTACATCGATCCGCGGGAGGCGACTGTTCCGCCAGGCTCAGCGGCGGCCGACGAACCAGGCGCGGATTCGCTCGATCCGGGCGGCTACCTGCTCCGACGTGGCCTCGTCGAGGGCAGGACCGCCGCAGGCGCGTCGCAGGTCGGTGTGGACGACGCCATGCACCGCGCCGGTCTTGCGGGCGTAGGCGCTGACGAGCTTGTTGAGCTCCTTGCGCTGGGCCGCCAGCGCCCGGTGGGCAGAGACCGGCTCGGTGCCGCTGCGCGGCAGGGGGCGCCTGGTGTGCTGGGCGGTCTGCCGCTCGTGCAGCAGCAGCGCAACCTGGTCGGGCTCCAGCAGCCCCGGCAGCCCGAGGTACTCCTGCTCGTCCTCGGAGCCCACCTTGGCGCCCAGCCCGTACTGCTTCGCGTCGAAGAGCACGTGGTCGAACTCCGCGTCCGACTCCAGCGCCTCGAAGGCCTGCTGGTCCACGTCAGGCGTCCGCGCGGTGCGGTTCGCGGCGGAGAGCAGCGCGTCCTCCTCCGCCCACATCGAGGCAGCCTCGTCTCCACGGGTGACGCGGTCGAGGGCGTGGTCACGCTCCTCCTCGAGCCGAGCCGCGTGCTCGAGGATGACGGGCACGGAGGGCAGGAACACCGAGGCCGTCTCCCCCCGGCGCCGAGCCCGCACGAACCTGCCGACCGCCTGGGCGAAGAACAACGGCGTCGAGGTCGACGTGGCGTAGACCCCGACGCACAGCCGGGGCACGTCGACCCCCTCGGAGACCATGCGTACCGCAACCATCCACCGCGAGGTCCCTGACGAGAACTCCTCGATCCGTGCCGACCCCCCGGCGTCGTCGGACAGCACGATGGTGGGCTTCTCGCCGGTGAGCGCCTCCAGGATGCGGCCGTAGGACCGGGCCGAGGCCTGGTTCGAGGCGACGACGAGCCCGCCCGCGTCCGGCACGCCCCGGCGCACCTCGGTGAGCCGCTTGTCCGCCGCGACCAGCACCGACGGGATCCACTCCCCCTTGGGGTCCAACGCTGTCCGCCACGCGTGCGCGGTCGCGTCCTTGGTGAGCGGTTCGCCCAGCCGGGCGGCGACCTCGTCGCCGGCGCGCGTGCGCCACCTCATGGCGCCGCCGTAGGCGAGGAACAGCACGGGCCGCACGACCCCGTCACGCAACGCCTCGGCATACCCGTAGGTGTAGTCCGCCGCGGACCGCCGGATGCCGTCGGCGTCCTCGGCATAGGTGACGAACGGGATCGGGGAGGTGTCCGAGCGAAACGGCGTGCCAGTGAGTGCCAGCCGCCGGACCGCCGGCTCGAACGCCTCGCGGATCGCATCACCCCACGACAGGTTGTCGCCGCCGTGGTGGACCTCGTCGAGGATCACCAGGGTGGGCGCCGACTCGGTGCGGGTTCGGTGCAGTGCCGGCCGGCTGGCCACCTGGGCGTAGGTGAGGGCCACCCCGTCGTAGTCGCTGGAGTGCCGCGCCGAGGAGTTGGAGAACCTCGGGTCGATGTGGATCCCGACGAGGGCGGCGGCCTCGGCCCACTGCACCTTGAGGTGCTCGGTCGGCGCGACGATGGTCACCGCCGAGACGGTGCCCCGGCCGAGCAGCTCGGTGGCCAGGCGCAGCGCGTAGGTCGTCTTGCCGGCCCCCGGGGTCGCCACCGCGAGGAAGTCACGAGGGGTGGCCCGCAGGTATGCCGCGAGGGCCGCCTGCTGCCAGGCGCGCAGCTTCGCCGCCGTCCCCCAGGCCGCCCGCTCCGGGAACGCTGGTGACAGGTGCGAGGCGGCGGCGGTACTCATAGGCAGGCCACGATAACCGTTGGGCGAGAACGACGTGCCGAGGCCCCGGCCTGTCGGCCGGGGCCTCGGTCGTGTGCTAGTGCGGCACTTCGGCCGGTGGGGTCAGTGCCCCTGTCGGTAGGTCGCCCAGGCGTTCTGCATGCGGGTGGTCTGGCCGGGCGTGAAGGTGGTCATGCACGCGTCGTCGGTGTAGTCCATGAAGTTCTTGATGGGGTCCAGGCCCGAGCTTCGGGTGCAGGAGTCCCGCCCGGTCGGGCAGCCGAACGCCGGCGAGGCCTCGGCCGGGGTGTCGCCGACGTAGTCGCCCTTGCCCTGACAGCCGCCCTGGAAGGTGTGGTACAGCCCGGCCCAGTGGCCGGTCTCGTGGGTGGCCGTGTCACCGAGGTTGTACGGCTTGGCGCTGCCACCCGGCAGGCTCTCGTCGAGGACGACCACACCGTCCATGGCGTCGTAGGACGACTTCGGGAAGGTGGCCCAGCCCAGCAGCCCGCCCGAGAGGTTGGCCGTGTAGATGTTGAGGTCGTCCATGGTGCCCTTGCGCAAAGCGCTCTTCATGGCGCGCTCCGCGCTGCTGCCCTGCGACAGGTTGTACCAGCTGCTGTTGTTCGTCGTGTCGGTGCCGGCGAGGGTGAAGGTGAAGCCGGAGGACTTGTATGCCGCGTTGAGGACGCCGATCTGCTGGCTGACCTGCGAGGACGACACCGCACCGGCCGAGCCGCTGGTGATGACGTGGACGTAGACCTTGACGTTGGCGCCGGCGAAGGCGCCACCGCCCCCGGGCTTGCGGGCCGAGCCGTTCGCTGCCTTCGTGTACCCCTTGGCGGCCATCGCCTTGGCGAAGGACCCCTCGAAGGCCCTGACCTGGGCCGCGGTCAGCTCGTTGCCGTCGGCGCGGTTGTGCCCTGTGGCTGCGCGCGAGCTGTTCACCGAGTCGGTGTGCGTGGCGCAGTCCGGCGCGACGGAGCTGCCCCCGGCCATGGTGAGCGCGGAGGCGCTGCCCTGCCCGAGGGCCAGTGCGGCAGCCCCGAGCAGGAGTGCGGACAGGGCGATGCGAGAACGGGTCTTCATCTGCGTCCTTTCACACGGCCGCCGCGGTCGCAGCGACACCATCGGTGACGCTAGGACCGGTTTGGCCGGTGAAATCTCAGCAGCAGGTCAAGAGTCCCCCAAGACTGCGTCAGTCCTCGCCGTCCTGCGGGGCACGCAGGCCGTCGTAGATCTCCTTGCAGGTCGGGCACACCGGGAAACGGTTCGGGTCGCGGCCGGGGACCCACACCTTGCCGCACAGCGCGATGACCGGCTCCCCGGAGAGCGCACTCTCGAGGATCTTCTCCTTGCGGACGTAGTGCGCGAACCGCTCGTGGTCGCCCGGCTCCTGCAGCTGTTCCTCGACCTGCTCGCGCTCGAGCACCGCCGTCGTCGTCTGTGGCTGCAGCGCAGGAGCGTTCGGGTCGTCCAGGGGGCTCTGGGGCTCGCTCATGGGTTGAGTCTAGGCCGCGGCGGCCAGCGCCCTTCAGTTCAGCTCCGGGTCGGAGGGGAAGGTCGCCACGAACGCCAAGTGGTCCCGCTGCCGGCGCAGCACCCGGACCCACAGGTCGGCGGGAGAGTCGTCGAAGGCGTCGCGGCCCTCGGACTCCACGACGTACCAGCTGCCACCACGGATCTCCTCCTCGAGCTGTCCTGGCGACCAACCGGCATACCCCGCGAAGATGCGCAGGCCGGCAAGCTCGGGCACGACCAGGATCGGCGGGGTGTCGAGGTCGAGCAGGCCGAGGCCGCCGAACAGCTTCTTGACCCCGACCGGCTCCGCGTCCCCCGGCACGGTCACCAGGCCGAGCGCGCTGTCCAGCCCCACCGGTCCGCCCTCGAACAGCACCGCCGGCGCCGTCACGTGCTCCTGCCAGTCGGGCAGCACCACGTCGACCCGGGCCTCCATGGGCCGGTTGAGCACCACGCCCTGGGCACCCTCGGCGTCGTGGTGGAGCAGCAGCACGACGCTGCGCCGGAACACCCCGTCCTCGATCAGGGGTGTCGCGACGAGCACGCTGCCCGACAGGTCGTCGTCCACCCGTCCATTCTGGCGCACCCGCCGCAGAGCGCCGCTCGAGTTCCCTGGCGCCCACCCGAACGGGCGAGGAGATCAGGTATGCCGCGTGGCCTGGCTCCCCTTGACCGGTCGCCACCCTGCGCCTCGGCCAGCGAACCTTGGGCCAAAATTCGCCGGCGCGGTGAACGTTCGGCGGCAAGGCGAACCTTCGCCCAAAGTTGGAGGGTCAGGCGCGGGGCCGGGCGCCCCTCGGCTGCGGGCGGCGCGCGCCGTCGCGAGCCGGGCCGCTGCGTCGGGCTCCGCCGCGGTACGGCCCGGATCGTCGGGCGCGCTTGTCGCCCTCCACGATCCGGCGCAGGCTCTCCTCCGGCACCGGGACACCGCTCGGGGTCGAGGCGCCGGTGGCGACCAGCAGCTCGTGGCCGGGAGCGACCTTCGCGGGGGTGACGTCGACACCGGCCTCGTGGACCAGTCGCTCCACCTGGCGGCGCTGGTGCGGCAGCGCCAGGGTCACGACCGTGCCCCTGTCGCCGGCCCGGGCCGTGCGACCGGAGCGGTGCAGGTAGTCCTTGTGGTCGGCGGGCGGGTCGACCTGCAGCACCACGGAGACGTCGTCGACGTGGATGCCCCGGGCCGCCACGTCGGTCGCGACCAGCACCGGCAAGGTGCCGTCCCGGAACGCGCCCAGGACCCGGTTGCGCGCACCCTGGTTGAGCCCGCCGTGCAGGGCAGCGGCGAACACGCCGGCCTCGCGCAGCTGGGTGGCCACCCGGTCGGCGCCAAGCTTGGTGCGCACGAACACGACGGTGCGGCCGTCGCGGTTGGCGACCTCTGCGGTGATGGTCTTCTTGTGCATCGGGTCGATGAGCAGTACGTGGTGCTCCATCGTGGTCACGGAAGCCTTGACGTCGTCCGTGGAGTGGGTCACCGGGTCGGTGAGGTAGCCCTCGACGATCTTGTCGACGCCCTTGTCGAGCGTCGCGGAGAACAGCAGCCGCTGCCCGCCGGCCGGCATCTGGTCGAGGAGCGCGGTCACCTCGGGCAGGAAGCCCATGTCGGCCATGTGGTCCGCCTCGTCGAGGACAGCCACCTCGATCTCGCCGAGTTGGACGGCCTCGCGCTCGATGAGGTCCTTGAGCCGGCCCGGGGTGGCGATGAGGACCTCGACGCCACGGTTGAGGGCG
>DASUKI010000236.1:0-6202 GCA_036278855.1 Pedococcus sp.
GTGCCCGGAGATGACCATGTCGATCGCGGGGTCGAGGTTCTTGGCGATGTCGATGATCGGCGAGGAGGCCGGGTTGAGCTCGCCGCCGTTGCCGCAGGTCGAGTCGAACACCGGGTTCGTCGGCTGGCCGCCCTGGTGGATGAGCACGACGATCGCGTTGACGTTCTTCTTCCTCAGCTGCGGCACGAGGGCATTCGCGGTCTTGACCTCGTCGGTGAAGGTCAAGCCAGCGACACCGGAGGCGGTGACGATGTTGGGCGTGTCCTTCAGGGTCATCCCGATGAAGGCGATCTTCGCGCCGTTGACGTTCTTGATCGTGTACGCGGGCAGGATGGTCTTGCCCGTCGCGGTCACGAAGACGTTGGCGGCGAGGATGTCGAAGCTCGCGCCCGGGAAGCTGCCGGTCGGGCACGAGTTCTGGTTGTTCGCGCCGTCGCCGTCGTCGATGCAACCGCCGTTCTGCAGGCGCTGGATCTCCTTGTAGCCCTCGTCGAACTCGTGGTTGCCGACCGAGGTGACGTCGAGGCCCAGCTTGTTCATGGCCAGGATCGTCGGCTCGTCGTGGAAGGCGGCCGACAGCAGCGGCGAGGCGCCCACGATGTCGCCGGCGGCCACCGTCAGGGTGTTCTTGTGGCCCTTGCGGGCATCGGCGAGGTGGGTGGCGAGGTACTCGACACCGCCGACGCCCTCAATGTTGCCGTGGTCGGTCACGATGCGGCCGCTGGAGCCGCTCGGAGGTTCGAGGTTGCCGTGGAAGTCGTTGAACGACAACAGCTGGATGTCCAGGGTGGGGCCGTTCTTCGCGGCCGTGGAGGTGCCACTCGTGAGTGCGAGTCCGGTGGCTGCCATGGCCGCGACTGCCACCACACTGGTAAGTCGCCTTGTGCGGGAAGGTGTCATCAGGTACGTCCTTGTCCAGATGCGGAGCCCGGCGGGTGAGCCGGGATCCGAGCACGCTAGTGGTGCTCCACCCGGAAGGGAAGATGCCGTGGTTCGATGCTGGCGTGCCTTCACCTGACGTACGCCGCGCATCCACCCTGAGCCGGGCCCAGGCAGACGACGTTCGCTCCCTCCAGTCGCGTGCAGCTGCGTCCGACGGCGTCGCGCCGCTGTCCGAGCAGACGCTGCTCTCCCTCGCCTCCTCGGGGGGCCGGGTCACGCACGTGGTTGCGTATGCCGCGGGGAGACTGGTCGGCTACGCCCAGATCGAGGGGTCGGTCGAGGAGGGTGGGGGCTCGGCCGAGCTGGTCGTCGACCCGGGTTCACGACGTCGCGGGACCGGCCGCGCGCTGCTCGACGGAGTACTCGGCCTCGACCCGCGAGCGCGCCTTTGGGCCCACGGCAACCTCGAGGCGGCGCAGTCGCTGGCCGCCTCCGCCGGGCTGGCCCCGGTGCGCGAGCTGCACAAGATGTCCCGACCGCTCACCGCCGTGGACGCCGACCCGGCGCAGCTGCCCGAAGGGTTCCACGCGCGGCCGTTCGAGCCCGGGCGCGACGAACAGGCCTGGCTCGAGACCAACGCCGCCGCATTCGCCCGCCACGCCGAGCAGGGCCGGATGAGCCTCGCCGACCTGCAGGACCGGATGCGCCAGCCCTGGTTCGACCCGGCCGGGCTCATCCTCGTCGAGGCGGACGAGGCGCCGGGACGGGTCGCCGCCTTCCACTGGACCAAGGTCGACCCGGACCAGCGCTCGTCCGTGGACCCGGCCCGCACTGCGGGTGAGGTGTACGTCGTCGGGGTGCACCCGGCATACCAGGGTCGCGGCCTGGGCCGTCCCGTGACAGCACTCGGGCTGGCCCACCTGGCCGGGATGGGACTGCCCGAGGTGGTCCTCTACGTCGACGGCGACAACGCTGCTGCGCTGAGGACCTACACCGGCCTCGGCTTCAGCAGCATCATGGTGGACGTGATGTATTCGCTCACTGTTCAGCCCGGCCTGTCAGGATGAGCCCATGAGCGTGGGCAGCCCGCACAGCGACCTCGCCGACCTCGAGCCCGAGGCCGAGGTCTCGATCGCCTCTGCCAGCCCGCAGCCGCGCGCGTCGAACGGGCGGTTCATGCGGGTGGTGCACCCACCCACGGGGCAGGACGAAAGTGGGCTGCCTGCCGACCGGTTCCTCGACCGCGAGATCTCCTGGCTGCAGTTCAACGAGCGCGTCCTGCAGCTGGCCGCCGACGAGTCCGTGCCGCTGCTCGAGCGTGCCCGCTTCCTGGCCATCTTCACCTCGAACCTCGACGAGTTCTTCATGGTGCGCGTCGCCGGCCTGAAGCGGCGCATCGCCACCGGGCTGGCGGTCCGGTCGGCGTCCGGGCTGGAGCCTCGCGAGGTGCTCGAGCAGATCTCCCTGGTGGCGCACGAGCTGCAGGCCATGCAGACGGCGGTCTACAAGGACAAGGTGCAGCCGGCCCTCGAAGCCGAGGGCATCGAGATCGTGCGATGGGACGAGCTCAGCGAGCAGGAGCAGGCGCTGCAGTCCGAGCACTTCACCGAGCGGGTCTTCCCGGTCCTCACGCCCCTGGCGGTCGACCCCGCACACCCGTTCCCCTACATCTCGGGACTCTCCCTCAACCTCGCCGTGGTGCTGGTGAACCCCAAGACAGGCAAGGAGCACTTCGCCCGGGTCAAGGTGCCGCCGCTGCTGCCGCGGCTGCTGCACCTCGAGACCGAGCTGGGTGACCCGGCGGCGACCGAGCTGTCCGACACCCGGTTCGTGCCGCTGGAGGACGTCATCGCCGCCCACCTCGACATGCTGTTCCCCGGCATGGAGGTGCAGGAGCACTTCACCTTCCGGGTGACCCGCAACGAGGACCTGGAGGTCGAGGAGGACGACGCCGAGAACCTGCTCGCCGCCCTCGAGAAGGAGCTGACCCGCCGCCGGTTCGGCCCGCCGGTGCGCCTCGAGGTGGACGAGACCATGGACGACCACGTCCTCGACATGCTGGTGCGCGAGCTGGGGGTGAGCGACAGCGAGGTGTACCGCATCCCCGCGCCCCTGGACCTGCGCGGGCTCAACCTCGTGGCCGACCTCGAGCGCTCGGACCTGCGCTACGAGCCGTTCCGGGGGATGTCGCACCCGGACCTGTCACCGGCGGAGAGCGCGAAGGCCGCCGACGTGCTGGCCGTGGTCCGCGACAAGGACGTGCTGCTGCAGCACCCGTACGACTCGTTCGCCACGTCGGTGCAGGCGTTCATCGAGCAGGCGGCCACCGACCCGCACGTCCTGGCGATCAAGCAGACCCTCTACCGGACCAGTGGGGACTCGCCCATCATCGACGCCCTCATCGACGCCGCCGAGTCGGGCAAGCAGGTGCTGGCGATCGTCGAGATCAAGGCGCGGTTCGACGAGCAGAACAACATCTCCTGGGCTCGCAAGCTCGAGCACGCCGGTGTCCACGTCGTCTACGGCATCGTCGGGCTGAAGACCCACGCCAAGCTGTGCATGGTGGTCCGGCAGGAGGCCGACGGCAGCCTGCGCCGCTACAGCCACATCGGCACGGGCAACTACAACCCCAAGACCGCCCGGCTCTACGAGGACTTCGGGGTGCTGACCTCGGACGCGCAGGTCGGCGACGACCTGTCCCGGCTGTTCAACCAGTTGTCCGGGTTCGCGCCGCGCAGCAAGTTCAAGCGCCTCCTGGTGGCTCCTCGCTCGGTGCGCACGGGTCTGGTCGAGCGGATCGAGGCGGAGATCGCCCATGCCGAGGCAGGGCGTGGCGGGCTCGTGCAGTTCAAGGTCAACTCCATCGTCGACGAGCAGGTCATCGACGCCCTCTACCGCGCCTCCCAGGCCGGCGTGAAGGTCGACATCTGGGTGCGGGGCATCTGCGCCCTGCGCCCCGGCGTCGAGGGGCTGTCGGAGAACATCCGGGTTCACTCGATCCTCGGGCGGTTCCTCGAGCACTCGCGCGTGTTCCTCTTCGGCGGTGGTGGGCAGACCGAGGTGTGGATCGGCAGCGCAGACATGATGCACCGCAACCTCGACCGCCGCGTCGAGGCCATGGTGAGGGTCACCGACCCCCGCCACGTCGACGAGCTCGCGTCGCTGCTGGCCCGCGGCATGAGCGACGACTACTCGCACTGGCGGCTCTCCGGGGACGGGCGGTGGACCAGGGTCAACCTCGACGGGGACGGCGCGCCCCTCACCGACCTGCAGACCGCGCTCATCGGCCTGCACGCGAAGCGCCGGCGAAAGGCCCGGCGCCGGTGAGCTCTGCAGTCCCGGCCGCGGGCACCCTCCCCTGGCGTCGCCGCCGCGGCCAGCTCGAGGTCGCCCTCGTGCACCGGCCGAAGTACGACGACTGGTCGTGGGCCAAGGGCAAGCTCGACCCTGACGAGGAGTGGCCGGCGGCCGCGGTGCGGGAGACCCTCGAGGAGACCTCCCTCGAGGTGAGCCTGGGCCGGCCGCTGCCCCCTGCCGAGTACACCGTGCTGGACAGTGCCGGTGAGCCCGCCACCAAGGAGGTCCGGTACTGGGCTGCCGAGGCCGTCAAGGAGGCCGGACCGCTGACGAACGAGATCGACCAGGTGCGGTGGCTCGACGTCGCCAGCGCCTCCGACCTCCTGGACTACAGCCGTGACCGCGACCAGCTGCGTGCGCTGGTCCGCGCCGACCAGGCCGGCACCCTCACCACCTGGCCCCTCGCCCTGGTGCGCCACGCGCACGCCGTGCGCCGCGGCTCGTGGTCACAGGACGACCAGCTGCGTCCCCTGGACGAGGTCGGCACCGCCCGGGCGTCGCGCATCGCAACTGCCCTCGCGGCATACGGCATCACATCTCTCGTCAGCTCCCCCTCGCTGCGCTGCACCGACACGTTGAAGCCGTATGCCGCGCAGCTGCGGCTGCCGATGAAGACCAAGAACGGGCTCAGCGAGGAGGGCTACGCGGCGCACCCCGGGCGCGCGCCGCGCCACCTCGCCAAGCTCATCGAGCGGGGCACCGCCGCCGCACTGTGCAGCCACGGCCCGGTGCTGCCCGGTCTGCTGAGCCGACTGCGCGACCGCGTCGACCCGACGGAGGAGGATGCGGGGGCCACGAAGTGGGCGCTGCGCGAGGCGATCCACGACGGCATGGACAAGGGCGAGGTGCTGGTCGCGCACCTCGTGGGCAGCGGCGACGGCGCCCGAGTGGTCGCCGTCGAGCGCCACCTCCCCTGACGTCCGGCAATGTCCGGCTCGTGTTCACCGTGCGTTCACCCACGACGGGCCGACGCGTCACTCACGCTGCCTAGCTTCACGGTTGTCGGGCACCTCGCCCGACCCTGACTTTCCCGTGGAGAGGTCTGCACACCGTGAAGCTCCAGCGCCTTGGTCACGTCGCCAGCGTCGCCCTCATCGGCTCGATCGCTCTGGCCGCGTGCGGCTCGGACGACAACACCGGCACAGCCGCCGCGGGCGGCTCCTCCTCGAGTTCGTCCTCGAGCGCTGTCGACTGCCCGACCGGCACCCTGAACGCCGAGGGCTCCTCAGCCCAGAAGAACGCCATCGACGAAGCCATCGCGTCCTTCCAGGAGAAGTGCGCGGGGACCACCGTCAACTACAACCCGACCGGGTCCGGCGCCGGCATCAAGCAGCTCATCGCCGGCCAGGTCGACTTCGCCGGCTCCGACTCGGCCCTCAAGACCTCTCCCAAGGACGGCAAGGTCGAGGCGGACGAGGCAGCCGCGCACTGCGGGTCCCCGGCCTGGAACCTGCCGATGGTCACCGGCCCGATCGCCATCTCCTACAACGTCAAGGGCCTCGACAAGCTCGTCCTGACCCCTGAGGTCGCCGCCAACATCTTCAACGGCAAGATCACGACCTGGAACGACACGGCGATCGCGGCGATCAACTCCGGTGTCACGCTGCCGTCCGAGCCGATCAAGGTCTTCTTCCGCTCCGACGAGTCGGGCACCACCGAGAACTTCACCAAGTACCTCAACTCGGCTGCCCCCGAGGCGTGGACCGCCGACCCGGGCAAGAGCTGGACCGGCAAGGGCGAGGGCAAGGAGAAGTCCGCCGGTGTCGCGGCCGCGGTGAAGTCCACCGAGGGTGGCATCACCTACGCCGAGTGGTCCTACGCCAAGGACAACGACCTGAGCATCGCGCAGATCGACAACGGCGCAGGCCCGGTCGAGCTGTCCGGCGAGGCCGTGGGCAAGGCCGTCGCCGCCGCGAAGCCCGACGGCCAGGGCCACGACCTTCGCCTGAAGCTCGACTACGCG
>DASUKI010000237.1:0-5279 GCA_036278855.1 Pedococcus sp.
CGCCATGTCGGTGGCGTTCTTGCCCTTGGTGTAGCCGAACTGCTGGACCGAGCGGATCCGCTCGCTGCGCAACAGCGGCTCCCACCGCTTGAGCCGGGCGTCGAACCAGTCGCCGTACGCGCGCCGGATGCTCACGTCGCCAAACGTCTCGAGGCTGGTGATCGCCTCGGTGACGCCCTCGCGGGTGACGTTGTCGGCGTCGATGAGCATTGCGATCCGCGTGCGTGGGTCCATGGAACGCAACGTACGGCACGTGGGCGCCCACCGCCCGTAGTCTCCTGCCGTGCCCCTCCTGCTGGACCTCACCCCGTTACGGGTCAGTCCGGCATACCGGCGCCTGTATGCCGGGTTCAGCCTGTCCAACGTCGGCTCCCAGCTCGCGGTGGTCGCCATCGGGCTCCAGGTCTACGACCTGACCAGGTCGACCGCGGCGGTCGGTGTCGTGGGGCTGTGCGCGTTGGTGCCGCTGGTCGTCATGGGGCTGTACGGCGGCACGCTGGTCGACCACTTCGACCGCCGGGTCGTCGGGTTGGTCGCGCAGTCGGTGGCGTTCGTCTCGAGCATCCTGTGCGCACTGCAGGCGTGGCTCGGCAACACCCAGGTGTGGGTGCTGTTCGCGCTGGTGGCGCTGTGGAACGGCGCGTTCGCGGTCTCCTCGCCGGCGCGCAGCTCGATCTACCCGCGCATCCTCGAGCGAGAGCTGCTGCCGGCCGCCAACGCGCTGTCGGTGTTCGCCATGAACACCTCGCTCACCGTCGGGCCCCTGCTGGCGGGGTACCTCGTGGACTGGGGCGGGTTCAAGGTGGCCTTCACGACCGACGCGGTGATCAGCATCGCGGCACTGTGGGGCCTGGCCGGGCTGCCCGCGCTGCCACCGGAGCCGGCCGAGGACGGGGCGGCCGCCAGCCGGCCGGGCTTCCGGTCGGTCCTGGACGGGTTGTCGTTCCTGGCCACCCGGCCGAACGTGCGGATGACGTTCCTGTCCGACATCTGCGCGATGGTGCTCGCGCAGCCCAGGGTGCTCTTTCCGGCCGCCGGGATCGTGATCTTCGGTGGCGGGGCAAGGACGGTGGGGGAGCTGAGCGCCGGGGCGGCGGTCGGCGGGATCGTGGCGATGTTCTTCTCCGGCCGGCTCGGGCAGATCCGTCGACAGGGGCTGGCCATCCTGGTGTCGATCGTCGGCTGGGGCGCCGCCATCGCGGGGTTCGGCGTCGCCATGCTCGCGGCCGGAGGGACGCTGTCCCGCGGGACCGCGCTGTGGGTCGCGTTGGCGTCGATGGCGGTGGCCGGGGCGAGCGACTCGGTCAGCGCGGTGTTCCGCACCACCATCTTGCAGGCGGCGACGCCGGACCGGCTGCGCGGGCGGCTGCAGGGCGTGTTCATCGTCGTGGTGGCCGGTGGGCCGCGGCTCGGTGAGCTCGCGGGCGGGCTCACCGCCGGGTGGCTCGGCGAGGGGCGCACCGCGGTGCTGGGCGGGCTGGCCTGCGTGGTGGCGATCATCGCCCTCGGGCGGCTCCAGCCCGGCTTCGCCCGCTACGACGCCGACGACCCGGTGCCCTGACGGTTTGGGACCCGCGGTGCCGGGGCACCCCCACCTGACCGTTGTGGCACCCGATCCCGGGAGGACCGATGTCGACCGAGAGGCGGCACTGCGACGCACCCGCGTCGGTGGTGTGGGAGGTGCTGTCCGACCCGTGGCTGTTCGCGAGCTGGGTCGTCGGGGCGTCGCGGATCCGCGACGTGACCGGCCCGTGGCCGGCCGAGCAGTCGCTCATCCACCACTCCGTCGGCATCTGGCCGCTGCTGCTGAACGACACGACCAGCGTCCTGTCGTCCGTGCCCGGGTCGCTGCTGGTGCTCCAAGCCAGGGGACGGCCGCTCGGTGAGGCGCGGGTCGAGATGCGGCTCGAGGACGAGCCCGGCGGATGCGCCATCGTCATGACGGAGCGTGCCGTCGCGGGGGTGGGCAGGTTGCTTCCACGGCCGGTGCACGACGCCGCCATCGGGGTCCGCAACCGTGAGGCGCTGCGGCGCCTGGCGTTCATCGCGCAGGGCCGCCACTCGGGACCCGCGCCCGCCCACGGGTCGGGCGCCGCCGGCTGCGGCTGAGCGCCGCCGGGGCGTGGCGGGCAGTTTCGGGCGAGTGGCCGAAAGTTGCGGGGTCCGGTGCGGGGGTGGCGGGTGGTTTCGGGCGAGTGGCCGAAAGTTGCGGGGTCCGGTGCGGGGGTGGTGGGCAGTTTCGGGCGAGTGGCCGAAAGTTGCGAGGGGTGGTGCAGGCCGGTGCAGGCGTGGTGGGCAGGGCTCAGGGCCGCGGCCCGTCCTTGCGGTAGAGCCAGTGCAGGGCAGCCAGCTCCAGCCGTTGGCGTGGCCGGCCCCACCAGGCTGAGTCGGTGAGCGCTGCGCGGGCGGCGAGGTAGCCGCAGGCGCCATGGACCCCGCCGCCGGGATGGGTCGCGGCGCTGCCGAGGTACAGCCCGGACACCGGTGTCCGCGGACCACCGGTGCCCAGCACCGGCCGGAAGACGGCCTGCTGGAGCAGCTGGGAGGTTCCACCGCCGACCGCCCCGCCCACCAGGTTCGGGTCCGCGCGCTCCAGGTCGGACGGCAGCTGGACCCAGCGCTCGGCCACGAGGTCGCGCCAACCGGGCGCGAACCGGTCGAGCATCCCGTCCAGCCCTCCTGCCAGAAGGTTTCCGGCCTCGTCGTCGGTGCGACCTCGCGGCAGGTGTGAGTAGATCCAGACCGTCTCCGTGCCAGCGGGGGAACGGGTCGGGTCCGTCGTCGTCATCTGGCCGAGGAGGGCGAACGGGTCCTGCGGGACCACCCCCGACCCGAGGTCCGCGAACCACCGCACGAGGCCCGCTGAGTCCTGGCCGACGTGGACCACCCCGGCACCGTGCGCCTCTTGCGCCGTCCAGGGCAGCGGTGCCGACAGGCGAAGGTTGATCTTCACCGTCGGCAGGTCCCACTCGAAGGTGTCCAGGGCCCTGAGCAGTGCCGGCGAGACAGCGTCGGGCGCGAGCAGCGACCGGTAGAGCGTCGGTGCAGCCGTGTCCGCCACGACGGCGCGACGCGCGCGGACCCGCCGCCCGCCATACGTCTCCACTCCCGCAACGCGCCCCCCGGCGGTGACGATCCGGCGCACCCCCTCGCCGGTCTGCACGCGGGCGCCCGCCGACTCCGCCCGCGAGCGCAGCGCCTGGGCGAGCTGGCCCGCTCCGCCGGTCGGCGAGGGGAAACCGACGTCCTGCGCGAGCATCGCCATGAGGAACCCGAACATCCCGCTGCCCGGCGACTCCGGTGGGATGTCGGCGTGCGCGCTGTTGCCGGCCAGCAGGGACTTGGCCCGCTCGCCCCGGAACCGTTCCTCGAGCATCCGCGACAGGGGCAACAGCAGCTCACGGACGAGCCGGGGTGACTCGCGGGCGCCGACGGAGGCGAACAGCCGGCCCACCGAGCGCACCGGGGGCCACCGGGTGAGCAGGGCGTCCAGGAGCGGGTCCTTGATGCGCAGCCAGAGGTCCACCAGCTCGAGCCAGGCCGCCTCGTCGGCCGGGTCGTCGTCGCGCAGGGCGCGTGCCGTCTGCTGCGGGTCGAGGTGGATCAGTGCCCCGAGCTCGTCGGCCGGGTCACCCAGGTGCGCGACGACCCGCTCCGGGCGGCTCCAGCGCAGCCCGTGGTCCTCGAGCCGCAGCTCGCGCAGCACGGGTGAGGTGACTGCCAGCGGGTAGCAGGAGCTGAACTCGTCCATCACCCAGCCGTCGTGGTCGACGGACGACACCGCTCCCCCGACCTTGTCGCGGCCCTCGAGCACGAGGACGTCCCAGCCGGCGTCGGCCAGCACGGCCGCGGCCACCAGGCCGTGGTGACCGGCTCCCACGACGACTGCGTCTGCGCTCTCCACCGAGTCCCTCCGTTCGTCGCTCGTGCCGGGCCCTTGCCCATCCAGCGTGGGCGCCACGCGGGTCAGCGGGCGCGGGCCCTGCGCAGGGTGCCAGGCAGGTTCCTGGGGAGGCCGCGCAGCCGGTCCGCGGGGGTGGGCAGCGCCTCGGGGCGCAGCCGCGTCGACAGGTCGCTGTTGGCGATGAGCTCGGGTATCGGTGTCACCGTCGGCGGGTGCGCCGCGATCGGCTCCTCACCACTGAACACGACCCACACCGGCTCGCTGTGGTCGGCCCGCGGGTCGAACGTCTTGAGCACGGTCCCCTCGCGCACCGTGGCGGCGTGCTCGACGGCGCGGCGCTTGGCCTTCTGCCGGTCCAGCGCGGTCTGCGCGGCCTTCATCGCCGGCTCCTTGGCCTGTTGGGCGAGCACGACCACGTGCGGGCCGTACTTCACGCCCCACTTGACGATGCTCCCAACGGCCTTGCCCGTGCCCGGCATGCTGCCTCCCTGACGGTGTGCGACGCCCTCACCCTAATCTCGTCCCATGGCGGACGTGACGCGTGTGGACTACGTGGGCGAGGGGTTGTCCGAGGCGGAGGTCGCACCCACCCCCTGGCAGCAGGCGCGGCGCTGGGTCGACGACGCGCTCACCCGCTCGCGGGCACAGGCCGACGTGCCCGAGCCGCTCGCGCTGTCCGTCGCGACGTCCGACGAGCAGGGGCGGCCCAACGTCCGCACCGTCCTGATGCGGTTCTTCGACGAACGAGGCCCCGGGTTCGTCACCGGCACGGACTCCACGAAGGGTCGTGAGCTCGCCGTCAACGACGGCATCGCGGCGTCACTGACCTGGCAGGCGATGTACCGCGCGATCCGGTTCCGGGGCCGCGCGGAGGCCCTCGGCCGCGACGAGGTCACCGACTACTTCGGCCAGCGCCCGTGGGCCTCGCGCATCTCGGCATGGGCCTCGCGCCAGTCCCAGCCCATCGAGGGCCGGGCAGCGCTCGAGGCGGCCTTTGCGCGGTATGCCGCGCAGTTCCCCGACCACGGGAACGCCGGCGACGTGCCCGTCCCCGACTTCTGGGGCGGCTACCGAGTGGTCTGCGACGAGGTCGAGTTCTGGGGCGGGCGGCTGAACCGGCTGCACGACCGCCTGGTGTTCACCCGCGTCGCGGAGGGGTCGCTCGACGACGCGGCGGCCTGGGCCCTGTCGCGCCGCCAGCCCTGACCTGCTGCCATCCCTGACCTGCTCTGGGCAGGGAACAGCCCGCGGGCCTGCCTGCCGATACGAGCGTCAGGCGGTGCACAGGGGACGACCTGTGCGGCCCGCGGGCTGCGGTGAGCTGCTGGGTTTGCGCTGGTGCGCACTCGAAGCAGTCGAGAGCGCTAGCGCGCAG
>DASUKI010000238.1:0-11563 GCA_036278855.1 Pedococcus sp.
GCGGAGTCCTCGATCTCGACCTTGTGGTGGGCCTCGTAGCGCTCCTTGAGGCCGCGCAGGATCGCGATGGTGTCCTCGACCGACGGCTCGCCGACGAACACCTGCTGGAAGCGGCGCTCCAGCGCAGGGTCCTTCTCGATGTGCTCGCGGTACTCGTCGAGCGTGGTGGCGCCGACCATGCGCAGCTCGCCCCGCGCGAGCAGCGGCTTGAGCATGTTGCCCGCGTCCATGGCGCCCTCGCCGGTCGCGCCGGCGCCGACGACGGTGTGCAGCTCGTCGATGAAGGTGACGATCTGGCCGTTGCTGTCCCTGATCTCCTCGAGCACCGCCTTGAGCCGCTCCTCGAACTCGCCGCGGTACTTCGCGCCGGCGACCATCGCACCGAGGTCGAGGCTGATCAATCGCTTGTCGCGCAGGCTTTCCGGGACGTCGCCGTCGACGATGCGTTGGGCCAGGCCCTCGACCACTGCGGTCTTGCCGACGCCGGGGTCGCCGATGAGCACCGGGTTGTTCTTGGTGCGGCGCGAGAGCACCTGCACCACGCGACGGATCTCGGAGTCGCGGCCGATCACCGGGTCCAGCTTGCCGTCCCGTGCCACCTGGGTGAGGTCGGTGCCGTACTTCTCGAGTGCCTCACCGCCCTCTGCAGGTGTCTCGCTCGTCACCTTGTGGCCGCCACGGAGGGCGTCGATCTTTGCCTCCATGTCCGCGGCGCCGCGCTTCTCCACGGCGGCAAGGTGCCCGGTCTCGGCCAGCGCGAGCAGGAGCAGGTCGAGGGCGAGGAAGGTGTCACCCTTGGCCCGCATCAGCGTGTCCGCCTGCTGGAGCACCGCGGCGGCTACTCTTCCGATGCCCGGCGCCTGGGCGGCGCCGGAGGTCGTCGGCAGGGCGCGCAGGCGAGCGTCGGCCTGGGCCAGGACGTGCTGGGCGCCCGTGCCTGCGGCCTGGAGCAGGGCGTCCGCCTGCGCCGTGTCGAGCCGGATGAGCGCGCTGGTGAGGTGGTCCGGGGTGATCTCTGGGTTGCCGGCGGCCTGTGCCTCGCGTTGGGCGATTGCGAGGGCCTCGGCCACCTTCGCGGTGGGCTTCAGTTCCATGTGGGCGTGCTCCTGCTGGTCTGGGGGTGTCCTCGGGTGGTGCAACCTCGTCAAAGTTGAGTGTATTCCGCTCAACTTTGGCAAGGCGCCTGGGGCCCCGCACCCAAACGGCTGTTCGAGTTTCGCTCCCCCGACAACCACCGTATGGTCGGCCGCACTGCCCCGGTCCCGCACGACCGGGGACAGCCACAACTGGACACCTGGAGGAGAAGCTGTGCGCGTACAACGACGTACCGCCGCGGCCGCAGTAGCGGCGGCCGCACTGGCAGTGACCACCCTGACCGCGGGACCGGCGCAGGCCGGCAACCCCAACAACTCCACAAAGTTCACCGACGCCGTCACCGTGGACGGCGTCTACCAGCACCTCGAGGCGCTGCAGGCCGTCGCGGACGCCAACAACGGAAACCGAGCGGCCGGCACGAGTGGCTACGAGGCCTCCGGCGCCTATGTCGAGCAGACCCTGCGCGCCGCGGGCTACACGCCGCACCGGCAGTACTTCGACTTCGACTACTTCGCCGAGCTGGCCCCCGCCGAGCTCGCCCAGGCGTCACCCAACGCCACGACCTACGAGACGGGCACCTACACCTACTCGGGCTCCGGCGACGTCACCGCAGCGGTGCAGGCCGTCGACCTCCACCTCGACGGCGACCGCGCGAGCACCTCCGGGTGCGAGGCGCCGGACTTTGCCGGGTTCACCGCCGGGAACATCGCGCTCATCCAGCGCGGCACCTGCGGCTTCGGTGACAAGGCCGCCAACGCGACCGCTGCCGGCGCCAGCGCCGTCATCATCTTCAACCAGGGCAACGACCCCGGCCGGATGGACCTCATCGTCGGCACCCTCGGCGGCATCGTCACCGACATCCCCGTCGTGGGCGCCTCGTTCGCCGATGGCAACGAGCTCGCGACCACGACCGGCGCGGTGGCCCACGTGTTCGCCAGCACCGAGATGGACCGGCGGCAGACCTTCAACATCGTCGCCGAGACCAGCAAGGGCCGCACCGACAACGTGGTCATGATGGGCGCACACCTCGACAGCGTCAGCGACGGTCCCGGCATCAACGACAACGGCAGCGGCTCGGCATCGATCCTCGAGACCGCCGTGCAGCTGGCCGAGGTCAACAAGCTCAACAACCAGGTTCGCTTCGCCTGGTGGGGCGCCGAGGAGCTCGGTCTGCTCGGCTCGGAGCACTATGTGAGCGACCTGGTCGAGAACGACCCGGCCGCCCTGCAGCGGATCGCCACGTACGTCAACTACGACATGGTGGCCTCGCCGAACTACATCATCGGTGTCTACGACGCGGACCAGTCGACCTACCCGGCGCCGGTCGATGTCCCCCCGGGCTCGCCGGAGACCGAGGACGTGTTCACCGACTACTTCGACCATGTCGGGCAGCCCTGGGTGGACACCGAGTTCTCGGGTCGCTCGGACTACCAGGCCTTCATCGACAACGGCGTCCCGGCGTCCGGGCTGTTCACCGGTGCGGACGGGACGAAGACCGATGAGGAGGTCGCGATGTTCGGCGGCATCGCCGGGATCATCTACGACCCCAACTACCACCAGCCGGGTGACACCCTGGCCAACGTCGACAAGGAGGCCCTGGACATCATGAGCAACGCGATCGCGCACGCGACGATCACGCTCGCCCAGGACACCTCGGCGATCAACGGCAAGCGCGGCGCCGGCAAGTCCGGCAACCCGCACCCGACCAAGGACGTGGGCGAGCAGCCCGCCGCCTGAGGTCGACCGGGCCGAGCCGACCGAAGGGCGCCGCGTCTGCCGACCACGGCGGGCGCGGCGCCCCGGTGCGGGCGGTGACCGTCCGGCATACCGTGGCGGTGTGCCCATCCCCCTCGCCATCGGTCGCCTGAACAGGTCCGGCCTCAACCACCTCACCCGGCCGCTGATGAGGCACCTGCCGGGCTTCGGGGTGGTGCGCCACCGCGGGCGTCGCTCCGGGCGCGTCTACGAGACACCGGTGAACGTCTTCCCCACGGCCACCCGGATCATCATCGCGCTGACCTACGGGTCGGACACCGACTGGCTCAAGAACGTGCTCGCGGCTGGCGAGTGCGAGATCCAGACCCGCGGCCGGTGGGTGCACTGCGCGCAGCCTCGGCTCTACCGGGACCCGCAGCGCCACGGCATCCGTCCGCTGGAGCGTGCGGTTCTCGGGGCCATCCACGTCGAGGAGTTCCTCGAGCTGCAGCGGGTCCCGGGCTAGACCTCGGTGACATGGTCGTGGACCGGCAGGTCGAGCCGCTCGATCGCCTCCGCCGCAAGGGTATTCGGCGTGAGCGCGAGGTCGAGTACGATGCCGGACTCATCCGCCTGCAGCGGCTCGAGTGCATCGATCTGGGAGTCGAGCAGGCTCGACGGCATGTACTCGTGAGTACGGTGCTTCATCCGCTCGTGGATCACCTCGCGTGGCCCGTCGAGGTGCACGAAGTCCAGCGAGGGCGGCCCGTCCCCGAGGACGTCCCGGTAGGTGCGCTTGAGCGCCGAGCAGGTGATCACCGTGGAACGACCCTCCGCGGCACGCTCAGCCATCCAGTTCGCCAGGTCGCGCAGCCACGGCCAGCGGTCGTTGTCGGTGAGCGGGGTGCCGGTGCGCATCTTCTCGACGTTCGCCCGCGAGTGGAAGTCGTCCGCCTCGGCGAACAGCATGCCGGTCCGCGCGGCCACCAGGTGGGCCACCGTCGTCTTGCCCGAGCCGGAGACGCCCATGACGACGACGTGACGGGTGGGCGCCGGGAGCTCGAGCGGATGGCTCACCGCACCGCACCTCCCCGTTCGTGGTCCTCCAGCAGCGTGAGCTCCTCACGCCGCGGCAGCCCCTGCCAGTCGCCGCGGGTGCTCACGCAGAACGCCCCCAGGACGTTACCGCGCCGTAGGCGCTCGGCCACCGGGAGTCCGTCGGCCACTCCCGACAGGTAGCCGGCCGTGAACGCGTCACCGGCTCCGATGGTGTCGACCGCGGTGACCGCCAGGGCAGGTGCGTCAACGCGACCGTCGCTGGTCCACACCGTCGCACCGCCGGAGCCGCGCTTCACGACCACCTGCTCGACACCGCGGTCCAGCAGGACCCCGACGGCCGCCTCCTGCGTGCCGGCGCCGGCGACCAGGTCCAGCTCGTCCTCGGAGGCAACCACCAGCTTGGTATGCCGCGTGAGCGGCTCGAGCGCTTCGCGCGCCTCCGCGCGAGTCCAGAGCCGGGCCCGGTAGTTCACGTCCAGCGAGACGAAAGCGCCAGCGGCGGAGGCCGACTCGACCAGCCAGCCGGCCGTGTCGCGACTCTCCGGTGACAGGGCTGGCGTGATCCCGGTGATGTGCACGAGTCGAGGGCCGCGCGCCAGCGCCGGCTCGACGGCCTCGCGCGGCAGGATCGACCCCGCCGACCCGCCGCGGCGGTAGTCGACGCGCGCGAGGTCGGCCGTCCGTCGCGCCACGAACATCAGGCCAGTGGGTCGCTGGGCGTCCACGACGACGCCGGTGACGTCGACGTCCTCGGCCCTGAGCTCTCGGTGGACCAGGCGGCCGAAGTCGTCGGCGCCGACGGCGCCCACCCACTGCGCGCGGTGCCCAAGGCGAGCCATGCCGATCGCGACGTTGGCCTCCGCCCCGGCGACGTGCGCCCGCCAGGCGCCACCACCGGTCGTCGCCGCGTCATCGCTGCGCAAGGAGACCAGCGCCTCACCCGCGGTGAGCAGGTCGGGCGCGCTCACGTCGTCCCCGAGGTCGCGTGGATGAGCTCCTGGGCGCGACCGCGGAGCGCGGCCAGGTCACCACCGGTCGCGGCGTCCCCCAGCAGCGGGCCGCCGACGCCGACGGCCACGGCGCCGGCCGCGAGGAAGTCGCGCGCCGCGTCCGCTCCGACCCCTCCGACCGCCATGAACGGGACGCCCGGGAAGGGGTCACGAAGCGCACGGAGGTACCCGGGGCCGAGGATGGACGCAGGGAAGACCTTGACCACGTCGGCACCCCGCTGGAGCGCCGCCACGACCTCGCTCGGGGTGAACGCCCCGGCGGCCACCGGCACACCGGCCGCCACCGCCGCGTCCACCGACTCCGCAAGGGCCGGCGTGACCACGAACCCGGCGCCGGCGGCGAGCACGTCCGTGACGTCCCGCGCGGTGAGCACGGTGCCCGCGCCGACCCACACCTCCGGCGGGGCCTCGGAACGCAGCCGTGCGATCGCGTCCAGGGCACCCGGAGTGGTGAGTGAGATCTCCACCAGCCGCACCCCGGCGTCGCAGATTGCGAGCGCCGCGCGCACGGCGCCGTCGGCGTCCGGGGCCCGCACGATCGCCATGAGCCGCGCCTCGGTGAGGTGCCCCAGGAAGTCCGTCCGCGGCATACCGGTCGTCACCACTCGGCGAACGAGCCGTCGGGGTGCCGCCACACGGGGCCCCGCCACGCGTGGCCGCGCTTGTCCGCGGCGCGCACGACCTGCTCGTCGATCTCGATCCCCAGGCCCGGGCCGGTGAGCCGCTCGACGTGCCCGTCGACGAACTGCAACGGTGTGGTGTCCACGAGGTAGTCGAGCACCTCGGCGCCCTGGTTGTAGTGGATGCCGATGCTCTGCTCCTGGATGAGGAAGTTCGGCGTCGCGAAGCCGACCTGGAGGCAGGCCGCCAGCGCCAGCGGCCCCAAGGGGCAGTGCGGGGCGAGCTGGACGTCGAAGACCTCTGCGAGCGAGGCGATCTTGCGGGTCTCCGTGATGCCACCGGCGTGCGAGAGGTCGGGCTGGGCGACGGCGATGCCCGCCTGCAGGACCGGCAGGAACTCCTGGCGGGAGTACAGCCGCTCGCCGGTGGAGACCGGCGTCGTCGTGGACCGCACCAGCTCGCCGATCAGGTGGGAGTTCTCCGGGACGACCGGCTCCTCGAGGAAGAACGGGCGGTAGGGCTCGAGCAGCGGGGCTACGCGTCGGGCGTTCGCGAGGGTGAAGCGGCCGTGGAAGTCGACCGCGACGTCACGGTGGTCGCCGAGGACCTCACGCGCGGCCGCGACGCGACGGACCACCCCGTCGAGCTCGGCCACGGACGCCAGGCGGCTCATCCGACCGCTGGCGTTCATCTTGACCGCGGTGAGTCCCGCCTCGACCTGCTCGGCGATGTGGTCGGCGACCTCCTCCGGCTCGTCACCACCCACCCAGCCGTAGACCCGGACCCGGTCCCGCACCGGGCCGCCCAGCAGCTGGTGGACGGGCGCGTCCCAGTGCTTGCCGGCGAGGTCCCACAGGGCCTGGTCGAGCCCGGAGACGGCGCTGGAGAGGATCGGTCCTCCGCGGTAGAACGAGCCCTTGGTCAGCACCTGCCAGTGGTCCTCGATGCGCAGCGCGTCACGGCCCACGAGCAGCTCTGCCAGCTGCTCCACCGCGGTGCGCACGGTCTCGGACCGGCCCTCGCAGCTCGCCTCACCCCAGCCGACCAGCCCGCCGTGGGTCTCGACCCGGACGAACAGCCAGCGGGGCGCGACGAGGAACGTCTCGACCCTGGCGATCGTGGTGTCCACGCCTCAGCCCTTCGTGGCGCCGGCGGTCAGGCCGGAGACGATGTACTTCTGGGTGAACAGGGCGATCACCATGATGGGCAGGGTCACCACGGTCGCTGCAGCCATCAGGCCGCCCCAGTCGATGCTCGCGTAGCCGACGAAGTTGAAGATGGCGACGGGCAGGGTCTTGGTGTGCGCGCCCGAGAGCACCAGGGCGAACATGAAGTTGTTCCAGGAGAAGATGAACGACAGGATCCCGGCCGTCGCGATCCCGGGCACGGACAGCGGCAGGGTGATCTTGCGGAAGGCACCGATCGGGGTCAGCCCGTCGACCATCGCCGACTCCTCGAGCTCGAGCGGCAGGCTGTCGAAGTAGCCCATCATGATGTAGACCACCAGCGGCAGCGCCACGAACATGTGGCTGAGGATCAGGACCGTGTAGCCGCCGACCATGTGCAGGTTGGAGAAGACGTAGTACCAGGGCACCAGCAGCGAGACACCCGGGATGACACGCGCCATCAGCACGACCAGGGCCGAGCGGTTCATCGCGAACCGGCTCATGGAGTAGGCGGCCGGGACGCCCAGCACCAGCGACACCGCCGTGGAGACGAAGGCCACCCAGAAGCTGTTGAAGATGTACTGGCCGTAGTTGGCCTGCTTGAGCACCTTCGTGTAGTTCTCGATCGTGGGGTGGAAGAACAGCGCCTTGCCGGTGTCGTAGATGTCGACGTTGGTCTTGAACGAGGCCAGCACCATCCAGACCAGTGGCGCGATGAGGGCGAGCACGACGACGACCAGGGCCACGACCCGAAAGCTCGGGTATGCCGCGCGGCTGCGTGGGCTGCCCCCGGCACGGGAGGTGCCGGTGCGGGTCCGCTCGGCAGCGGCTGTGTCGGCGGTGTTGGTGGCCATCAGAGCTGTCCCTTCCGGCGCGCGGTCAGGGCCCACATGGAGCCGACGATGATGAGGAAGAAGATGATCAGCACCGCGGAGGCGATGCCGTACTCGTTGTAGTCGAAGCTGAGGCCGTACGCGTAGACGTTGAGGGTCTCGACCTCGTGGTAGGACCCACCGCCCTTGCCCTTGGTGGCGTAGAGGATGTCGAAGGTCTTGATGGCGTCGATGCCGCGCAGCAGGATCGCCACGATGACCGTCGGCATCAGCATCGGCAGGGTCACGTAGCGGAACCGCTGCCAGGCGGTGGCCCCGTCGACCAGGGCAGCCTCGTTGGGCTCCTCGGGCAGCGAGGTCAGCCCCGCGAGCAGGATCAGCACCACCATCGGGGTCCACTGCCACACGTCCATGAAGGCGGTGGTCATCAGGGCGGACTTCTCGCTGGCGAGCCAGGGCTGCGGCGGGATGCCGACCCAGCCGAGCACCTGGTTGGCGAAGCCGATGTTGGGGTCGAAGATCAGCCGCCACATCATGCCCACGGCGACCGGCGTGGCGACCAGGGGCAGCAGGATCGCGACCCGCACCCACTTCTCGCCCCGGAACGGGCGCCACAGCAGCAGCGCGATCGCCATCCCGAGCACCACCTCGAAGAACAGGGCGACCCCGGTGAACTCGACCGTCCGCAGGACGGCCGGCCAGAAGCGCGCGGTGTCACCGAGGACGTCGAGGTAGTTGGCCAGGCCGACGAACTCCTTCTCGGCCCGCACCGAGCCCTCGGCGTCGGTGAGGCTGAGGTACACCGTCCACGCGAGCGGGAAGATGATGAGCACGCCGACGAAGACCATCGCCGGTCCGGCGAAGAGCCATTTGCGGTGGTCGTTGGCCCAGCGGGCCAGCGGCGGCGTGGACTGCGAGGTGGTGAGGGTGCTGGCTGCCATCGTGCGCTCCAGGGTGGCGGTGGGGTGTGCCGGGTGGCCGAGGACTGACGTCCCCGGCCACCCGTGCCCGGCCTACTTGTTCTCGTCGTCCAGCAGCTTCTGGAACGCCTCCTGGGCGGCGTCCGCGGACGCGCCGGAGTCCTTGCCGGTGATGGCGTCGACGATGGGCTGGCCGACGATCTCACGAGCCTCCGGGACCTTGACCACCAGCGGCCGGTCGTGACCGACGCCGTTCTCGGTGCTCACGGCGATGGCGGCGGCGAGGTCCTTCGGGTAGGTCGCCGTGCCCTCGGGGTCGCTCCACACGGACTTGCGGGCCCCGGGGACGCCGGACTTCTGGTTGGCGAGGACCTGGTCCTTGCTGGTCGCCCACTCGATGAACTTCCAGGCGTTGGTCTTGTTCTTCGAGGCGTCGTTGATGCCGAGGGCCCACGAGGGCACGTTGTACGGCTTCGAGCCGCCCGGGCCCGCCGGGAACGGCGCGAACCCGACGGTGTCGGACACCTTGGACTTGGCCGGGTCGGTGGCGTTCTTGTAGAGCGAGTCGGCCTCGGTGTAGAAGGCCGCCTTGCCCTGGGTGAAGATCGCCATGGCCTCCGGCCAGCTCATGTCGGTGCTGACGTTCTTGGGACCGAAGTCCTTGATCAGCCCGCCGTAGAAGGCGTACGCCTGCTTCGCCTCGGGCGTGTTGATGGTGGCCTTGCCGCTGTCGTCGAGGAAGTTCCCGCCGAAGCTGTAGAGGAAGCTCGAGAACTGGGTGACCGCGGCCGACTTGCCGGTGCGGGCCACGAAGCCCGCGATGCCCGGGTTGGCAGCGGCGACCTTCTGGGCGTCGGCCTTGAGCTCGTCGAGCGTCTTCGGCGGCTCGGCGATGCCGGCCTTCTGGAGCAGGTCCTTGCGGTAGTACAGGACCTCCTGCTCGGTGATGAGCGGCACGCCCACGACCTTGTCCTTGTACGTCGTGGACTTCACCGGACCGGCCTGGAAGTCGCTCCAGTTCCAGTCCGCGTTGGACTTCACCTTGTCGGTCAGGTCAGCGAGGTACTTGTTCTTGGCGAACAGCTTCCCCTCCTGCAGGGGCCGGTACATCATCACGTCGATGTCGCTCGAGCCGGCGTTGAGCTTGACGTTGTACTGGTCGGAGAGCTGGTCCTCGCCGAGCTGGGTGATCTCGACCTTGAGCCCGGTCTGCTTCTCGAAGTCCGGCAGGGCCTTCTTGATGTTGTCGGTCCACACGTGGTTGGCCAGGGTGACCCGCACGGTCTTCGAGCCGCTGCTGCTGCCTCCCTCGTCACCTCCTCCGCCGCAGGCCGCGAGCCCGAGCGCGGCGACCATGGCCAGTGATGTCCCGATTACCGACTGACGACGCAACACGTCCGTCTCCCGTCCTGTCCTGGCGTCCCGGGTGGGTGGAACGCCCGCATCGTGCGGCTTCTACATCCGCCTATTCGCGAGATGCTAAGTCTTTAAGTCAGGTTTAATCAAGAGCAGCGGCCCATGCGTATGCTTTATGGCCATGGCGGGGCAGACGCGAGGTTCCACGGACGGCGACGTCGACACCATCGGCGGCGACGGGCTCACGGGGCTGCACGCCCGGACCCTCGACCGCCTCGGCACGGCGATCGCCAGCGGTGGGCTCCCTGCCGGCTCGGTCCTCTACATCGACGACCTCGCCGGGGAGCACGGGGTGTCCAGATCGGTCGTCCGCGAGGTGCTCCGGGTGCTCTCCTCCATGGGCCTGGTGGAGTCTCGGCGTCGCATGGGCACCCAGATCCGGCCGGCGGCCGACTGGAACGTCTTCGACCCCCAGGTGATCCGCTGGAGGCTGGCGACCGACGAGCGCCTCGGCCAGCTCCGCTCCATCACCGAGCTGCGCACCGCGGTGGAGCCCGAGGCGGCCCGCCTCGCCGCCCTGCGCGCCGACCGGCAGGAGGCCAGTTCGCTGGTCGCCCTCGCGGCGCAGATGTGGGCTGCCGGCAAGGACGGCGACGTCCCGCGCTTCCTCGAGCTCGACATCGAGTTCCACCGCGAGGTCCTGCGATGCTCCGGCAACGAGATGTTCCTCAAGCTCAACGAGATCGTCGCGGCGGTCCTGATCGGCCGCACCGAGCACGGGCTCATGCCCCACCACCCGGACGACGAGGCGCTGCAGCTGCATGCGGATGTCGCCCACGGGATCCAGCGCCGCGACGGTGCGGCGGCACGGGCCGCGATGGTGCGCATCATGGAGCAGGCCATGGACGAGATGTCCTCGCTGTGGCCGCGCTCCGACGCCACCTAGCGCGGGAACGGCTGGCTTGCAAGTGGCTCAGATGACGCCGAAGGCCAGCATCGCGTCCGCGACCCTGATGAAGGCCGAGGCGTTGGCGCCGAGCACGTAGTTGCCGGGCGAGCCGTACTCGTCGGCGGCTGCCGCGCAGCGCTCGTGGATGCCGCGCATGATCTCGGCGAGCCGCTGCTCGGTGTGGTCGTGCGTCCACGAGTCGCGCGAGGCGTTCTGCTGCATCTCCAGCGCGCTGGTGGCGACACCGCCGGCATTGGCGGCCTTGCCGGGGCCGAACAACACGCCCGCCTCGGCGAGCAACCGGGCCGCGGCCGGCCTGGTGGGCATGTTGGCCCCCTCCGCCACGGCCACGCACCCGTTGTCCACCAACGACTTCGCCCCGACCTCGTCGAGCTCGTTCTGCGTGGCACACGGCAGCGCCACGTCGCACGGCACGTCCCAGACGGAGCCGCCCGCGACGAAGCGGGCCCGCTCACCCAGCCGCGCGGCATACTCGCTCATCCGCTCCCGGCGCACTTCCTTGACGTCCTTGAGGACCTCGAGGTCGATGCCCTTCTCGTCGACGACGTAGCCGCTGGAGTCCGACGCCGCGATGACGGTCGCGCCGAGCTGCTGCGCCTTCTCGACGGCGTGGACGGCGACGTTGCCCGACCCGGACACGACGACGGTTCGGCCGTCGAGCGACTGGCCGTTCGCCCGCAGCATCTCGTCGGTGAAGAACACCGTGCCGTAGCCGGTGGCCTCCTTGCGGACCGGCGAGCCACCCCAACCGAGCCCCTTGCCGGTGAGGACGCCGGACTCGTAGCGGTTGGTGATGCGCTTGTACTGGCCGAAGAGGTAGCCGATCTCGCGGGCACCG
>DASUKI010000239.1:0-2992 GCA_036278855.1 Pedococcus sp.
TGCCTGGCGCTGACCCTCACCCGCGTCCGCTCGACCGCTCGCGCCCGCGGGCTGGGGGCCGCCACCTCCTGAGCGACCTCCCAAGACAACCCACCCCACCGGCAAGGAGTTCGCATGGCTCAGCTCGACGGTCCACTGTCCGACGCACTGGTGGGGACCCGCCGGTTCTTCACCCGGGCGGAGGTGTCCGACGACCGCCGGACCCTGCTGGCCAAGGGTGGCCGGGCCGGCGATGCCTTCTACCGCGACCGGTGGAGCCACGACAAGGTGGTGCGCTCGACGCACGGCGTCAACTGCACGGGCTCCTGCTCGTGGAAGGTGTACGTCAAGGACGGGATCATCACCTGGGAGGCCCAGCAGACCGACTACCCGTCCACGGGCCCGGACCGGCCCGAGTACGAGCCGCGTGGGTGCCCTCGTGGTGCAGCGTTCTCCTGGTACACCTACTCCCCCACCAGGGTCCGTTACCCGTACGTCCGGGGCGTCCTGCTCGAGATGTACCGCGAGGCCAAGCAGCGGCTGGGCGACCCGGTCCTGGCGTGGGGCGACGTGGTCGATGACCCGGAGAAGGCCAAGCGCTACAAGTCCGCCCGCGGCAAGGGTGGGCTGGTGCGCGCCTCGTGGGGCGAGGCGGCGGAGATCGTCGCCGCGGCGAACGTGCACACGATCAAGAGGTGGGGCCCGGACCGGGTCGCCGGCTTCTCCCCCATCCCGGCGATGTCGATGGTGAGCCACGCCTCGGGCGCCCGGTTCACCTCGCTCATCGGCGGCTCGATGCTCTCCTTCTACGACTGGTACGCCGACCTCCCCGTCGCCTCACCGCAGATCTGGGGCGACCAGACCGACGTGCCCGAGTCCGGCGACTGGTGGGACGCCGGCTACCTCGTGATGTGGGGCTCCAACGTCCCGGTCACCCGCACCCCGGACGCGCACTGGATGGTCGAGGCGCGCTACCGCGGGCAGAAGGTCGTGGTCGTCTCGCCCGACTACGCCGACAACGTCAAGTTCGCCGACGAGTGGCTGGCAGCCGCCCCCGGCACCGACGCCGCGCTGGCCGTGGCCATGGGGCACGTGGTGCTCAAGGAGTTCTTCGTCGACCGCCAGGTCGAGTACTTCGAGGACTACACCCGAAAGTTCACCGACCTGCCGTTCCTCGTGTGCCTCGAGGAGTATGCCGCGGGGTCACCCGAGGCGGGCCGGGTCGCCGAGGGCGACCAGCCGGCATACCGGCCGGGCAAGTTCCTCACCGCGGAGGACCTCGGCGGCACCGAGGCGACCAGCGAGAACGCCGCCTTCAAGACGGTGCTGGTCGACTCGCGCACCGGCGGGCTCGTGGTGCCCAACGGCACCCTGGGCGACCGCTTCGGCGACGAGGGCGTCGGCAAGTGGAACCTCGACCTCGGCGACCTCGAGCCCGCCCTGAGCGTCATGGACACGCGCGACGACACCGCGCTCGTGGACCTGCCGCGGTTCGACCTGCCGCGCGGCGAGTCCGACGTGGTGCGTCGCGGCGTGCCGGTGCGACGAGTCGGGGACCACCTCGTCACCACCGTGTTCGACCTGATGCTGGCGCAGTACGCCGTGGGCCGGGACGGCCTCCCGGGCGAGTGGGCGTCCGGCTACGAAGACCCGGACTCCATCGGGACGCCGGCCTGGCAGGAGCCCATCACCTCGGTGCCGGCGGCCGCGGTGGCCCGGATCGCGCGGGAGTTCGCCCAGAACGCCGCGGACACCCAGGGCCGTTCCATGATCATCGTCGGCGCCGGGACCAACCACTGGTTCCACTCCGAGACGATCTACCGCTGCATGCTCATGCTCACCACGATCACGGGGTGCCAGGGCCGCAACGGTGGCGGCTGGGCGCACTACGTCGGCCAGGAGAAGGCGCGCCCGATCACCGGCTGGGCGCAGATGGCGTTCGCCCTCGACTGGGTGCGGCCGCCGCGCCAGATGATCCAGACCGCGTACTGGTACCTGCACACCGACCAGTTCCACTACGACCACTACGGCGCGGAGTCGATGGCCGGTGCGACCGGCAAGGGCCTGTTCGCCGGCATGTCCACCCACGACCAGCTGGCCCTGTCGGCACGGCTGGGCTGGATGCCGTCCTACCCCACCTTCGACCGCAACCCGCTCGACCTCGCCGACGAGGCCGAGGCGTCGGGCAAGCCGGTCGGCGAGTACGTCGTCGAGCAGCTGAGGTCCGGCGAGCTCGGCTTCGCCTGCGAGGACCCTGACGCGCCCGAGAACTGGCCGCGCGTGCTGATGATGTGGCGCGCCAACCTGCTCGGGTCCTCCGCCAAGGGCAACGAGTACTTCCTCAAGCACCTGCTCGGCACCGACAGCTCGGTGTCGGCGGTGCCCGACGGCGAGAACCTGCCCGAGGGCAAGCTCGACCTGCTGTGCACCCTCGACTTCCGGATGACCAGCTCGACGATCTTCAGTGACGTGGTGCTGCCGGCGGCGACGTGGTACGAGAAGCACGACATCAACACCACCGACATGCACCCGTTCATCCACTCGTTCAACCCGGCGATCAGCCCGCCGTGGCAGACCCGCACCGACTGGGACATCTTCGCCACCGTCGCCGAGGCGTTCGCCCCGCTCGGCGCCAAGCACCTCGGCGTGCGCAAGGACCTTGTGGCGGCACCGCTGCTGCACGACACGCCGGACGCCATGGCCACCCCGCACGGCCGGGTCCTCGACTGGCGCAAGGGCGAGTGCGAACCCGTGCCGGGCAAGACGATGCCGAAGCTGGTCGTCGTCGAGCGCGACTACGGAGCGGTGTTCGACCAGTACGGCGCACTGGGCCCGCTCATGGAGACCTTGGGCACCGCCCAGAAGGGCGTGCCCTACAACGTCGAGCGCGAGGTGGAGTACCTGCGGCACAAGAACGGCCCGGTGCGTGGCGGGTCGGCCTCCGGCCGGCCCTCGCTCAAGCGCGCGACCCACGTCGCCGAGACGATCATGGCGCTGTCCGGCACGACGAACG
>DASUKI010000240.1:0-4765 GCA_036278855.1 Pedococcus sp.
TCGCCATCCAGCCGCGCACCTGGGCCCAGGCGTGCGAGTGGGTGCCGACGGCGCGGACCGAGCCGAGCGGCACACCGGGTCTGGCGGCCAGCACGAAGGTGATCGGGACGAGCACCTCGCCGGTGACCACCAGCGGGTCGCCGCTGGACAGGGCGTCGAGGGTGGCGCTGACGCCGCCCTCGACGGAGTTCTCGATCGGCACCATCGCAGCGTCAACCTCACCGGTGCGCACGGCGTCGAGGGCCGCCTCGACGGAGGCGAACGGCACCTGGTCGCGGCCCTGCGCGGGCTCCCACGCGTGGAGCGCCATCTGGGTGAAGGTGCCCTCCGGTCCGAAGTAGCCGTAGCGGGTCATGGGCGTTCCTTCACGGCGCGAGCCACGGCGATGGTCTGGGAGGCGGACACTGCAGCAGGCTATTGGTCGCCCACGGATACAGTCGACGCGACATGGACTTCACCTTTGCGACCGCCGCGATCGTCTTCGGGGCGATCTTCTTCGTTGAGCTCCCTGACAAGACCTTCGTCGCCACGCTGGTGCTGGCCACCCGGTTCCGGCCGCTGTTCGTGTGGATCGGGGTGTCGCTCGCCTTCCTGGTGCAGACCGTCGTCGCGGTGACCGTGGGCGGGCTGCTCGCGCAGCTGCCCCGCCGTCCGGTGGAGGCCTTCGCCGCACTGATGTTCCTCGTCGGCGGCATCATCCTCATCGCCGGGGCCAAGAAGGCCGACGCGGAGGAGAAGGAGACCGAGGAGGAGTTCGCCCACAAGGGTGCGCGCGGCGCGGTCGGGCTCAAGGCCATCGCGGTGTCGTTCTCGATCCTGTTCCTCGCCGAGTGGGGCGACCTGTCGCAGCTCCTGACCGCGTCGATGGTGCTGCGCTACCACGAGCCCTTCTCGGTGTTCGTCGGTGCGTTCGTCGCACTCGCCACGGTCTCGGCACTCGGCGCGCTGGTCGGCCGCGCCCTGCTCGCCAAGGTGCACCTGTCGGTGATCCGGCGGATCGGTGGTGGCGTCTGCCTGGTGCTCGCGCTCGTGACGGGCCTGCAGGTCATCGGCGTCATTGGCGCCTGAGCGCGCCGGCCGGCGCGGTCGGCGCGGTCGGCGCCCCGGGCGGCCGTGCGAGAGTTGGGCCGTGGAGTTCCGGATCCTCGGACCGCTCGAGGTGGTCGACGACGGCCGCGCTGTCGCCATGTCCGGCGCCCGGCTGCGCAGGCTCGTGGTGCGGCTGGCGCTCGACGCCGGCCGACCCGTGCCGGTGCGCCAGCTCGTCGACGCGGTCTGGCCGCAGGACCCGCCCGCCGACACCGCCGGCGCCCTCCAGTCGCTCGTGTCCCGGCTGCGGCGGGCCCTCGGCGACGGCACCGCCGTCCGGCAGTCCCCGGCCGGCTACGCTCTGGCCGTCGACCCCGGAGTCGTCGACGCGCACCGCTTCGAGTCGTTGCTGCGCCAGTCCGCGTCACCGCCCTCGGCGCACGAGGGGACGCGGCTGCTCCAGGAGGCCCTTGCCCTGTGGCGGGGCCAGCCCCTCGACGGAGCCGACGGTGCCGAGTACGCCCTCGGCCCGGCCGCGCGGCTCGAGGACCTGCGCCTCGACGCGTTGAGCCGACGGATCGACGCCGACCTCGACGAGACGCGGGCCGGCACCGTCGTCGCGGAGCTCGAGGACCTGGTGGCCAGCCATCCGCTCCGCGAGCAGTTCACCGCCCAGCTCATGCGCGCGCTCGCGGCGACCGGTCGCGCGGCAGAGGCCCTCACGGCATACGAGCGGCTGCGCACCACGCTCGCTGACACGCTCGGCACCGACCCGGCCCCCGAGCTCCAGCAGCTGCACGTCGCGATGCTGCGCGGCGAGGACCGGGACGCCCACGCCGCCGCCGCCACGAACCTGCCCGCCCCGCGCACGTCCTTCGTGGGTCGCGACGCCGAGGTGGAGCGCGTACGCACCCTGCTCGACGCGGGTCGCCTGGTGACGGTCACCGGCCCAGGTGGCGCGGGCAAGACCCGGCTGGCGACCGAGACCGGCCGCGCCTGGCTGGAGCGCACCGGGAACCCGGTCTGGCTGGTCGAGCTCGCCCCGGTCACCAGCGCCGACGACCTCGTCGAGGCGTTCCTGCAGGGACTCGACGTGCGCGAGACCCGGGTCCTCGACCAGCGGACCCGGGCCCAGCGCGACGCCCACACCAGGCTGCTCGACGCCCTCGCACAGCGCCCCACTCTGCTCGTCGTGGACAACTGCGAGCACCTCGTGGGCGACGTGGCGCGCCTGGTCGACACCCTGCTCGGGCGCGTGGCCGGGTTGCGGGTCCTGACGACCAGCCGCGAGCCCCTGGGCGTGGGCGGCGAGGCGCTCGCCATGCTGCCGCCCCTCGCCCTGCCCGTCGCAGGGGTCGGTGCCGGCGAGGCGATGGGGTATGCCGCGGTGAGGCTGTTCGTCGAACGCGCCACCGCCGTCCGGGCCGACTTCACGCTGGACGGCGAGAGCGTCGGCGACGTGGTCGAGGTGGTGCGCCGCCTGGACGGTCTGCCCCTCGCCATCGAGCTGGCAGCAGCGCGGGCGCGCGTGCTGCCGGTGCAGGAGATCGCCGCCCGGCTGGACGACCGGTTCCGGCTGCTGACCGGTGGCAGCCGGACCGCGCTTCCCCGCCACCAGACGCTGCGGGCCGTCGTCGACTGGAGCTGGGGGCTGCTGGCACCCGGCGAACGGCTGCTCGCCGAGCGGCTGGCGGTCTTTCCCTCCGGTGCCACCGCGCGGGCTGCGGAAGCCGTGTGCGCCGACGACCGCCTCGACGCCGGGGACGTGTCCCCGCTCCTGGACTCGCTCGTGGACAAGTCGATCGTCACGGTGTCCAGGGACGGGCTGCGCTACCGCATGCTCGAGACCATCCGGGAGTACGGCGTCGACCGGCTGGCCGAACGCGCAGAGGTGGCACAGGCGCGGCTGCGGCACGCGCACCACTTCGCCGCGCTGGTGCGCCGACTCGACCCGTTGACGCGCACCAGGGACCAGCTGCTCGCCCTGGCCGAGCTGGACGCGGAGCGTGACAACATCCTCGCGGGCCTGCGTTACCTCGCCGACCGCGGGGACGCCGCGGCGTTGCGCATGGCGGTCGACCTCATCTGGTACTGGCAGCTCACCGACCTGGCTGAGGAGGGCGCCACCTGGATGCAGGCGGCGCTGGAGGTGCCGCCCGCCGAGGTCGACACCGAGCTCTACCTGGTGCTCAGGGCCGGCCAGGTGCTGGCCCGGGCGGAGAGAGGCGAGACGGGGACCGCCGACCTCACAGAGCGCTGGCGGGAGGAGGTGACGTCACTTGGCCTCGAGCTCGAGGCGAACTACAGCGGCGAGCTCCCCACCGCCCTGGTGATGCTTGCCGTGGTGGCGATGTTTGCGGGCGACGAGGAGCTCGCGGACCGGGCCGTCGCGCGTGGGCTCGCCTCGGGCGACCCCTGGACCAGGGCTGCCACCCGGATGTTCAGCGCGAACGTCCACGAGAACTCGGGCAACGTCGAAGCCATGCGTGTCAACGTCGAGCAGGCCGTGGCGGAGTTCGACTCGATCGGGGACCGCTGGGGGCTGGCCTCGGCCCGCACCTCGCTGGCGTACCTCAAGACCCTCGACGGCGACCTGCGCGGCGCCATCCGCGAGTACGAGCAGTCTCAGGCGCTGCTCCAGGAGATCGGTGCCTCGTCCGACGAGATGTTGCTCGGCGTGCGGCTCGCGGGCCTGCGGCTGCGCCTCGGTGACACGGTGGGCGCCCGCCGCGAGATCGGCCTCCTGGCCGGGCGCGACGTCCCCGTCATCAGCGACGTGATCACGAGCAGCCTGCTCGCCCAGATCGCCCTGACCGAGGGGGATGCCGCGGGCGTCCGCAGGTCCCGAGCCGACCTGGAGGCCGCCCTGGCGAGGTTCGCGACACCCACGCCCTTCGCCGGGCACGGCGTGGCCCTGGGCCTGATGTCCCTCGCCCACCTGATGACGGCCGAGGGCGAGACGGCCGGGGCGCTCGACACCGTGCGCCGCGCCTACCCCCTCGCAGTCGCGACCCGGGACATGCCGATCCTCGCGGGAGTCGGGGTCGCCGTCGCCGAAGTGGCGCACGCCCTGACGCGCGACGTGGCCGCGGCTGAGGTCCTCGGTGCCTGTGCCACGCTCCGCGGTGCAGAGGACCCCACCGACCCGATGGTCGCAGCGCTCACCACCTCCCTCCGGAAGGCACTGGGCGACGGCTTCGACGCGGCATACGACAACGGCCGTGGCCTGGACCGCGACCGGGCAGTCGCCCGGCTGGACCCGGCCACGGTGGCCGAGTCCAGCCGGGCGCAGGAAGCCGCTCAGGCGCGTCGCTTGTAGGCACGCAGCGCCAGCGGGAAGAAGACGACGAGCAGCCCCGCCATCCAGGCCAGCGTCCAGGCCAGCGAGTGGGCGACCGGACCGCCGACCATCAGCCCCCGCACGCTCGTCACGACGTGGGTGATCGGGTTGACGTTGACGAACGCCTGTAGCCAGCCGGGCATCGTCGAGGTCTGCACGAAGGTGTTCGAGCCGAAGCCGAGCGGCAGCACCATCAGGAACATCACGCCCTGCACGGCGCCCGGGGTGCGCACGACCATGCCGACGAACACGGACACCCAGCAGAAGCAGAGCGCGAAGCCCATCGCCAGGGCCAGGGCCGCCAGCACCCCGGGCGCACTGGTCTGCACCCTGAAGCCCATGGCGAACCCCGTGCCCATGATCACGGCGAACAGGATCAGGTAGCGCACGAAGTCG
>DASUKI010000241.1:0-5383 GCA_036278855.1 Pedococcus sp.
GGTACAGCGTGCCGTAGGACAGGGCGCGGAAGACACCGAGCGCGGCGTTGAGCCGCTTGCGCAGCTCGTAGCCGTGCATGGGGCTCTCGTGCAGCAGCCCGAGGACTGCGAACTCGAGGAGCTCACTGCGGCGACTCACGAGATCTCCTTGCGCACGCGGCATACGGGACGGGGGACGCCAGGCGCCCACAAGGCGACCGGCAGGTGGCAGCGTAACACGCTGATATATCGGCGCGATATATCAGCAGAGCCGCGCTCGCTTTGGGCACTCTCAGGGTGGGCGGTCATACTTGTGTCCCGGGACCGCTTCTTGCGGCCTCGATGCATGCCCGTATGCCGACCAGGAAGGTCCCATGAGCTCCTCACGTCCGGGCGCCCCGCGCCCCAAGACGCGCGCCGGCGCCAAAGCGGCCCAAGCCAAGCGGGAGAAGGCCGTCAAGCAGCGGGCGAAGAACGCCAAGGGGGGCCGCGGCAGGAAGTGGGCGAAGTGGCTGGGGCTCACCGCCCTCGTCGGCTTCCTGCTCGTCGTCATCGCGTTCGTCGTCGCGTACGCGACGATCGACGCCCCCAAGCCCAACGACCTCGCCAACGCACAGGCCTCGATCATCTACTACGCCGACGGCAAGACCGAGCTCGACCGGATCAGCACCGTCAACCGCGAGATGGTGCCGCTGTCGAAGGTGCCCGAGGACGTGCAGCACTCCTTCCTCGCGGCCGAGGACCGCGACTTCTACTCCAACTCCGGGATCAGCCCGACCGGCATCGCGCGGGGCGCCTGGGAGACGCTGCGCGGGGGGACCAAGCAGTCCGGGTCGACGATCACCCAGCAGTACGTCAAGAACTACTTCCTCACCCAGGACCAGACGCTGAGCCGCAAGCTCAAGGAGATCGTCATCTCCATCAAGATCGGCAAGCAGGAGTCCAAGGACGAGATCCTGCAGAACTACATCAACACCATCTACTACGGCCGCGGCGCCTACGGCATCCAGACTGCCTCGCAGGCCTACTTCGGCAAGGACGTCTCCAAGCTCAACGCGGAGGAGGGCGCCCTGCTCGCCTCGGTGATCCGGGGTCCGTCCTACTACGACCCGGGCCTGGGGGCGCAGCAGAAGGCCAACGCCCAGGCCCGGTGGACCTACGTCATGGACGGCCTGGTGACCAAGGGGTGGATCACCCAGGCGGAGCGCGACAAGGCGAAGTTCCCCAAGGTGGTGAAGTATGAGCCGCGCAAGGGAGCCGGCGGACCCACCGGGTACATCACCGACGCTGTCAAGCGCGAGCTCAAGTCCAAGCTCAAGCTGACCGACCAGGACATCGACCGGGGCGGCTACAAGATCGTGACCACCATCGACGCGAAGGCCCAGAAGGCGGCGGTGGACGCGGTGAAGGCGCGGATGCCCGACGGCAAGGGCACCTCGACGCTGCGGGTCGGGCTGACGGCGGTCAAGCCCGGCGACGGAGCAGTCGTGGCGATGTACGGCGGCAAGGACTTCGCCAAGGAGCAGTTCAACACCGCGACGCAGGCCAAGATGCAGGCCGGGTCGACGTACAAGGTGTTCACCCTCATCGCCGCCCTGCAGGAGGGCATCAGCACCCACACCAAGTTCGACGGGCACAGCCCCCAGTACTTCAAGGAGTTCAAGGGCAAGGCCAACCCCGACGGCAAGGTGGAGAACTTCGCGAACGAGCAGTTCGGCAGGATCGACCTGCGCAGGGCGACCGGGCACTCGGTCAACACCGTGTTCGCGCAGCTCAACATCAAGGCCGGCCCGGACAAGACCAAGGATGCCGCGGTCACCGCGGGGCTGCCGGAGAAGGACCAGAACGCCAACTACGCCAACGTCTTCGGCACCGCTGACGAGTCGGTCATCGACATGGCCAACGCCTACGCGACGATCGCCGCACAGGGGCAGCGGGTGACGCCCTACTTCATCCGCTCCGTCAAGGGCGGCCCGGGCGACCTGGACTACAAGGCGAAGCCGGCCAGGAAGGGCGTCTTCGACAAGGACGTCATGGCCGACACCATCGACGCCATGCAGCAGCCGATCAAGGACGGCACCGCCCAGTTCGCGCAGGCCCTCGGTCGGCCGGCAGCCGGCAAGACCGGCACCACGACCGACAACAAGTCGGCCTGGTTCGACGGGTTCACCCCCCAGCTGGCCGCGGCGGTCGGCATCTACAGCACCGGCAAGAACGGGGAGCAGCTGTCCATGGACGACGTCCCGGGTGTTGGTGAGCTGACCGGTGGCACGGTGCCGGTGCGCATCTGGACCGACTTCATGGAGGCGGCGATGAAGGGGCAGAAGGTCATCGACTTCCCCAAGCGGGCCGGCGTCGGTGACGACGAGGTCCCGACCCCGACGACCACGTCGAGCACCACGTCGAGCTCGTCCACGACGACCACCACCACGACGACCACCTCGACTCCGCCGACCACGACCACCACGACGCCGTCGACGACCAAGACCAAGGGCACCGGCAAGCCGACGCCGCCAACCACGACGATCACCATCCCCATCGGCGGTGGCGCCTCGCCGTCACCATCACCGTCTTCGCAGTGACCCGGCAGGACGTCCTGCCCGAGCGGGCCCTCGCGGTCGTCGGGGGTCCGCTCGGCCGGCACGCGTCGGCCCGGGCGGCCTCGTGGGCCGCGACGGTGGTGCCGCTGCTCTTCGCTGCGGTGGGCACGATGGCCGCGGGGGTCCTCGAGCGCTCGCACTGCATCCAGAAGGGCTGGGCCGGCTCCGACCAGTTCTGGCACGCCTGCTTCTCCGACCTTCCCGCCCTCTACCAGCTGGGCGGCCTCCACGACGGGCTGGCCTCGTTCGTCAGCGGCGGGGGAGCTCGCACCGACCACCCGGTCCTGACGGGTTCAGCCATGGCACTGCTCGGTGGGCTGGTGCCCGACGGGTCGTTCCTCGACCAGACCCGGTGGTACTTCGGACTCTGGGCCGTACTCGCCACGGTCCTCGTCGTCGCGATGGTCTGGCTGACCGCCGCCTCCCGCCCACGGCACGCCGCCGACGCCGCCGCCCTGGCGCTCAGCCCGGTGCTGCTGCTCAGCGGGCTGGTCTCGGCCGACGTGTTCGGCGTCGCGCTGACGGCTGCCGGCATCTGGGCGTGGGCGCGCCGCCGACCGGCGCTGGCCGGGGTGTTCCTCGGCCTTGCGGTCACCGCCCGGACCTATCCAGTGCTGCTCCTGCTCGCCCTGGCGCTGCTGGCGCTGCGCACCGGCCGGTGGGGCGCGGTCGGCCGTGCGGCCGCTGCGGCCGCGGCCACCATTGCCGTGGTGCTGTTGCCGTTCCTCGTCGCCAACCCGCGGGCGATCCTGCGCCCGTATGCCGCGTGGTGGGACTCCGAGGCCGGGCTCGGCTCCCCCTGGATGATCCCGCAGCTGCTCGGGTCACCGCTGCCCTCCGGTGCGGTGACCCTGCTGGCGGTCGTGGGCATGCTCGTGGCGGTGCTGTTGGGTGCGCTGTTCGCGCTGTCGACGTGGCGCCGGCCGAGCCTGGCCGAGGTCGCCGTCGTCATGGTCGGGGTCGTCCTGGTCACCGGCAAGTCGTTCCCCGTGCAGTCCTCGCTGTGGCTGGTCCCGCTCGTCGCGCTGTGCGGCGTGCGCTGGCGTGACCACCTGGTGTGGGCTGGCGCCGAGGCCGCACACTTCATCGCGGTCTGGCTCTACGTAGGCGGCCTGTCCAAGCCGGACCGCGGCCTGCCGCCGGGCTGGTACCTCGCCTTCCTCGTGGTGCGGGTGCTGGCGGTCGGCTACCTCGTGTGGCGGGTCTGGCACACCGCCGCCCTGCGCGACGAGGCCGAACCCGCGAACGGCGACCACGCGGCATACGAAGGCATGGAGCCGGACGCGGACTCCGACGCGGTGGTCGACGAGCTCGCCGGCGACTTCACCGACGCCCCCGACCGGCTGCTCGTGCGCCTGGGCTGATGGGCGCCATCCCATGCCCAGGGTGAGTGGGCGCCCCGGTCTTGAGCCCTGTGGATGACGATTCGGTGATGTCGTCACCGGCCGGTACCCTTGTCAGGTTCCCGAGGGCCGCGCGTGGGCACAGACCAGGTCGCGTGTCTTCGGGATCGCACTGCAACCCTCCTGTCACGGAAGGACCGTGACCGCCACAGACCAGAGGAGGCGGGTTATCAGCATGCGTCAGTACGAACTCATGGTCATCCTCGACCCCGAGCTCGACGACCGGACCGTCGCGCCGTCGCTCGACAAGTTCCTCACCGTCGTGACCAAGGACAAGGGCACCGTCGACAACATCGACATCTGGGGCCGTCGTCGCCTGGCCTACGACATCAAGAAGAAGCCCGAGGGCATCTACGCCGTCGTCAACTTCACCTCCGAGCCGGCCACGGCCAAGGAGCTGGACCGCCAGCTCGGCCTCAACGAGTCGGTCCTGCGGACCAAGCTCCTGCGCCCCGGCGCCTGAGCACCACTGATCTGACCAGTTCCACCTGACCCAAACGAACAGGGGACACGCTCCATGGCTGGCGACACCGTCATCACCGTCATCGGCAACATCACCGGCGACCCCGAGCTGCGCTTCACCCCCTCGGGTGCTGCCGTCGCGAACTTCACCGTGGCCTCCACGCCGCGCCAGTTCGACCGGCAGTCCAACGAGTGGAAGGACGGCGAGACGCTGTTCATGCGCTGCTCGGTGTGGCGTGACGCGGCGGAGAACGTCGCGGAGTCGCTGCAGCGCGGCACCCGCGTCATCGTCTCCGGCCGCCTGAAGTCTCGTTCCTACGAGACCAAGGAGGGCGAGAAGCGCACCGTCATCGAGATGGAGGTCGACGAGGTCGGCCCCTCGCTCCGTTACGCCACGGCGAAGGTTAACAAGACCCAGCGCGGAGGTGGTGGCGGCGGCTTCGGTGGCGGTCAGCAGGGTGGCGGTCAGCAGGGCGGCTTCGGCGGCCAGCAGCAGGAGGACCCCTGGGCAACCGGTCCGTCCAGCGCCCCCCAGCAGGGTGGCGGCCAGCAAGCCGCGCCGCAGGGTGGCGGCCAGCAGGGTGGCTGGGGCAGCAACGCCCCGTCCTACGACGAGCCGCCCTTCTAGTCGGAGCATCCGGTATGCCGGGTGGTCACCTTCGGGTGCGCCCCACCCCGCAGGTTTCTCACCCAAATGGACTGAAACTGGCCTCCGCGGCCGATATCCGGCCCGGCGGCATACCAACTGAAGAGCAAGAAACCCCATCCCTGGGAGACCAGGGCTCATCCTGAAAGAAGAGGAGAGCACCACGATGGCCAAGCCCGTTGTGCGCAAGCCCAAGAAGAAGGCCAACCCGCTGAAGGCGGCGAAGGTCGAGAACATCGACTACAAGGACACTGCGCTGCTGCGCAAGTTCGTCTCCGACCGCGGCAAGATCC
>DASUKI010000242.1:0-3284 GCA_036278855.1 Pedococcus sp.
CCATCCCCATGATCACGGTGTCGATGCCCGCCTCGGACAGCCTGCCGAAGCGCTCGACCGTCTCGTCCACCGACGCCCAGGACATGTCGCCGGGGGCCTCGCCACGCTGCTCGCCGAGGGCGACCCTGGCCAGCACGGTCTTCTCGATGTCGGCATAGTCGCGGCCGACGTCATCGCAGTGCCGCCGGATGACGTCGAGCTTGTGGGGCAGGCCCTCGGGGCCGAGCCCGGTGTCGAAGAGGTTGCAGGCGTCGGCGTACTGCGCCACGAGCCGCAGCGTCTTCTGCTCCCCGCCACCGCCGATGAGGACGGGCGGGTGCGGCCGGCGCAGGCTCTGCGGCACGTTGAGCGTCCGCTCGAGCTGGTAGTGCCGTCCGGAGTAGGGCTTGTCCTCGCCGCTCCACATCTGCAGGCAGATCTGCAGGGCCTCCTCCAACCGCTCGAACCGCTCCTTCACCGGCGCGAAGGGCACGCCGAGCGCGCGGTGCTCGTGCACGTTCCACGCTGCCCCGATCCCGAGCCAGGCGCGGCCACCGGACAGCACGTCGAGGCTGGTCACCGTCTTGGCGAGCACCCCCGGGTGGCGGTACGTCACCCCGGTGACGAGGGTGCCGAGCTCGATGCGACTGGTCTGGCCCGCGGCGAACGCGAGGGCTGTGTAGCCCTCGACCATGTCCAGCTCGGGTGGCCCGATGGTGCCGATCTGGAAGAAGTGGTCCATCACCCACAGGCTGGACAGTCCCGCGTCCTCGGAGTTGCGCGCGATGCGGCCGAAGGTGGGGCCGATCGACGAGGGTGCGTCCGGCCAGCTGAAGTACGCCACCTGCGAGCCCAGTCTCATGGCTTCATCCTGTGTGGACCCGGCAGCCCTCACAAGTCAGTTTCGCGCGTCGGGGTGGCCAGCCCGCGGCCGGCCCCCTCGCTCCGGCAGCCGGAGACGCGATGCCGGTTTCCTAGTCGCGGGTCAGTTTGCGGTAGGTCACCCGGTGCGGCCGCGCGGCGTCGGCGCCGAGCCGCTCGACCTTGTTCGCCTCGTAGGCCTCGAAGTTGCCCTCGAACCAGTACCACTTGGCGGGGTTCTCGTCGTCACCCTCGTAGGCGAGGATGTGCGTCGCCACCCGGTCGAGGAACCACCGGTCGTGGCTGATGACCACGGCGCAGCCGGGGAACTCGAGCAGGGCGTTCTCGAGCGAACCCAACGTCTCGACGTCGAGGTCGTTGGTCGGCTCGTCGAGGAGCAGCAGGTTGCCACCCTCCTTGAGGGTGAGTGCGAGGTTGAGGCGGTTGCGCTCACCGCCGGAGAGCACACCGGCCTTCTTCTGCTGGTCCGGGCCCTTGAAGCCGAACTGCGACACGTAGGCCCTCGAAGGGATCTCGACGTGGCCGACGTTGATGTAGTCGTGCCCTCCGGAGACGACCTCCCACAGGTTCTTGTTGGGGTCGATACCGCCACGGCTCTGGTCGACGTAGGAGATCTTCACCGTCTCGCCGACCTCGACCGTGCCCGCGTCCGGCTCCTCGAGCCCGACGATGGTCTTGAACAGCGTGGTCTTGCCGACCCCGTTGGGTCCGATGACGCCGACGATGCCGTTGCGGGGCAACGTGAACGACAGGTCGTCGATGAGGATGCGGTCGCCGAACCCCTTGCGCAGGCCCCTGACCTCGATCACCTTGCTGCCCAGGCGCGGCCCCGGCGGGATCTGGATCTCCTCGAAGTCGAGCTTGCGGGTCCGGTCCGCCTCGGCCGCCATCTCCTCGTAGCGGGCGAGCCGCGCCTTGGACTTGGTCTGACGGGCCTTGGCGTTGGACCGCACCCACTCCAGCTCGTCGGCGAGGCGCTTGGCCAGCTTGGCGTCCTTCTTGCCCTGGACCTCCAGGCGCGCAGCCTTCTTCTCGAGGTAGGTGGAGTAGTTGCCCTCGTAGGGGTAGGCGCGCCCACGGTCGAGCTCGAGGATCCACTCGGCGACGTTGTCCATGAAGTACCGGTCGTGGGTGACCGCGACCACGGCGCCGTGGTAGGCGGCGAGGTGCTGCTCGAGCCAGAGGACGGACTCGGCGTCGAGGTGGTTGGTGGGCTCGTCGAGGAGCAGCAGGTCGGGCTTCTGCAGGAGCAGCTTGCACAGCGCGACACGGCGGCGCTCGCCACCGGAGAGCACGGTCACGTCGGCGTCCGGCGGCGGGCAGCGCAGCGCGTCCATGGCCTGCTCGAGCTGGGAGTCGAGGTCCCAGGCGTCGGCGGCGTCGATGGCCTCCTGGAGCTTGCCCATCTCCTCCATGAGCGCGTCAAAGTCGGCGTCGGGCTCGGCCATCTCGGCCGAGATCGCGTTGTAGCGGTCGAGCTTGGCCTTGATCTCGCCCGCGCCCTCCTCGACGTTGCCCAGGACGGTCTTGTCCTCGTTGAGCTCCGGCTCCTGCATGAGGATGCCGACCGAGTACCCCGGGGTCAGCCTCGCCTCGCCGTTGGACGGCTGGTCGAGCCCGGCCATGATCTTCAGGACCGACGACTTGCCGGCACCGTTGGGGCCGACCACGCCGATCTTCGCGCCGGGGTAGAAGGACAGGGTGACGTCATCGAGGATGACCTTGTCGCCGTGGGCCTTGCGGGCCTTCGACATGACGTAGATGAACTCGGGCATGGGGGCAAGGCTATCCGCCGCAGCCCCCACGCCCGAATCCGCTCCCGCCCCCTCAGACGGTGCTGAGCTGGGCGTCCGCCGGCTGCTCCTCGCCCTGCGTGACGTAGTCGTCGGTGTCGGCGTCGAGGTCGGCCACCGAGCGGCGGCTGGCCAGGTCGCCGGGGTCGTAGTCGCCGAAGCTCTCCTCCTCGATCGGGGGCTCACCCTCGAGGTTGGCCATCGCGTCCTGGACCCCGTCGTCGGCCATCCGGTCGTGCTGGTCGAGCTGGGCGCGGGCCACACGTCGCAGCTCGGTGGTGCCCCAGCTGAGGTCGTGGCCCACGCTGTAGGCGTCGATCTCGACAGAGGTCGCGTGGCTGTTGTCCGCCCGCATCCACTGGTTGACCCGCAGCCGGCCGTGGACCACCACGGGCTCGCCCTTCTTCAGCGAGTTGGCGACGTTGGCACCGAGTGCCCGGAACGCCGAGACGTTGTAGAAGCTGGTGCCGGCGTCCTCGTACTGACCGGACTCGCGGCTGATGCGGCGCACCGTCGACGCCAGCCGGAACGCCGCGAACGGCACCCCCGTGCGGGTCGTGCGCGACTGCGGGTCTGCGACGACCCGCCCCACCACCGTGATGTAGGACTCGTTCATCTCGCTCACCTCTC
>DASUKI010000243.1:0-5140 GCA_036278855.1 Pedococcus sp.
CGCGTTGAGCACGGGGGTCATCGCCGTGACACGTTCGGGGAGCGCGGCCAGCGTCGCGGCCACGACCTCATCGGGGGAGATCTCGCCGTTGCGCACCCGCTGCTGAGCGGCGGCGACGGCAGCCTTGACGGTCTCCCGACCAAGCCGTGAGACCGCGGCCGCAACCGGTTCCTCGGCGAGCACGACATCCGTGCGGGGCACGTGGCGCCGGACATCCTCCGGGTGCGGCTGCGGCATGCGGTCTCCTCGTCGGCGCTGGCCCGGCCAGCCTAGATCCCGCTCCGGGAGCGGGCGACGGGCGGACTCGTGCTTGTCGTGGGGCAGGACGTGGGCGCACCCTTGGGTCATGGCGAGCTACGACGTCCAGGTCCACGACCGTGTCGGGGTGATGCGCAGCTGCCGCATGTACCTCCAGGCGGCCAGTCCCTCCGAGGCTGTCATGCTGGCCCGTCAGGCGCTGCCCGACCCCCCGGGCGCCGAGCTCTACACCGTGTACCGCCACCGCCGCCTGCGCCGCCGCAAGCTGGTCGGGTCGTTTCCCGCCATGGGCGGCGACGACGGGCTCGCCGGAGTGCGCGAGCCGCGCAGGCCTCGCCCCAGCCCGCCGAGCCTGCGCGCCGAAGCCGACCCACCGGCATACCGGGGTATCTGAGGCACCAGCCGCACGACACGGCGGCGCAGCAGTAGCGTGTGCCCACTGCGCCTCACCGCCGGAGGACACCATGCCGCGCTTCGCCCACACGCTCTCGGTCAGCGCACCACCAGCAACCATCTTCGGCATCGTCGACGACTTCACCCAAACCCCGCTGTGGCTGTCCCGCTGCACCGGGATCGACAAGCTGGACACCGGGCCCACCGACGTGGGAACGCGGCTGAGGTACCACTACGCCGACGGCCGCCGTACCGGAACCATGGACGGCGAGGTGATCGCCCGCGAGCCGGACCGGCACTTCGCGATGCGGTTCACCGACAGGATGATGCGCGTGACCGTGGACTTCGTGTCCGCCTCCGACGGGGTGGGCACCACGCTGACGCACACGATCGACATCGGCACGGTCGGCGTGGGAAGACTGTTCACGCCGATGATCCGCCGCAGCCTGCCCAGGCAGACCATCGATGCGATGGCCAAGCTCAAGGCGATGGCGGAGGCGCGCAGCTGAGGCAGCCCCTGCGGGCCACTGCCCTGCGTCACCTGCCGGGTTGCAGGTTGGCGATGAGCGGCGAGACTGGCAGAGATGGCTGTGCCTGCGTGGAGGTCCTGGTTGGCGCGCGGCGCCGTGGTGGTGGCCGTGGCCGTCGTCGCGCTGAGCCTGAACAAGTTCTGGAGCTACGCCAACACCGACAACGTGAAGGTCGTCGAGCAGTCCGACCTCGTGGCCGTGGCCAACGCAGCGTGCGCCCGGATGCGTGAGGCGACCGCTGAGGCCGCGGTCGGGACCTCGGCGGAGATCAGCCAGCGGGTGGGGGCCATCAACGCCCAGAACGACGCAGTCACCGAGATGGTCTCCACGATCCGCCGGCTCGTGCCGGCCGAGCAGCTGTCCGCGGACCAGCCGGCCGACGAGTGGCTCGACGACTGGGGACGGCTGGTGCGGGAGCGCGACGCCTACGCCCGCGCGCTCGCGGCGGGCAAACCCACGCCCTTGGTCCTGCCGGTCGTCGACGGCCGCGGTCTGGAGAGCCGGCTCAACAACGTCGGCCTGAACTGCCGGGTGCCCCGGGTGATGTTGGCCCCGTGAGGCGCCCCCCGGGGGACGGTCTTTCATTATGCGGTGAATTAGCCCATGCTGGAGACGTGACGACCACACAGCAGACCAGGACGTCGCCGCCGAACTGGCTCGTGAGGGGTACGGCTCCGGTGTCAAGGGCCCTCGCAGGCCGCACGTGGTTCCCGATCTGGGGCGTGATGCACCACGTGGGACGGCGAAGCAGCCGCCACTATGCGATCCCGGTGGCGCTCGTGCCGGTGGTTCGCGACGACGTCTTCCTGATCGGGCTGCCGTGGGGCCCCAAGACGAACTGGGCCCAGAACGTGCTGGCGGCTGGTGGGGCGACGGTGACCTGGAAGGGCCGTGACGTCGCCGTGAGCCAGCCCCGGCTGGTCGGGACCGACGAGGCTGCCACCGTGGCCAAGCCAGTCATGCGCTGGCTGGTGGCGAGCGGCAGGTTCCCTGCCTTCCTGATGCTGAAGCGCCGAGGTCCGTCGGAGTCCGGTCCCGGCCCGGGCTCCAGCACTGGTGGATGACGGGCTGTCCATGCGCCAGCTGGCATGCGGCTGTGGTAGCCGGCCTCGACGAGGTCAGCCCACCGCTCCTCGACGGCATGGTTCTCCCCCACGAAGAACTCGAGCAGCTGCTGGTAGCCACCGGTCGGACGAGACCAGGCCGGGTCATCGACGGATGCGAACGACGTCGCCAGACGTGTAAGACGGATGGAGGTCGGGATCGAGGGGTCGGGGTGACCAGCGGGAGGGTCAGGGAGAGCGGGAGCAGGAGGGAGGGGAGGGGAGGGCTGAAGTCGGCGGGATGGAGGCGCGAAAGGGGAGGCGCTCGGGTGGGTCGGCTCAGAGTGGGCGATAGACGTCGCGTCGGTGTTCGATCCGGACGACGACGACCTCCCGCTCGGGCTCGTTGATCCGGTAGAGGACCCGGTAGGTCCCCCGTCGCGCGGACCAGATCCCGGCCAGGTCGTCACGCAGCGCTTTGCCGACCCGGTGCGGACTGCCGACCAGGGCTGTGGTGAGGAATTCGCTCACCGCGATGGCGACGGGCTCGGGGAGCTTGTCGCGCAGAGCCCGAGTGGCGGGCGGAGTGAGGACGAGCTCGTACGGCTCCGGCTCCGTCATCGACGAAGCTGCCGCACCGCGTCCGTCCCGCGGACCACGTCGCCTCGCGCGTAGGCAGCGTCAGCTTCTCGAATGTCCGCCAGCGCATCCGGATCACCCAGCACATCGAGGGTCTCCTCGAGCTGGGTCAGGTCCTCGGGGCTGATGAGCACGGCCGCGGCGTGGCCATTGCGGGTCACGATGATCCGCTCGTGCTGGAACTCGACCCGGTCGACCACCTCGCTGAAGTGGTCACGGACGGCGCGCAGAGGCTCAGTGCTCATGGCCACAATTGTGGCGCCTATGCCCCGGCGGGTGCAATGACCCGTCCGCGCGAGTGGTCATTGATGATGCTCAGCGCTATTCGCCCAGCCGATGGTGCCCCCTCAGCGCCGTTGTCCTTGGGAGAGGCGAGGAACCTCGGGAAGGAAGAGTGGGCATGCACGACGAGGAAGTTCGGCTGATGCCGAAGTGGTACACCGTGGCCGAAGTGGCGGTCCTGCTCGGGTACGGCGAGACGAAGGTCAGGATGCTCATGCCCAGGGCGACCTGAAGTCGCTCAAGGACGGTCGGTCGCGCCGGGTCCTGCCGAAGTGGGTCGACGAGTACATCGAGCTCCGGTGTGCCGAGTCCGAGGCGATCGCGTGAACCCGCGGCGGAGGCTCAACGGCGAGGGGTAGTTCTACAAGACCGACAAGGGCTACCGCGCCTACGTGTGGGTGACGCTGCCGGACGGCCGTCGCCGTCGGAAGTACGTCTACGGCCGGACCCGCGAGGAGGTGCAGGAGAAGTGGACCGCGCTGCAGGACGCCGCGCGGCGCGGCCCGATGGTTCCCAAGTCACCGACCATCGAGTCGTACATGACCCGGTGGCTGCAGGACGTGGTTCGCCCCGGCCTCGCACCCACCACGACCCAGGCCTACGAGATGTGCCTGCGGCTCTACATCGCGCCGTTCATCGGGGAACGGCGCCTCGACCGGCTCAGGGTCAGTGACGTCCAGTCCTGGGTCAACAAGCTTCGCCGCACCTGCCAGTGCTGCTCCCAGGGCAAGGACGCCGCCCGAGTCGAGCCTGAGTGCTGCGCCATCGGCAAGTGCTGCCACCAGCTGCCCAGCGACTCGACCGTCCACCAGGCGTGGCGCGTCCTGCGCGCCGCCCTCAGCTCGGCCCTGCGGGACGAGCTTGTCCACCGCAACGTCGCCGCCCTGGTCCGAATGCCGGTCCCGCGCTCGGACAAGGCCCGCATCTGGACGGCCGACGAGGCCGCTCGGTTCCTCGCGTCGGCGTCGAGCGACCACGACCCGCTCTACGCGGCATACATCCTGCTGCTCGTCCTCGGCCTGCGACGCGGCGAGGCGCTCGCCGTTGCCTGGCGGGACGTCGACCTCGACAAGGCCCAGGCGCGTATCGCGTGGCAGCTGCAGCGCATCGGCGGCGAGCTGCGCCGCAACCGCACCAAGACCCGCACCTCCGAGGCCGTGCTACCGCTGCCCGACGTGTGCGTCGCCGCCCTGCGGCGACGCCGAGAGGAGCAGGCCAAGGCGGCCGCGGTTGCCGGCGAGGCGTGGCACGACTCCGGCCTCGTCTTCACCTCGGGCCACGGAACCCCCGTCGACCCACGCAACTTCCACCGTCTCTTCAAGGAGCGTGCGGTCGCAGCCGGGGTCCCGGTCATCCCGGTCCACTCGACCCGGCGCACCTGCGCCTCACTGCTCGTCGAGCTCGACGTGCACCCGCGCGTGACCATGCAGATCCTGCGGCACAGCCAGATCGCGGTGACGATGGACATCTACGCCCAGGTCGCACCGGCCAGCACCAGGGCCGCACTCGCCCGGCTCGGCAAGGCGTTCGTGCCGGCGGAGACCACCGAGTCAGCCACCCCACTGCTGCACTCTGCTGCTGCACAAGACTGGCAAAGCCCCTTCCCAGAACTGGAAAAGGGGCTTTGACCTGCGGTGGAGCCAAGGGGACTCGAACCCCTAACCCCCTGCTTGCAAAGCAGGTGCGCTACCAATTGCGCCATGGCCCCGAAGGGTGACGGTCCGGGCCAGGCCGGACCGTCGGAGAACGCCCTACTGAGGGGTGTCGGTGGCCTGCGACCAGAGGTCCTTCTCGGCCTGCTGGGCCTTGAGCTTCTTCTGGATCGCAGCGGCGCCGATCGCAGCCACGACCAGGAGCAGGAACTTCTTCACGGCCATCCGCCTTCCCTCGCAGAGGTGCCGCGGGGATCGGGATTGGTGGGCCTAACAGGACTTGAACCTGTGGCCTCTTCCTTATCAGGGAAGCGCTCTAACCGTCTGAGCTATAGGCCCGTGA
>DASUKI010000244.1:0-3627 GCA_036278855.1 Pedococcus sp.
GTGCGCTGGGGGCCGCGCACCCTGGACCTCGACCTGATCCAGTACGGCGACCCGGTGTTCGACACCGACGTGCGCCTCGAGAGCCCGACCCTGACCCTGCCCCACCCACGCGCCCACGAGCGCGCGTTCGTCCTGGTGCCCTGGCTGCAGGCCGAGCCGGAGGCCGCGCTGCGGGTCGACGGCGAGGTGCGCCGGGTGGCCGACCTGGTCGCCGGACTGGACACCTCGGGCGTGCGAGCAGGACCTGACGTCGATCTTTTGGAGGGGCCGTGGTGAACCAGGGGAGCGGGCTGCGCTGGTCGCAGGTCGCCGCGATCGCGCTGGCCGTCGGCCTGCTGTCGTGGCTGGGCTGGCGCGTCTACCTCAACACCGGCCACCTGCTCGGGCCGTCGTCGTGGGTGTCGTCGGTGCTGCTGGTCGCGATGGCGGTGCTGGTCCTCAGCGCCGGGCTGCCGGTGCGCCGGTTCCTGCGCGGCGAGGCGCGCAAGCCGCTCAGCCCGATCCGCGCGGCGCGGACGCTGGTGCTCGCCCAGGCCGCGGCGCTCACCGGCTCCGCACTGGTGGGGTGGTACGCCGCCCAGGCGCTGCACGCGGTGGCGGACCTGTCGCTGCCCGACTACCGCATGCTGCTCTGGCAGCTGCTGGCTGCGTGCGCGGCGGCCGTGCTGCTCACGGCGGCGGGCATGGCCACCCAGCGGATGTGCCGCGTCGACCCGCCGCCACGCGACGACGACCGTGACGACTAGCGCTCCCTTGTCGATGCCTCCGACGACGCTGCGCTACTTGTCGATGTCTCCGACGACGAAGAACATCGACCCGAGGATGGCCACCATGTCGGCGATGAGGTGGCCGGGCAGCACCTCGCCCAGCACCGAGATGTTGTTGAACGACGCCGAGCGCAGCTTGAGCCGCCACGGGGTCTTGTCACCGCGCGAGACCAGGTAGTAGCCGTTGAGCCCCAGTGGGTTCTCGGTGGCGGTGTAGAGGTCGCCCTCCGGGACCTTGAGCACCTTGGGCAGCCGCACGTTGACCGGCCCGCGGGGCAGCGAGTGCAGCCGGTCGAGACAGGCATCGGCCACGTCGAGGCTCACCAGGACCTGCTCGAGCAGGACCTCGAGGCGTGACAGGCAGTCGCCGGCTGCCCGCGTCACGACCCGTCCGGGGCCGCCGTCGGCGAACAGCTCGCCGTAGGCGAGGTACGGCGCATCGCGCCGCAGGTCCAGGTCGAGGCCGGAAGCGCGTGCGATCGGTCCCGAGACCCCGTGTGCCGCAACGAGTTCCGGGGTGATGACCCCGACGCCTCGCGTGCGCGCCTCGAGGATCTCGTTGCCCACGATCATCGCCTGGAGGTCGGGTAGCCGGCCGCGGACTGCCCCGATGGCGCGGGCGACCCGGTCGAGCCAGCCCGCCGGGAGGTCCTCCTTGAGCCCGCCGACCCGGTTGAACATGTAGTGCATCCGGCCCCCGGACGCCTCCTCCATCACTGCCTGGAGCTCCTCGCGCTCGCGGAACGCGTAGAAGATCGGCGTGATGGCCCCCAGCTCGAGGGGGTAGGAGCCGAGGAACATCAGGTGGTTGAGCACCCGGTTGAGCTCGGCGAGCAGGGTGCGTGCCCAGACCGCGCGCTCGGGCACCTCCATGCCGAGCATCTGCTCGACGCCGAGGACCACGCCCAGCTCGTTGGAGAACGCAGAGAGCCAGTCGTGCCGGTTCGCGAGCACGATGATCTGCCGGTAGTCGCGGACCTCGAACAGCTTCTCCGCGCCGCGGTGCATGTAGCCCACGATGGGCTCGGCCTGCACGATCCGCTCGCCGTCGACGGTGATCCGCAGCCGCAGCACGCCGTGGGTGGCCGGGTGCTGCGGGCCGATGTTGAGCACCATGTCGGCGGTGGCCAGTCCGCCGGCCCCCATGCCGACGGTGAGCTCGCGCTCGCCCTCCGTGGTGGTCACCTCGCCAGTCTGCCGTATGCCGCGTGGCCGGCGCGCCCTGCTACTTCGGGCAGCCGGGGATGTTGTCGGCGGCCACCACGACACCGCTGTCGTCGAGCTTGACGAGGACGGTGTTCTCTCCCTTGCCGAGCTTGGCGAGCTCGTCCGGCGCGACCGACTTGGTCTGCAACGGCTGGTCCGCTGCGATGCAGTGGTGGTAGAGGATCCGTGCGTCCGGTGACACGGGCAGGGTGTAGGTCAGCTTGGCGTTCTGGTTCTCGTACGGCGCCTTGCCCTTCCAGGGCTTCACCGGAACGCCCTGCTTGGCCAGCTTCCCGTCGTCGACGCCCTTCCACGTCCACCGGTCGAGCTCGAGGACCGCGACCGAGCCGACCTTGGCGGCCTTGACGACCGTGCCGAAGTCGTAGGTCCGTCCCACGTCGTCGCTCTTGGGCGGCTGGGGTGCAGCGGGCTCCGAGGATGCCGCCTTGGGCTTCGCGGTGACGGTCGGCGTGACCGTCACCGTCACGTCCGGACCGGACGGCGAGCCGGCGTCGCCGCAGCCGGAGAGGGCGATCCCGGCCACGGCGAGGGAGGCCGCGGCGAGGGCGTGGCGCTGGTGCTTCATGGGGACGGGTGTCCTTTCGACGAGCAGCAGCCGTCCAGTGTGCCGGTCGTCGACCGCCTGACAAAACCCGTGTCGCTGCGGCAGGCTGCTGAGGTGCCTGCTGCGACCGGACTCGACGCTGCCGACTTCCTCGACCTGGCAGACCCTGCCGTGGTGGCCGACCCCTACCCTTCCCTGGCCGCCCTGCGAGCCCGTGCGCCACTCGCCTGGCACGGCCGGATGGGCGTGTGGCTGGCCACCGGCCACGCCGAGGTCGGTGCCGCGCTGCGCGACCGAAGGCTCGGCAGGATCTTCGCGCCGCGCACCCCCGAAGCCGACTGGGGCACCTTCAACTGGCTGCACGCCGACTCCATCCTCGACAGCGAACCGCCCAAGCACACGAGGCTGCGCCGGCTGGTTGCCGGGGCGTTCGGTCGCGGCCACGTGCAGCGGCTCGCGCCGCGGATCGAGGAGCTGGCGGCCGGCCTCGCCCACGAGCTGCCCGACGGGCCCTTCGACGTCATCGAGGCCTACGCCGAGCCGCTGCCGGTCCTCGTCATCGCCGAGCTGCTCGGGTTCCCCGAGGCGGACCGGCACCTGCTGCGCCCGTGGTCGCAGGCCATCGTGAAGATGTACGAGGTCGACCGGACCGGCCCCCAGGAGCAGGCGGCGCAGGCAGCGGCAGGTGAGTTCGCGGCATACGTCGAAGAGCTTGCGGCGCGGCGGGCCAAGGCACCCGGCGAGGACCTGCTCACCGACCTGGTCCAGGCACGGGACGGCAGCGACAAGCTGTCGGCGCACGAGCTCGTGGCGACCGCGGTGCTGCTGCTCAACGCCGGCCACGAGGCGAGCGTCAACGGGTTCGGCAACGGCCTGCACTCCTGGCTCACCGCCGCCGACCGGCCGGTCGTCGACATCGGTCACGAGGCCGCCGTGGACCGCCTGGTCGAGGAGTTCCTGCGCCACGACTCGCCGCTGCACCTCTTCGAGCGGACCGCCAAGGAGCCCGCCGACGTGGCGGGCGTCCACCTCGAGCCGGGCGACAAGGTGGCCGCGCTGCTCGGGGCCGCCAACCGCGACCCGGCGGTC
>DASUKI010000245.1:0-4163 GCA_036278855.1 Pedococcus sp.
CGAGGCGGGGTGGACGATGGAGGACCTGCGGTGGGCGACCATCAACGCGATGAAGTCGGCGTTCATCCCGTTCGACGAGCGGTTGGCCATCATCGACGGGGTCGTCAAGCCCGGGTACGACGCGCTGGCGGAGGCCTAGCCCCTCTCACTGCCGGCCGGGTCGGGGGGCAGCAGCCGCTCTCGAAGCGCCTGCTCGCGGCCCAGCCGAGCGGCGTCCCTCGTGCGGCGCTCGGCGAGCACCGCCATGAGGACGTACTCCGGGTGGTTGCCCGCCGGTGGTGCCGGCGCGACGAACGGGCGCACCTCCTCCAGCAGCCGCTGACCGAGCTGCTCGCGCACCTGCGGGCTGAACGTCGAGACCCGCGACAGGAACTGGCGCACCGCCACGGCGAGCTGGTCCGGGAGCGGGGCAAGATCGGCCGTGGCCGCCCAGGTCGCGAGCTGCGGCGGCATGGCGACAGGTGGCGGCAGCGAGATGTGCTGCCGCTCACGCACGACGTAGGTGCCGGCCAGCAGGTCGCCGAACCGCTTTCCCTTGGCGGAGAACGCCGCACAGATCAGGGCGGGCACGCCCTGGCAGCCGTAGACCTCGACGACACCGAGCATTGCCCGTGTGAGGGCCTGGCGGAAGCCGATCGGGCCGGCGTCGTCGCGCACCGTGCGCAGTCCCATGACCAGGTGGCCGACGGTCTTGCCGCGGGTCAGCGTCTCCAGGGTCGTCGGGATGCCCACGAGCGCAGCGATCGCGGCCACCGTGATGCCTGCGGCGACGAGGGCGTCGTCGGTGTCACCCAGCAGTGCCGCGATCCCGAGCTGCAGCCCGAAGAGCGCGGCGTACCCGATGACGAGGTCGATCAGGCCGGAGACGATCCGCAGCCCGATGCCGCCGTGCGGCAGGTCGAGGGCGACGGCTTCACCGGTCACCAGGTCGTCGGCACCGACCCCCACGGTGCTGCTGCTCATGTCGGCCACCCTAGCCGCGGCACGTCGCTAGGGTTGGCGATGTGGACCTGGACGCCTTCGTGGCTGCCCATCGGGGGGACTGGGACCGCCTCGACGCGCTGACCCGCAAGCGGCACCTCACCGGCGCGGAGGCGGACGAGGTCCTCGACCGCTACCAGCGCGTCGCGACGCACCTGTCCATGATCCGTTCGACGGCCCCCGAGGCCACCCTGGTCGGGTACCTCTCGGTGCTGCTGGCCCGGGCGCGCACCCGGTCGGCCGGGACGCGGACGGCGGCCTGGTCCGACGTGGGGCGGTTCTTCGCGGAGTCCTTCCCCGCGGCGCTCTACCGCATGCGGTGGTGGTGGATCGCGGTGCTGGTGGTCGACGTCGGGTTCGCCCTCGTGGTCGGGTGGTGGCTGCTGGACCACCCCTCCGTGGAGAGCTCGCTGGCCTCACCGGAGCAGATCCGCCAGCTGGTGGAGAACGACTTCGAGAGCTACTACAGCGAGTACGCCGCGACGTCGTTCGCACTGAAGGTGTGGACCAACAACTTCTGGCTCGCGGCACTGTGCGTCGCCCTGGGCGTGTTCTGCCTGCCGGTCGTCTACCTGCTGTTCAGCAACATGATGAACCTCGCGGTGGTGGGCTCGATCATGGTGCGCCACGGTCGGGCGGGGCTGTTCTTCGGGCTGATCCTGCCGCACGGGCTGCTCGAGCTGACCTGCGTGTTCGTGGCGGCAGGGGTGGGGCTGCGGGTGTTCTGGGCCTGGGTCGCGCCGGGGCCGCGCACGCGGGTGCAGGCGCTCGGCCAGGAGGGACGGGCGGCCCTGGGGGTCGCACTCGGGCTGGTGGTGCTGCTGCTGGTGTCGGGGCTGGTCGAGGCGTTCGTCACCCCGTCGGGGCTGCCGACCTTGGCCCGGTTGGCGATCGGCGTCCTCCTGGAGGCGGCGTTCCTCACCTACGTCTTCACCGCTGGCCGGTGGGCCCACCACCGAGGCGAGACCGGCGACCTGTCCGAGGCCGAGCGCGGTTACGAGCTCCCCGTCGCCGGCTGACCCTTCTCGACTCGTTGCCGCCTGGTGGTCACGGGGCCGGGGAACAGGGGTGCCGATGACCAGCGAACGGCAACGAGTTACTTGCCTTCTCGACACGGGGAGCGCCGCGTCAGAGGAGTCCTCGGGACTTGAGCATGAGGTAGTGGTCCGCGAGAACGACGGGAAGGTGCTCCGGGTCGGCGTCGAGGACCTCGACGCCGAGGCGCCCGAGTGCGGCCGCGGTGCGCTCCCTGAGCGCGACGGTGCGCGCGGCGGCGGCCGCGTCGTAGACCTCGCGGACGTCCGAGCGGTCCGCGAGCATGCGTCCCAGCGCGGGGTCGGACACCGATGCGAGCACCACCCTGTGCTTTCCCGCGAGCACGGCCACCGGCGCCAGGAGCGACTCCTCGACCGCTGAGGGCTCCAGTGGCGTCAGCAGCACCACGAGGCCGCGCTGCCTGCTGACCCGGGACACCTCGGCGGCCAGCATCCGCCAGTCCGCCTCGAGCAGGGCCGGCTCGAGCGGCGCCATCGCGGTGACCAGCTCGCTGAGCAGCTCGGTGCGGCTCGCTCCCACGACCTTGCGGTGGATGCGCCGGTCCCCGGCGATGAGGTCGACCCGGTCGCCGGCCCGCGACGCCAGCGCGGCGAGCAGCAGGGCGGCGTCCATCGCGGCGTCGAGCCGGGGGACGTCGTCGACCCGGCCGGCCGAGGTCCGTGAGGTGTCGAGCACGAGGATGATGTGGCGGTCCTTCTCCGGTTGCCAGGTGCGCACCACGGTGGACCGTCGTCGCGCCGTCGCCCGCCAGTCGATGCTGCGGACGTCGTCACCGTCGACGTAGTCGCGCAACGAGTCGAACTCGGTGCCCTGGCCACGGATCCGCACCGCAGAGCGGCCGTCGAGCTGGCGCAGCCGGGCCATCCGGGACGGCAGGTGCTTGCGCGAGTGGAACGGTGGCAGGGCGCGGACGTGCCCGGGCACCGGCACCGACCGCTGCCGTCCTGCCAGCCCCAGCGGGCCGACGCGGCGCAGCGTCACCCGGTCCGCGAGCCGGTCGCCGCGGCGCGTGGGCAGCAGCTCGGTGCTGACCGCCCGGGTCTCACCGGCAGGGACGTCGAGCTCGTGGCGGACCCCGCGGGCGCCCGCCGACGGCTGCCAGGCGTCGCGCATCCGCCCGCGGTACCGTCGGCCGGCATTGTGCACCAGCACGGTCGTCGTGGCCCCCTCACCGAGGCGGACCTGCGGCGTGGGCGTCCGGCGCAGCTCCAGCGCATCGGGCCGGCCGGCGGCCAGCACGTCGGCGACGGTCAGCAGCACGCACAGCGCGAGCCAGGCCCACACCGTCGAGCCCTCCGGGCGCAGCAGCACCGGCACGGCTCCGCAGAGCACGAGCGCGAGCAGCCGTCCGGTGACGAACACGCCTGGCCTCAGCGGGGGACCGGGACCGACCCGATGGCCGCGTCGAGGACCGATGACACGGCCACGCCCTCGAGCTCGGCCTCGGGTCGCAGCGAGAGCCGGTGCGCGAGGGTGGCCTGCGCGAGCGACTTGACGTCGTCGGGGGTGACGAAGGTGCGTCCGTTGAGCCACGCCCAGGCGCGGCTCGTGCCGAGCAGCGCGGTGGCGCCGCGTGGGCTCACCCCGAGCGCGACCGAGGGCGAGGTGCGGGTGGCCCGTGCGATGTCGACGATGTATGCCGCGACGTCGGGGGAGATGGTCACGTGCCGGACCTGCTCGGCCCCGGCTTCGACGTCCGCCGCGCTCGCCACCGCACGGAGGCCCGCGCCGGCGAGGTCGCGCGGGTCGAAACCGCCGGCATGGCGGGTGACCACGCCGATCTCGTCCTCGCGGGGTGGCAGCGGCATGACCGCCTTGAGCAGGAAGCGGTCGAGCTGCGCCTCCGGCAGCGGGTAGGTGCCTTCGTACTCCACCGGGTTCTGGGTCGCGGCCACGAGGAACGGTGTCGGGAGCCGGCGCGGCGTTCCCTCCACCGACACCTGCCGCTCCTCCATGGCCTCGAGCAGCGAGGCCTGGGTCTTGGGCGGGGTGCGGTTGATCTCGTCGGCCAGCAGCAGGTTGGTGAAGACCGGTCCCTCCCGGAAGGAGAACTCCGAGGTCGCGTTGTCGTAGACCAGCGACCCGGTCACGTCACCGGGCATGAGGTCGGGGGTGAACTGCACGCG
>DASUKI010000246.1:0-6679 GCA_036278855.1 Pedococcus sp.
GACTGTCGCGGTCTTCGTCAGGTCGGTCACCACGTAGTCGAGCCGCGTGTTGTGGACGTAGTCACCGAGGGTGTCGCAGGCGATCCGCCCGACCGGGGGCTCTGGACCCGCGGCGCAGGTCTGCCACGGCGAGACCGTCGCCCCCCGGTACGCGCCGAGGTAGACGTGGCCGGTTGGGCTGACGTCCACCGCGGGGAAGATGTCCTCGACCGCGACCGACGCCGGCGCCGTCAAGGTGCTGCCGTCCGGCTGGGTGACGGGGTAGCCGACGGCGGCTCGGGTGGCCGCTGGGAAGGCGTTCGCCGGGGCGGACCAGGTTGCACCCCCGTCGGTGGACCGGCTCCAGACGGCGGTCGAGGTGTGGCCGACCATCGTCGTCCATGTGGCGTAGAGGTCACCGTTGGGCGCCGCTGCGGCGGCCGGGTAGCTGTTGTCCCGGAAGGCCGTGTCGGTCAGCACGTGGCTGTCGACCAGGGTGCTGACCTGGACCGGCTTGCCCCAGCTGACCCCGCCGTCCGTGGACTTGACCACGTACGTCGAGTCGAGCGTGGCCAGCCTCGTGGCACCCTCGAAGAAGACGTAGACCGACCCGTCGGGCCCGACCACGGGCCGTGAGCCCTGGTCGTACTTCACGTTGCCGGAGATCTGCGTCGGAGCGCTGAACGTGCGACCGCCGTTGCTCGACCAGGCGAAGAAGATGGGTGACTGGACGTAGCTGCCGTTGTGCGCGTTGAAGAGGAACCGGGTCCAGGAGACGTAGACGCGGTCCCGGAACGGACTGCTCGCGTTGGCGTCGGCGGCGATCCACTCCTTGTCGTTCAACGTCGAGGGCGAGGTCGTCGGGTTGATGAAGGTGGGCTGGCTCCACGACAGGGCGCCAGATGAGTCGAAGCTGCCGCGGTTGACGGCAACGGTGTTGGGCGCGGACTCGCGGTTGAAGCCGAGTCCTGCGTAGTAGACCGTGCCACGGCTGTCGAAGGCGAGCGCCGGGTCGCCAGCGGCGTCGTACTGCCCACCCGCGAGGCGGGTGACGCCGGGGATCAGCGTACCGAGGTGTTGTGGGTCGGTCGCGGTGCAGCACCAGGTGCTGCCGCCGTTACTGGAGAAGTAGGTGCCGGAGTATCCGTCACCGAGGGCGCTGCAGGGCGTCCCGCCGACCGTGCACGACCAGGTGCGGGTCACGTAGTCGTTGGCGCCCGCCACGACGCGACTGGGGTTGTTGGGGTCGACGGCGATGGCGGTCTCGTTCTGTGGCGCGCCGGCGGTGTCCTGGTTGACCGTCACCGCAGGCGGCGTGACCGTCGTGCCGTCGAGCGGACTGCTCAGGACGAAGGCGGGGGTGATCGGCGTCTGGGTCGGGGCCGCGGAGTCCTCCTCGGCCTCCTCCTCGAGGTACGCCGAGAACCGGATCTGCAGGCCGGCGGTGCCATGGAGCGAGGCAACCTTGCCGGCCAGGGTCGTGATGTCGTAGCTGGGCGGGGTGGCGGACGCCGGGGCGCCGATCAGTCCGCCGAGGAAGATGGTCGCCGGTACGGCGACCAGAACACTGAACCTCTTCACGAGGCGCCTCCAATTCGGTTGGGGAGACGCCGGTCGGTGCGAGACAACCGCAGGGGGCCGACGCGGAACAACCCTTGATGCTATTTGCGCGCCGAGGGCGCGTCCACAGTGACGATTCGGCCCGCACCGGAGGGCGATCCGGAGGACGATTGGCCCGCAGGCCGTGCGCTGAGGAGGCACTCATGTCCATGTCCGCATCAGAGCTGCCGGCCGCCGCGTTCCACCCGCCCGCGCCCGGTCCTGCCGCGACCAGTGTGCGGGCGCAGCTCCTCGCGACCGAGCACTGGAGCCTGCTCGCGACGCGGAGCATGACCTGGTCGGAGGTCATGAGCCGGATCACGATCCACCTCACCGTGACCTCCGCGTCACTGGTCGTGCTCGCCCTGATGGCACAGGCGCAGGGATTCGGCCAGGCCTTCGAGACCATGTCCATCGGACTGTCCGCGGTCGTCCTCGTGCTCGGCACGCTGACCGCCCAGCGGGTCGTCAACGCCAGCGTCGACGACGCCTCCGCCGTGCTGGGCATGAACCGGCTGCGCGCCGCCTACCTCGAGATCGATCCCGGCCTGGAGCCATACCTGATCACCTCGTGGCACGACGACCAGCGCGGCCTCATGGGCACCTACCTCATGGGGTGGCCGCGGTCGACGTTCAGCCACGTGCTGGCGAGCACCAGCGTCTTCATGCTCGCCCTCAACTCGATGGTGGCGGGAACCTTGGCCGCACTCATCGCCCATGCCGCGGGAGCCGGGACCGCAGTCGTGGCGGTGGCGGGGGCGGTCGTCGGCCTCGGCCATGTCGCCGCGATGCTGGCCCTCGGGAACCGGACCTTCCGCACGCCCAAGCAACAGCCCCGGTTCCCGAGCCCACCGGCAGGGCCGAGGGGCTGAGGGGTCCGGCCGTCAGGTCACTGGCTGGTCGCGCGAGGGTTGGCCGGGGCCACCGTCTCCATCGGTGGCAAAGGACCGTGCCAGCAGCCGCGCGGCTTCCGGCGTGGTCTCGAGCACCACCGTGTGGAAGCCCTCGACCAGCTCCAGGATCCCCGCGCGCGGTCCATCCACCCAGTAGGCGCTGCTGTAGAAGGCGTCCTCGAGCCGGCGGCGCTCGTCGAGCGAGGAGAAAAGTCTGGCCAGCACCACGTGCTCACCCTCGACAGCGTCCTGGTCGAGCGACGCGCGAACCCCTAGGGCGGTGATGCCGAACTGCGCCAGCACCGGGAGGACCGCCTGCATCCGCCGCACCAGCTCGGTCGCCGCCCCCGGACGGACGCGGTAGGTGCGCAGCTCGAGGATCGAGGCCTCAGTCATGGCTGATCCTGGGGTCGAGCACGCCGTACAACAGGTCGACGAGCAGGTTGGCGAACAGGAAGACCAGCACCAGAATCGTCACCGTCCCCACCACGGCCACGCCGTCGTGGTTGTGGATGCCCTGGAAGAGGTACCCGCCCACCCCGTTGATGTTGAAGATCCGCTCGGTCACGATCGCACCACCGAGCAGGTTGCCGAAGTCGGAGCCGATGTGGGTCACCACCGGGATCAGGGAGTTGCGCAACGCGTGCAAGCCCACCGCCCGCCGCCTGGTCAGCCCCTTGGCGATCGCGGTGCGCACGTAGTCCGCGCGCAGGTTCTCCACCAGGTTCGTCCGGGTCAGCCGCGCCACGTACGCCAACGAGATGCTGCCGAGCACGACGGCAGGCATGAGCAGCTGGTAGAAGCCGGGGTCGGGCGAGACCGTCACCGGGAAGAGCCGCCACCTCACGCCGAGGTAGTACTGCATCGTGGCGCCGATGACGAAGGTGGGCACCGAGATCACGACCAGGGTGCTGACCAGCACCAGGTTGTCGATGTACCTCCCCTTGCGCACTCCGCTGACCACGCCGGCGGCGATGCCGACCACCGCCTCCCACACGATCGCCATGCCCGCCAGCTTCGCCGTCGTGGGGTACCGCTGCTTGAGGTCGTCGGCGACCTTGACGTTGCGGAAGTTCGTGCCCAGGTCGCCTTGGGCGACGTTGGCCATGTACTTGCCGTACCGGATGAGCAACGGATCGTTGAGGTTGTGCTCGGCCTTGAACTTGGCCACGAAGGACGGCGAACAGGGGCGGTCCCCGCACATGCCTGCCGTGGGATCGCCCGGCAGGGCGAAGACCATCGTGAAGATGATGAAGGTGGCACCGAGCAGCACGGGGATCATCTGGAGCAGCCGCCGAAGCACGTACCGGTACATCTGGCCCCAATCTCGCCCGAGGGGCCGGCACCGAATCGCGGCCCAGTCGTAGGGTCGACCCGGACGTTGCGGCGGGCAACGATTTCGCCTGGGCCGAAACTCGGGTGCCCCCAGCCTCCTGCGGCGGGAGTGCTCAGGCCCGGAACGAGGCCCACATCGGGCCACGCGCTCGACCGTCAGCCGCCTGGGCAGCCATGATGCTCGCCCCCAACGGTGTCTGGGTGTAGAGGACGCTCTTGCCCGAGCGGCGGCTGATGACCAGGCCGGTGTCACGAAGGACGGACAGGTGCTGGCTCACGGCTCCGGGACTCTGGCCGAGCTCCTTGGCGATGTGGGTGGTGGACATGGGCACCGCCGCGAGCCCGAGGACAGCCGCGCGAGTCCGGCCGAGGAGGCTGGCCAGTCGGTCACCCTCGGACTCAGTTCGCTCGTCCAGCCCCTCCCAGACCAGGGCGACCCCCCGAGCTGGGTAGGTGAGCCCGAAGATGCCCGCCGTTCCGTCCTCGAGGGTCACCGAGGGCCAGGCGAAGATGGAGGGAATCATGGTCATGGCCGAGGCGGTGTAGGTGGCGTCGGCGTGCAGCGGCTTGTTGATGTGCAGCTTGGCGCCATCGAGGACCACGTCGGGGTGGACGTCGCCCATCAGGCCGAACAAGCCCTCGTTGAGCAGACGTGACAGGCGGTAGGACACGTCGCTCTCGAGCACGGCGCACATGCGTGGCCAGTGCGGCGCGATGACTGCGTCCCAGTAGTCCCAGATCGCCTCTGCCAGCAGGCCGGGTGCCCGCGCACCTTCGTCGAGGAGCTCCTTGCCGCGCCTGGGGATGCCCAGCTCCGCCCACAGCACACCCAGGTCCTTCGCCAGGTCGTCAGGCGACAGGTGGGTGAGGTCCTCGAGCTGGCGCTCGATCGTCGTCGCGGGCTCGACAGCCGTGGGCACCATCGAGCTGGGGATCCAGCGACCCTGCGACACCACGGACAGCAACAGCTCGAGGTCGACCCCGTCGAGGCTGCCACGTGCGCGGCGCAGCCAGTCACGGTGCAAGTGCGTGGGGTTGGGGGCGCCCAGCAGCCGGAGGCTCTGGGTCACCTCGCCCAGCGGCGAGAACGCAAAGCGGGTGTTCCCCAGGACGTCTGGGCTGAGCTCGAACGTGATCAATGCGCGCCTCCGGCCACGACAGTGCTCATCACAGCATCAGGGGCGAGGCGCGGCATCCACAACAATTCGGCCCTGACGAAATCACGGCACCTCGACGCTCAGCCCCGGGGTGGCCACGTCGATGGGACCGCCGTACCGGCTGCTGGCCCGCACCGACGCCGTGTCCGGGTCGGCTCCCGGCCAGAGGTGGGTGAGGACGAGCCTGTCGACGTCAGCCCGGTGCGCCTGGTTGCCGGCCAGCTCGGCGTTGGCCAGCATCCCGGCGACGGATTCGGGCAGCTCGTCGACGAAGGTGGCTTCGGTGAGCAGGACCGTTGCGTCTGCCGCAAGGTCGGCGAGCGCCGGGTCGGCGCCACCGTCGCCGGAGTAGACGAGTGATGCTCCGCCGCCCTCCAAGCGCACGCCGAGGTTGTCGACGAAGTGGGCCAGCCCTGCGGTGTGCAGGGTGAACGGGCCTAGGGACAGCTCATCGCCCGGGTCCATCTCGTGGAGCACGGCGTCCCGGTCCAGACGCATGTCCGCGTCGAGCGCCAGCACTGCCTCGGCGGATCCGCGCAGCCCGAACAACGGCAACGGTGGAGGCTTGCCCGGGTCCAGGTGTCGCACCCGCAAGAGGGGGTTCAGGTCGGCACAGTGGTCGCCGTGCGCATGGCTGATGAAGACCGCGTCCACGTCGGCGCCGCCAACGCACCCGAGCAGGGTGGGCAGCGTGGCGTGGCCCGGGTCGAGCAGCAGTCGAAACCCGCCCTGCTCCACCAGGTAACCGCTGCACCCCGCGTTCCGGTGTGGGGTAGGCACCTCCACCGCCCAGCACTGTGAGCCTCACCGACGGTGACCGTACCGCAGGGCCTGACCGCGCAACACGTCGTCGGTCCAGGGATGCAGGACCGGGGCGCTCAGCTCTCGGCGAGCAGGGCGTAGCCGTAGGTGTCGCACCACTCCCCCGACCGGTGCAGCGCGTCACGGACCGCATGCAGCTCCCGGCGCATGCCCACCCGCTCCATCAGCCGCCACGATGCCTCGTTCTCGGCGAAGCAGGTGGCGACGACCCGACGCAGGCCGAGCTCCTCGAAGCAGATCCGGACCAGCTCGCGCACCGCCTCGGTCGCGTAGCCCTGTCCGGTGGAGGACGGGTCCAGCACCCAGGCCAGCTCAGCCTGCGTCCCCCGCGCCTGGTCGGCGACCTCCGCCTGCCCCCACGCGTCCTCCACGCGCAGCATCAGGTCGCCGATGACCTCGCCGTCCAGCTCGACCACCAGGGTGGTGGCCAGCCGGGCGGGGTCTGCGAAGGTGGCCCGCCACGACTCCGGGCCGGTCGGCACCTCGGTGAGCCACCGGCATACCGGCTCCAACCGGCGGAAGCGCCAGGTGGCCTCCGCATCCTCGGCCCGCGCCGGCCGCAGGGTGAGTCGCTCCGTCCGCGCGGGCCACGCGACGCGGCCCAACGGGTCGACGCCGTCCCCGTGGTCGGCCAGCGACCGCAACGACAGCAGGGGGGCCCCGAGGTCGCGAAGCCCGGCAAGGATGCCGTGCAGCCCAGCCTGGTCGGCGACCGTGCCGGTGAGGGTCGAGGTGCCGTCCGGCCCGTGGCTCAGGGCGAGGCCCCCGAGGAGGGCGGACCAGTGGCGGTCGAGGTGCCCCTCGACCCGGAGCTCGTACGCCGTGCTCACGTCCGCTCACCCACCACGACCGCGACCCTGCGGCGCACACCGCCCACCGGGCGGCGCCGGATGA
>DASUKI010000247.1:0-15903 GCA_036278855.1 Pedococcus sp.
TCCCCCTCCGGACACCAGTTAAGCCTCTGACCTGCGGAAACGCGGTTCCGGGATCACAGCCCCGAGTTGCACCCCCGCGCTGGGGCGCTACGCGAGGGGCCCACCTTGCCGGCGCCCACCCGACCCAGTTTGAGGACAGGATGTGCTGGTGTTGTCGGCACAGCACGGCGATCCGAGTTGCATCACGCGGCGGCATCTTGGACCACGCGTCGGCGGGGCGCAGGGAGATCGACATCCATAACGCGACGCGTTATGCTTTCGGGGTGATCAGGTCGTTCGGCAATGCCATGACCGAACGGCTCTGGTCGCGAGAACGCACCAAGAAGCTCGACCCCCGGATCGAGCGGACTGCCCTGAGGAAGCTCGTCGTTCTGGATGCCGCCGAAACCCTCGACGACCTGAGGGTCCCGCCCGACAACCGGCTCGAAGCCCTGCGGGGTGACCGTCTCGGACAGCACAGCGTCCGGGTCAACCAGCAGTGGCGGATCTGCTTCACCTGGACATCCGCTGGACCCGAGTACGTCGAGATGGTCGACTACCACTGACCGAAGGAGGAACACGATGGCGACGATTACACCGATCCACCCCGGAGAGGTCCTGCTCGAGGACTTCCTGACCCCGCTCGAGGTCACCCAGCACCATGTGGCCATCTCCATCGGCGTCCCACCACGACGGATCAACGAGATCGTTCACGGCAAGCGCAGGATCACCGCCGACACCGCCCTGCGGCTGGCCCGCTACTTCGGCACCACAGACCGTTTCTGGCTCAACCTGCAGACCCGTCATGACCTCGAGGTGGAGAAGGACCACCTCGGCACGGCCCTCGAGCGAATCCGCCCGCTTCAGACTGCCTGACCAACCCAGCGCTGTGCTGCGTGGCCGCACTGCGTCAACTCATCCGGGAGGAGGCTGCTCACCGTTATGGGGCGTTCGGGTCGAGCTGGTGAGCTCCGGGTGGCTCCCTTGGTCGGTGACGACCTCACGAGCGACGTCGCCGAGGTGCAGCCGCCTGCTGCGCGCATAGTCGCGCATCAGCGTGAACGCCTCGTCGGGAGTGACGTGGCGCAGCTGGGCGAGGGCACCCTTGGCCTGCTCGATCGTGATCCGACTGTTGAGGGCGGACTGCAGCTGCTCGGTCAGCACCTCGCCGTGACGGATCGCACGCTCCTGCAGCAGCCCGATGGTGGCGACGTCGGCGAGGGCCTGCACCACCCGCACGTCCTGATCGGCGAGCCGGCCAGGCTCTCGGCCGAAGACGTTGAGCGCACCAATCACCGACCGCCGATGACGCAGCGGAAAGGCATGGACCGACAGGAAGCCCTCCGCCTGTGCGCGCGGCGCGAACTGCGGCCACCGGTCGGACGCCTCGGACAGGTCGGCGTTGACGACCGGTTCGCCGCTGGTGAAGCAGTCGCGGCACGGGCCCTCGTCGATCTGCACCTGGAAGAGCTCGAGCATCCGCGCGGATTCATCCGAGGCGGCCATGAACTGCAGGTTCCCCTCGGCGTCGCCCAGCAGCAGACCCGCGGCCGCCGCCGAGCTCAGATCCGCGACCCGAGCCGTGACCGTGGCCAGGAAGTCGATGAGGTCGAAGTCGTCGACGAGGGTGTCGGCGACCTCCACGAACACCTCCGCGAGGCGTTCGGCGGGGATGGTGCTCATGCTGTCTCCTCGAGTGCGACTACCTGAACCTGGCCTGCATGCCGCTCACTCGTCACCATGCGGCTCGTCCCTTCCCAGCCTGATTTTACGGCCGACGATGTCGCGTGCGACGTCCGTCAGGCGCAGATTCTCGGCGAAGGCATGCGCCCGGATGCGGGCCAGCGCCTCGACCAAGGTGACCCCGAGCTGGACCATGACCATCCCCTGCGCCTGGTAGAGAACGCTGTTGCGGGCCAGGAGACCCGTGAGAGCAGCACCGTGCCAGCCGTCGCCGTCACTGGGGTGGTCCAGCACCGAGTCGAGCGCCGCCCGGGTGAAGGCCAGCGCGTCGAGCAGCTGGTCCCGGGTCAGCGCCCCGGCCGAGTCCCGGTAGACCTCGAGCACACCGAGACGGGCCTCGCCCACCTGCATGGGGAAGGCGAAGACGGCTCGCACCCCGGCGTCCTGCGCGCCGGCGCCGAAAGCCGGCCAGAGGCCGGTGCGGGCGCCGAGGTGGGGTTCGAGGACGGGCCGGCGGGCTTGGGCGGCATCGATGCTTGGTCCCTCCCCGAGGGTCAGCTCCAGCTCGGCGAGGTGCTCGCTGCTTGTGTCGGACGCGGCGATCACGGCCCCAGGACGGTGCTCGACGAGCATGGTGATGGCTACCCCGGTGGCAGGCAGGGCGAGGGCCAGCGCGGTGCACAGTCCCCCGAGCCTCTCGGCCGAGTCCTGCCCAGCGGGGGCCGCGCTGTCGACCAACCGCTGAACCCGCGCGGCGCGGTCGTCATCCATGGGGTGCCGTTTCAGCCGCCGGTCGCGTCGGCGGCGAGGCTGACCCACTCTGCGCGGCTGTGCAGACGGGGCCGGAGACCCGCACTGCGGTGAGCGTCTGCATCGCACTTCCTCGACCGGGATGGCCCGGTGCCTGTGTGGCGATCCGCGGGAGGACCCGTTGGAACGGACTCGACTGCCAGCCTAGGGCCTACGCGAGGTGTGCGCCGGATCTGGTGTCGCGACCGGCGCGCGCTGGTCGTCGGCCGCGCGCTGGTCGAGCACGGTGGTGGGGCCGTTGCGTCCGATGGAGCGCACTGCCGTACTTGACGAGGGGGTGCGGCTGTTCAGCGGGGCGTTGGTCCGCGCCATGTCTCGTGATGGGTCGAGCAGGTCGAATACGCGTTTCACGCTCCCGTCTGCACCGGCCAGCATCGTGCGAACAGCCCTTGAGGTGCTCAGGACCAGGCCAGCGGACTGCACGTCGCAGAACGTCAGTCCTGAGACATCAATGACGAGTCCCGCTTGGCGATCCAGCGCTGCCTTGCTTGCCTCACCAAGGGCCGCCTCGAGCACGTCCGCGACTGCGATGTCGCACTCTCCCGCGAGCTCGAGGACCCAGGCTCGACCGGTGTCGCGAAGTCGTGTCCCGAAAACCGCTTCAGCGACGGATATCGGTGCCTGTGCCTGAGCATCCACGTTCGGACTTGCGTAGGCGGAGACGGCGGGTTGAAGCAAAGCGCCGAGGCCGCCCTCGGCGCGCGTCGTGCGGTGGCTGCGGATTGCCATGCGGACTCCCGGAGTGGCTGTGCGCCACCGGGGTCCAGGGCAGCTTCACGGGCCACGATACGCCCGATCCGCTTGGCCGGCGCCCGATACCGTGGCGTTTCTGCGTGGTGGAATTGGCCTTACCCTTCGGGACCAGCGAAGCTGATGCGGCGCTACGCTTGGTGGGTACGGCGTTCGTGCCCAGACCCCGCACTGACGTGGCCGTAGCGGCGGTGCTGCATTCGTCTGGCAGGCCACATGGATCCGCCGCCGCAGTGGTTGCATGAGAGGCAGTTCGCCGCTGAAGCCCTCAGCGCTGGTCGAGCTCGACGCTTCGTCCGCACCAGTCTGCTCGCCCACGACCTGCGGGAACTGGTGGACGACGTCGAGCTGGTGGTGAGCGAGCTGGCGACCAACGCGATGAAGCACGCGGGCACGCCGTTCACCGTGACCCTCGAAACGTTCGGCCACACGGTGCTCGTCGTCGTCAAGGACGGGTCACCGACCAGCCCTCACCAAGGCCGAGCCGGAATGATGGACACGAGCGGTCGCGGCATGGCGATCGTGGGCAGCCTGAGTCGCGCTTGGGGCGTCAGCCCGGGAGCCGCGTCCGCCAAGTCGGTGTGGGCGCTCTTCGACCTTGACGGCCAGTGAGCACTACACGGCAATCCCGACCTCTTGGGACGAGGTGACGGTCATGGCCGGCGTCGCAGGTGGTGACGTTTCGCCGGTGACCCGCGCTTTGCGACATATAGTGGGTGCGAGTCGCCCCAGACCCCGGTGACGGCACTCCCAGCCCCTTCCACCGGAGGTCGAAATGAGCGAATCGCGCAGCCCCGATTCCGCGGCTGACCCGAGTGGGCAGGTCAGAGCCGGTGAGACACTGGCCGAGACAGTGCGCGCACTGGTGCTTGCCTTGGCCAGCAATGAGGACAAGCTGCGCCAACTCGAGGCCTGGGCTCTCGATGACCGCAGTCCGGGCTGGGCGGAAAGGCGCACCGCCTTGGCCGAACGGGAACGGATCATCGTTGAGTCCCTGCACGACCACGGGGTGCCGTTCACGTCACACCTCCACACCGCCGGCGTTGTCGAACGCGCCGACGGACCAGCCGGCCAGACCGGGAGTGACCCCGCCACGTACGCAGCGCCCATGCCCAACCAGTCTTCGCAGAAGGACGACATCGCCGCGGCGCAGGAGATCATCAGCCACCTCCAAGACGGCCTGCACACCCGGAACGTCATCGGTCAGGCACAGGGAATCTTGATGGAACGCCACCGACTCAGCGCCGAGGACGCGTTCACGCGGCTGCGGATCTGCAGCCAGCTGCTCAACCGCAAACTCCGGGACGTGGCAAGGGACTTGGCCCGAACCGGCGAGGAGCCCCTTCCCGACGTGCTGCTCGACGAGCGCGCCGCCCGCGAGCAACAACCGTCCGGCGCTCGGGGCGTCGAGTAGCGCGTCGCTCAGGGGGGCAGCACCTCGGCCGCGCGGCAGCGCCCCCCTCGACGACCTGCGCGACACCCCTCTGCCGATGCACCTGCGCCTCGGGGTCGGACCAGGGGTCCGCGAGCTGGACCACGTGGGCCGCTCACACGTCGCCGGTCCGAGCCGCCAAGGCGACCGCTGCGCCGACCACAGTCGGGGATCACTGGCCACCTTGGCGAATCGGAGGTCACGGCGAGGGGTATGTGGTTGCTGGCGGCATCGTCGGCGTCCAACAGTGCGCGCTGGTGGTGTCCGTCCTGGACTTCCTGGACGGCGTGCCCTTCGCGCGGTCCGCTTGGTGCCCGAGGGTCGGCGATCTGCCACGGTCACATGGAATTGCGGTGAGAGGGTGGAAGTGTGAGCGGTGTGGCGGCGGGCGGCAGGACAACTGTCGTCCTGGTCGACGACTCCCGGGAGGTCCGGGCAGTCGTGCGACGAACCTTGGAGTCTTCCGGCCTGTTCGAGGTCGTGGCCGAGGGCGGGGACGGTTCGTCGGCCTTCACCCTGGTCGACCGGTTCGCGCCCGCGATCTTGCTGCTGGACGCCTCGATGCCCAGGTTGGACGGCATCGAGGCGTTGCCGGGGATCCTCGCCCTGCGCCCGCTGACCAGGGTGGTGCTGTACACGGGGTTCGACGAAGCCGGGCTCGCCGCGCGGGCCCGCGAGCTGGGCGCTGCCGACGTCATCGGCAAGTGGACTCCTCTGCAGGACCTTCCCGTGCGACTCACGCACACGTTGGACCACGCGACGCCCGACCCGAGCCCGAGCCCACCGAGGCTGGCGCTGGTGGGCGGTCTCGGTCGTGGGCGGCGGCCCTCAGCTGGTTGGGAGCAGGGGTTCTTGGACGAGCACGTCCAGCCGTTCAGGGAGGTGTTCGACAGGGCGGCCATCGGGATGGCCACCCTGACCGGCACCGGCACCATCGTCCGGGCGAACCGAGCCCTGGCCGTGCTGATGTCCAGCAGCCCCGAGGAGCTCGTCGGTGTCGACTACGGGCGACTGACCGAACGTGCCGGGCACCGGTTGGACCGCGCGCTCGAGGCCATCGTGACCTCCGGTGATGGGCTCGCCACGTTTGAGCACCAACTCCCTCGAAGACCGGCAGGCGAGCCTCCCGGGACCGTGCGGGTCACCCTCGCCCCGGTCCGCGACTCCGCGAGCCAGGTCCTCTACCTTTTCGCGCAGGTGCAGGACGTCAGTGCCCTGCGTGCCGCCGAGGTCGACCTGCGGCGCAGTGAGGAGATGTTCCGGCTCCTGGTTGCCGCGGTGGGCGAGTATGCGATCTTCATGCTCGATGTCGACGGGACCGTGATCAGCTGGAACGCGGGGGCCGGGCGCATCAAGGGCTACACCGCCCAGGAGATCCTCGGTCAGCACTTCCGGGTCTTCTACCCGGCGTGGGAGCGCGCCAACAGGCACCCGGAGCACAACCTCGAGGTCGCGCTGCGCGAGGGAAGCTTTGCCGAACAGGGATGGCGGCTGCGCAAGGACGGCACGCAGTTCTGGGCGAGTGTGGTCATCACTCCCGTCTACGACGACTCCGGGACCCACGTCGGGTTCGCCAAGGTCACCCGGGACCAGAGCTCCGAACGCGAACACGAGCGGGTGCGCAGCACCTCCGTCGCGGAGCAGGGCCGGGTCATGGCGATCACCGCCCACGAGCTTCGCACCCCGGCCGCCGTCATCGACGGCTCCGTGAGCACGCTGCTGGCCTCGTGGGACCAGCTGGGTGTCGCGGAGCGCCACGCTCTGCTGGGTGGCATCCGCAGCAGCGCCAACCGGCTGCACCGACTCGCCTCCGACCTGACCATGAGCTCTCGCCCGGACGGTGAGACCGTGCAGCTGCGCCTCGAAGACGTTTCTCTCACCCAGCTGCTGGGCGATGCCGTGGCACGGATGCTGGCCGCCCGACCCAGTGCACAGGTGCGGTGCGAGGTCGTTGACGAGGCCCTCGTGCATGCCGACCCCGTCCGGTTGGGTCAAGCGCTGGACAACCTGTTGGACAACGCCATCCGCCACGGCGCTGCACCGCTCACACTCACGGGTTCCGCCCGGCACGACCAGGTCCGGATCCGTCTGACCGACGCCGGGCCCGGAGTCGACGCCCAGCTTCTTCCTCGCCTGTTCGAGCGTTTCGCCGTTGCGGGCCCTACGGGCGCCACGGGACTGGGCCTGTACCTCGTGCGCGAGATCGCCAAGAGCCACGGGGGCGAGGCGCGCTACCACGCACCCACCGGCCGACGACCGACCACCTTCGAGATCTCACTCCCACGGTGAGGGCCTCGCCCGCGACGACAGCCCAACCAGCCGAGCAACCACGGGGTCGGCAGCAACGGCCGTTGACGTCGGTCAGGCCGCCTGAGGTCTTTACCTGGCGGGTGGACTCTGCCACCGTGAACAGCATCGGGCCACGATGCTTCGGTGGGTGCCGGCAGGTCAGCACTCGGTCGAACCTGTGGCGGGCCCAGCGACCGTGAGGAGACCCGGCATGACCATCAGCCGCGACGCGCTTGGCGCGTCCAGTGACCCAGGTGAGTCCGCGACAACCAACAGCGCCAGCCTTGGCAGACGCAGCGTGCTCGTCGGCGGAGCGGCCCTGGTCGCCGGCGCCGGCTTGCTCAGTCCGGCGCGCGCACTCGCCGCTGGCGCGGCCGATGGCGCCGACACGACCATGCCCGCTGGATCCAACCACCTCTCCCCCGCCCAGAAGGTGGGGCAGCGCGTGATCTGGTCCTATCCCGGCCTGACACCCCCCGCAGCACTGTTCGACGCCATCCGAGCCGGCCTCGTCGGAGGCGTGATCTTCTTCGGCGAGAACATCGACCGCAACAACCGCAGCCAGATCCAGACGGTGACGCGCGACCTGGCGCAAGCGCAGTCGGACAGCGGCGTCGGGTACCCGCTGCTGGTGATGACCGACCAGGAGGGTGGCGTCGTGCAACGGCTCCCCGGCGCCCCCGGGATCTCCGAGAAGCAGATGGGCCAGTCGTTGCATCCGGTGGCCACTGCGCTGTCCATGGGCACCGGTGCAGCGCTGGACCTGCTCGACGCCGGGATCAACTGCAACCTCGCGCCGGTGCTGGACGTCTTCCGCCAGGCCGGCAACTTCGACGACAGGTTCGGACGCTCCTACAGCATGGATCCGGTTGTGTGTGGCCAGTGCGGTGCCGCCTCCATCAGCGCACAACAGAAGCTCGGTGTGGTCACCACGGCCAAGCACTTCCCGGGCCTCGGTGCCGCGGCCGTGGACCAGAACACCGATGTCGGAGCCGTGGTGCTCGACGTGTCCACGTCGGATCTTCGCAGCATCGACGAGCTGCCGTTCCGCTACGCGATCGACGCCAAGGTGGACATGGTCATGACGTCGTGGGCGACCTACCCCGCGCTCGATCCGGATCTGCCGGCTGGGATCTCGCCAACCATCGTGCAGGGCGAGCTGCGCCAGAGGCTCGCGTTTCGTGGCGTCACGATCACCGACGCGATCGAGGCGGGCGCGCTGGAGGCCTTCGGGGACACCGGTCAGCGCGCCGTGCGTGCAGCGGCGGCCGGGATGGACATCGTGCTGTGCTCCGCACGTGACACCGCCCAGGGGCAAGACGCGGTGGGCGCACTCCAAGCTGCGGTGGCTGACGGGGAGCTGGACGCCGGCGACGCGAGCGACGCCCTTAAGCGGGTCCTCGCCCTGCGCCGCGGACTCGCCTAGACCCGAACCGAGCCAGACGGCTGGACCGCTCTGGGCGCCACCCTGACCCGACGGCACCCCGCCACCGTCCCAACCCCAGGCGGGACCGTGGTGGGGTCCCGCGCGTCGCGGAGGTGCGACCCACGCTCGCGCCGACCACGCGGCATACCTGCGCTGTGCTGTCCGCCCGTTTCCTCGGCGAGCCACCGGGTACCTCCAAGGCGCACTCGAAGGAGGACCATGACCACCACCCGCTTCCAGGACCTGCCGCTGGCACCGCGCGACCGCGAGTGGGATGGCGACGCCGCCGAGTCCCGCGTGCGGGACTGGGCCGACGCCAAGGACGGGCCCACCTCGAAGTACCGCGACGCCCACCTGTGGTACGACAAGGACAACGCCGACAACTTCACCGCCTACAAGATGCTGATCGCCGACGTGGTCGATGGTCGCCTCAAGGCCGTGCCGCGGGGCATCAGCGCCGCCGCTGGGGTGCTCGACGGTGCCCGCGGCGGCGTCGACATCCCCGCCGACGACGCCGACCGCGCACGGTCCCACCTCGAGCGCTACTACGACAAGATGGGCGAGGACGCTCCCTGGGCGACCTGATGACCTGAGGCGACCTGATGACCTGAGGCGACCTGAGGAGGCGTGGGCCGGTCGCTCATCGCCGCCCCGCCACGAGGGCCAGGCCGGACACGTGGCCGTCCGCCAACAGCCGCCCCAGCAGCTCCTCCTGGCGACGGGCGGTCAGGTACGCCGGGTCGCGCCCGTGGTCCGCCTCGACGCGGGCCGCCACCGCATCCTCGGACCTCCGCCAGGCCTGGGGCGCATCGGGCAGGGTGCTGGTCTCCCGTGCGGCCAGCACCGCCAGTCCCCTGCGCGCCAACAGCTGCTCGAGGTCGGGGCGCGTCGGGAAGTGGTTCCCGGACGGCGCCGTGAACGAGGCGTCCTCGGCACGCACCAGGACGAGGAGGCCCGCTCGACCACCGGGACGCACCACCCGCGCGAGCTCGCCAACGAGGTCGCCGTGGTTCGGCGTCGTGCAGACCGTGCCGAGGCACCACACGGAACGGAACACGCCGTCCGCCAATGGAAGCCGTTCTCCGACGGCACACATCGCGTCGAGGCTGAACAGCCGACGGGCCGCATGGATGGCGGCTGCCGAAGGGTCGGCCACGAGCGGGCGCACCCCGCGGGCCGCCCGGGCGAAGGCGGCCGGCCCACCCATCCCGCCACCCACGTCCAGGAGCGGTTCCCCGGGCGCCGGGCCCAGGCCGTCGAGCAACCACTGGAGCAGCGACGGGGTGCCGCTGCCGCGGCAGGCGCCGGGAACGGCATACGACTCCCCCAGGGCGGCCACCGCCTCGACCGTCCACCCGGGCATCGTGTCGAACTCTGCCGCCATCGCGTCCCCACCACCGGGCGTCGCCATCTCAGCCCCGGGCCACCAACAGCCGCGCGAGTCCCCGCTCGGCCCGTGAGATGTCGACGAGGGCGTCAAGGTCGCCGGCTTCCAGCCGCCGGCGGTCTGCGGCGCTCAGGGAACGTCGCAGGGGCCCGTGCAGCGCCCCCTGCTGGTGCAGCTCGAAGACCTCGGGGTCGATGTAGGAGCGACGTGCCACGGCACGAGTGTTGCCGAGCAGGTCTGCCACCTCGTCACACGCCTCCTGCTGCTGCCGGTGGGTCTCCCGCTTGGTCGTCGGACTGGGAAGTCCCGCGAGGTACAGCGCGGCCCGGACCGTGGCCGCCCAGGTGCGCAGGTCCTTGACGGTGAAGCCGTCGCCCACCAGCTCACGCAGTGCGTCGTTCAGGTCCGCCCCGGTGAGGTCGTGCCACCCGTCCTGGTCACGCCAGCGCAGGAGGCGCTCGGAGCCGCCTCGCGTTCGCCGCAGCGACGTGACCAGCGACGCGAGCTGCGAGTCGTCGACCGTCGCCTCGCGGAACTGACCGGACTTCGCGGGGAATGCGAAGGTCACCGTGTCGCCGCGAACCGAGACGTGCGATCGCTCGAGCGTGGACACCCCGTGCGTGCCGTGCTCGGCGGCATACTCCTCGCCACCGGTGCGGAACTGCCCGCAGTCGAGGAGCCGCAGGGCGGCGGCCGTCACGCGCTCCCGGCACAGCCCCGCCGTGCGCAGGTCGCGCTGCACCGCCGCGCGAAGCTCGGGCAGCATCACCGCCAGCTCACGCACGCGGGCGTGCTTCGCCGCCGCCCGGGACCGCGCCCACTGCTGGTGGTAGAGGTACTGGGTGCGACCCGCGTCGTCGACACCGGTGGCCTGGATGTGGCCGTTCGGGACGGGGCAGATCCACACGTCACGCCACGCAGGGGGGATCACCAGGTGGCTGATGCGCTCCCGGTCCTCTGGCCCGACCGGCCGACCGGTCGGGTCCCGGTACTCGAACCCCCTCCCCCGCCCGCGCCGGACGATGCCCGGCTCCTCGAGCCGGCTGCGACGCAGCCTCACCGCTCCACCTCGTGGGGGTGACGCGGGCGGGAGGAGCGGCCGAGCGTGACCCGGCCGGCGTCCCAGTCGACCTGGTCGAAGTCGTCGACGGGCACGAGTCGGTCCCTGCGGCGCAGCCGGCGCATCATCCACTGGAGCATCAACGGACCTTGGGGGCTCAACGTGTATCCGAGCTCCGCACCGAGATGACGGGTCGAGCAGACCACGGCCTCCACCGTGAGCGGGCCGACCTCGAGGCCGGTGCGCTCGGTGGCGCGCGCGACCACCTCCGTGACCTTGCCGAGACCCGCACCGTCCGCAGTGACCACCTCGGCTCCCAACAGGTCGCTCAGCATGTGGGTCCGCACCGAGGCGTCGAGCTCGGGGTGGAACCGCCGGTGACGCGCCACGGCGCCGGCCGCCTCGTGCTCCTCCCCGCCCCCGAGGGCCCCCGGGATGCGCGAGACGACGTAGCGCCGCAGCCACAGCTCGAGCCCAGCGGTCTCGACGAGGACCCGCGCCGCCTGGTCGCTGACGTGGACCGCCGAGTCGACCGACCGCACGTGGTCCAGCGAGATCACGGCAGGCCGTGGATCCTCCTGCGGGTGCAGGCGCCGCCAGATGGCCCACAGCCACCGACCACCCCGTCCACCCTGGCGCAGCGCCATGGCCGCAGGCCCGCTCAGGATCCCGGTCACCACCAGGCGCCCCCCGTCCTCCCGCACCTCCAGGTCGTCGACGTTCCCGACCATCTGGTCCTGTGGCCCCACGAGCTGGTGGTCGAGCACCCGCAGGACCAGCGGGACGGCCCCGCGCATCACGTCAGCCGGGCCGCCGGCCGGGCCGTCCGCCGTGCCAGTCATGTCACTGCCCCGCCTTCGTCACCAGCATGAGCGGCAGCGCCGCCACCGACGCCACCACGACGATCACGAGGTAGATGCTGCCCAACACGTTCGCCAGCCGCCCGTTGGCGTGCTTGCCCATGTAGGTGCGGTCGTTGGCGACCACGAGGATGGGCAGGTAGGTCAGCGGCAGCGCGATCGCGCTGAACACCACGCTGTACTCGGTGAGCATGATGGGATCCACGGTGGTCAGCAGGACACCCACTGCCGCGACGCACGAGAGCAGGACCATCGTGTGGAACCGGGCGGCCCGCAGCGGGGGCACGAACTTGCCCCACTGCCAGCCGAAGTACTGCGCCACGCTGTACCCGACCGACAGGCCCGTCTCGCACGCCGCGCCGAAGGTGGCCGCGAAGAAGCCGAGGAGCACGAACGCCAGCCCGAGCTTGCCCACGGCGACGGCGACGGGCAGGCCCACCTGACCGAGGGTGTCCACCTCGATCCCGCGGGGCAACAGCACGACCGTGGCACAGGCGGCGATCGCGATGGACAGCAGGCCACCGAGGGGGAAACCGATGAAGACGTTGGCCCGCATCGTCCCCAGGTCGCGCGCCGTCCAGCCCTCCTCGATCCCGCCGGAGGAGAAGAAGAACACCTCGTAGGGCGTCATGGCGGCACCGAACAGGCCGATGGCGTAGTAGGCGTAGACGAAGCCGTCCTCCTGCGCCGGGATGCCTGGGTGGGTGGCCGCCGTGGCCAGGGCGCCCCAGTCGGGGCCGAGCTTCCACAACGCCACCGCGAACACGACGAGCGCGAGACCGGCCAGGCCGAAGACGTTCTCGAGGATGGCGAACTTCACTCGCCACAGCACCAGCCACACCGCTGCGCCGACGAACGGGATCCACAGGTACCGGTTGACGTCGCTCGCCAGCTCGAGGGCCAGGGCGACGCCGCCGATCTCCGCAGTCAGGGTCAGGAAGGTGACGGCCATGGAGGCCAACAGGTTCGCCAGCCCCGCCCGAGGTCCCAGCCGCTCACGGATCAGGTCGAACGTCGCACGCCCGCTCACCGCGGCGACCCGGCCGCTCATCTCGGCGAAGACGCAGATGCCCACGACGCCGACGACCACCACCCACACCAGCGACAGCCCGAAGCGGGCGCCGACCAGCGCGTTGGTGACGAGGTCCCCGATGTCGACGAAGCCGCCGATCGCGGTGAGGATGCCGAGGGCGACTGCGAAGAGCTTCTTCACCGCAGCCCCTCCCCCGTCTTCTCGAGCTGGTCCGCCACCTTCGTCAGGTCCGTGACCACCTGCTGGACCGCGGGCGCGTCACCGCGGCGCAGCGCGATCCGCGCCTCGGCAAGCGCCGACTCGGCGTCGGAGAGCTGGCCGGTCACGTCCTCACGCAGCGGGTCGGCACCGCGGTTCGGCGGGTCGACGCCACCGAAGCTGGTCTGGATGGGCCCGAGGGCCTTCTCGCTGTCGGTGACCACCGTGTCGGCGTACGCCCGCGTGACGCTCCCGGACAGCCAGTGCTGCAGGACCAGCTCTGCGGTGCGCGTCTCGCTCGTGGCCGACTGCAGCGCCTGCGCCGCATCGGTGCGGTATGCCGCGTCGTCGCGTGCGGGGACCACGCAGCCTCCCAGCGCGGTGACCGCGGCGACGACCACCAAGCACCGCGCGAGCCTCATCGCGGGCGCCAGAGGATCCGGAAGACGAGCACGCCGACGAGGACCGCGTAGACCAGCCACGCGATCCCCAGGGGCCACCCCTCGTCCATCAGCCTGCCGACCGCGCGTCGAGGGCTGGCAGCACCTCGCGTCCGTAGAACTCGATCATCTCCCGGTAGCTCGGGCCCATGTTGGCGACGAACACCTCACCGAACCCGGCGTCGGCGTAGGGCTGGAACGCGCTCACGTGCTCGTCCACGTCGTTGCCGGCGCAGACCGACTTCGCCGTGGCCTCCTTGGTGACGAGCGATGAGGCCTGCTCGAAGTGCTGTGGTGAGGGCAGCACCTGGGCGAGCTCGCCGGGCACGCCGGCGTTGGACCACAGCCGGTGGGCGTGCTCGACGCCCTCCTCGCGCGAGTCGGCATACGCGACCTTGAGCCCCGCCACGGTCGGCACGTCCTCCCCGAGCGCCTTGCGGAACGCGGCGACCCCGTCGGCGTCGGGGGTCGTCGTGATGAAGCCGTCACCCATCCTCGTTGCGGTCTCCAGCGCCTTGGGCCCGAACGCCGACACCAGCACCTGCGGCGGCCGGTCGGGGACGGTGTAGATGCGCGCGGTGTCGACGGTGTAGTGCCGTCCGCGGTGGCTGACCACCTCGCCCGACCACAGCTGGCGCATCACGCCGACCGCCTCCTCGAGCATCTCGAGGCGCACCTCCGCGTGCGGCCAGGCGTCACCGAGGATGTGTTCGTTGAGCGCCTCGCCCGACCCCACGCCGAGCCGGAACCGGCCACCGAGCAGGACCGCCGACGTGGCCACCGCCTGGGCCACCACCGCCGGGTGGATGCGGACCGTCGGACAAGTCACCATCGTCGTCACCGGCAGGTCGGTGGCCTGGGAGACGGCCCCGATGACGGACCAGACGAACGGGCTCTGGCCCTGCTCGTCGTTCCACGGGTGGAAGTGGTCGCTGATGCTGAGGCCGGTGAACCCGGCGCGCTCCGCCAGCACGGCCTGCTCCACCAGCTCGGCGGGGCTGTACTCCTCGCAGGACAGGAAGTATCCGATCTTCATGGTGGTGCTTCTTCCCTCCCGCGGGCCGGTTCACACATGGCCCGCCCGGTCAGGGGGGTAAGGCATAGCCATGCGCCGACTCCTCGTGGCCCTGCACCACCCGCTCACGGCCCTCTCCCTGAAGTCGGCGATCGCGGCTGGCGCGGGTTTCTGGGTCGGGTCCCTGCTGCCCGGCGAGATCGGCGACTACCGCTACTATGCGGCCCTCGGCGCGTTCTCGGTGATCTACCCGACCGTCACCGACTCGCTCCAGCACGCCGCGCGCACCCTCGGCGCGGTCATGCTCGGTGCTGCCATCGCAGTGCTGCTCCAGCTGGCCGCCTGGACGAACCCACTGACGGCAGCAGTGGCGGTCGGCGCCGGGGTCGCCCTCGGGTCGCTGCGGTGGATCCGTGCCCAGGGCTCGTGGACGCCGGTCGTGGCGCTCTTCGTGCTCGCCATCGGCGGCGCGGTCCCCGAGGGCTACGTCGCCGGATACGTCGTGCAGATCCTCGTGGGCGCGGTGGTCGGGCTCGCCGCCAACTTCCTGCTCTTCACCCCGCTGCCGGTGTACGAGCTGGAGACGGCGGTCCGTGGGCTGCGCCGTGAGCTCGCGGGCCAACTGCACGACGTGGCCAACGGGCTCGAGGCGCAGGACCGCGACGCGGCCGACCAAACGCTGCAGCGGCTGCCGCAGCTGACGCCTGCCCGCGAGCGCGTCCGCGCCGCCATCGCCGAGGGGCGCCGGGCAAGGCGGGGAAACCCGCGGGCGCGCCGCGCGACCGCCGTGCACCGAGCGCTGTTCGACCTGGGCGAGGCGCTGCAGCGGTGCAGCTCGAGCGTCGAGGCCGTCGCGGTGGTCATGCTCGAGCGTGACGACGCCGCACCGCTGGGCGCCGGCCTGCGCGCGCGCACCGCGACCCTGCTCGACGCCCTGGCGAGGCTGTTCGAGCTGCCGGACGGGGTGGCCCCCGACAGGGTCGTCGTCGACGAGGTGCAGCGCGAGATCACGGCGCTGCTGGACGCGGTGGAGTCCCAGGAGTTCCCGCACCGCGAGAGCCGCTTCGTCGCCGGCGCCGCAGCGGTCTCCGCACGTCGCTGCCTCGATGCCTTCGTCGCGGCCTCCGACCGCTCCGGGCAGGACGCCGCCGAGGCCACGGTGCGCACGACGGGTGGGCTCAGGGGGTGGCGGGCCGGCTGAGCGCCGGTCCCACCGCGTCCCCTTCGTATGCCGCGTCGCGCGTCCCGACCTTGCGCACCGTGGTGAGGTGCCCGCCCAGGTAGCCGGCGCAGGACGCGATTCCCATGCCGGCGAGTGCGGCAACGGCGCCGCGGCCGTGGCGACCACCGCGTCGCAGGCTGAACGACGCGGCATACAGGCCCAGCGCGACGACGTTGAGGCTCGCGTGCAACGCCCCCACCCTGCTCTCCGGCTGGCGCGTCTCGCGCCACTCCGCCAGCCCCGTGAGGGCGGTGGGCACTGCGGCCAGCACACCGGCGCCGACGAGGACCTGCGCCGCGGGACGACTCCTGCGGCCACC
>DASUKI010000248.1:0-2023 GCA_036278855.1 Pedococcus sp.
GGCACCTTCGGGGCCCACCTCGCCGCGGTGCCCGACGCCGACTGGCCGGCCATCTCCAAGGGTTTCGTGGAATCCCTTGGGCTGCAGTGGAACCCGCTCACGACGCAGATCGAGTCGCACGACTGGCAGGCCGAGCTCTACGCCGACGTGGCGCGGTTCAACCGGGTGCTGCACAACCTGTGCACCGACGTGTGGACCTACATCTCGCTCGGCTACTTCGCCCAGGTGCGCGGCCAGGGCACGGTCGGCTCCTCCACGATGCCGCACAAGGTCAACCCGATCCGGTTCGAGAACGCCGAGGCCAACCTCGAGGTGGGCAACGCCCTGTTCGACGTGCTCGGCTCCACGCTCGTGCAGTCCCGGCTCCAGCGCGACCTCACCGACTCGTCCATGCAGCGCAACATCGGGACGGCGTTCGGCCACTCGCTGCTGGCCATCGACAACGTGGCGCGCGGCCTGGCGGGGCTCGACGCCGTGCCGTCCGCGATGGCCGCCGACCTCGAGGCCAACTGGGAGGTGCTCGGCGAGCCCGTCCAGTCGGCGATGCGCGCCCTTGGGGCGCAAGGCGTTCCGGGCATGGAGAACCCCTACGAGCGGCTCAAGGAGCTGACCCGGGGGCGCCGGATCAGCGGTGACGACCTGAGGGAGTTCGTGGCCGGCCTCGGGCTTCCGGACGACGTGGCCAAGCGGCTGTCCGAGCTCACGCCGGCGACCTACGTCGGCGCGGCCCCGCAGCTCGTGGACCTCCTCGACGTCGACTCGGACTGACGGCGAGGACCGGCGCGTGCGCGGCCTGGGGTGGCTGGTGCTCACGCTCGTCTTCGTCGACGAGGTGGCGGCCGCAGTGGCCGCCGGGGTGTGGGGCTCGTATGCCGGTGGGTGGCCGCTCGCGGTCCTCGCACCGCTGGTGGTGGTTGCCGTGTGGTGGGCGTTCGCATCACCCAAGGCGCGGTGGGGCGGTCCGGTGGTGCGTCCGGTCGTGAAGGTGCTGGTGTTCGGACTCGCGTCGGTCGGCCTCTGGGTGGCCGGGCCCCACGGCTGGGCGCTGTCCCTGCTCGGGTTCTCCATCGTGGTCAACGGCCTGGCCCAGCTGCCGGCCATCCGGGCGTTGGCGGCCAGTCCAGCCGTGCAACACGACCGGCACCGACGCTGACAGCACCGGGCGCGACGCGTACGGTCGGCACCATGTCGCCTCGTCAGCGCAGGGCCCGCTTCTCGGACATCGAGGAGATCGCGATGTCCCTTCCAGAAGTGGCGACGCGGAGCACCTGGGGCGACCGGCCGGCATACGCGGTCCGCGGGAAGAACTTCGTCATCTTCCGGGAGCCGCGCCCCGATGCCATCGACGCGGACACCGGTGAGCGGATGGACGACGTCGTCGTCGTCATGACCCCCGACCAGTCCGCGAAGGAGGCGCTCGTCCAGGACGACGGACCGTGGTTCACGACCCCGCACTTCAATGGCTACAACGCGGTGCTGCTGCGCCAGCGCGACCTGGGCGACATCACGCGCGGGGAGCTGGAGGAGGTCATCACCGACGCCTGGGCGGCGAGGGCACCCAAGCGACTCGCCCGGGAGCACCTCGGGGAGGGCTGGCCCTGACCGGACCGAGCCCTCAGATGGTGACCTTGCCGGTCGGGGTGTCGAAGGTGACGGCGAGCAGGCCGGGTGTGCCGTGCGGCGCCACGAAGGCGAAGTCGATCACCGAGGACGTCTGCTTGGCCGGCAGGTCGAGCCAGTCTCGGACCCGCTCGGGGTCTCCGGCGATCTGCAGGCTGTCGATGGTGACCTGGGTGTGCGCGCCCACCGAGGGGTGCGCGTCTCGAGTCACCCACTCGACGAAGAACGGCAGCTGCGGGTCGGACATCAGGCCCTTGACGCCCAGCTGGCGCCACTTGAGCTCCACGCCGTCCGGACGGTACCGGTTGCCCTCGACGGACTCGCGGCCCAGGCGCGCCTCGAAGGGCTTGATGTCGTCGACGGCCACGACCCAGCCCAGCCAGCCACCGCCGGCCTCGGAGCG
>DASUKI010000249.1:0-3922 GCA_036278855.1 Pedococcus sp.
ACGGATCACCGCCCACGCCGCCGGAGCGACGTACCGGAGGAGTGCGCCGATGGGGCGCGACGCGTCGCTCCGCGAGGGACAGGACGTCGCCTTCACCGACAACACCCGGTACGGCGTGCTGGTCTCGGTCGTCACGGGTCATGCGAGCACATTGCGCCACGGGTCGCTGACCGTCACGCTCTGGTCCACACCGCACTGGACGGTGACCTCGTCGCATGGCCCGCGCACGAACGTCGTCGCCGCCACCCGTCGCGTGGTCCGCGGCAAGCCGTGCACGCCACGCGACGGGCGGGACGGCTTTGACGTCACCGTGACCCGCAGCTTCGCGATGGGCGGCCACGTCGACCACACGTCGTCGTACACGGTCAGCTACGCCCCGCGCGACACCGTGGTGTGCCGGCCGAAGCACCACCACGGGCACGAGCACGACTGATCAGATGACGCCCGCCGGCGCGTCGATCGCCAGGCTACGGCGCGAGCCGATGCAGGTCCCTCGGGAAGAGCGTGACCTCACGGATGTTCGGTGCATCGACGAGCCTGCCGACCCAGCGCTCCAGGCCGATCGCGAACCCGCCGTGCGGCGGGATGCCGCGCTTGAAGGCCTCCACGTACGTCGCGTACGGGGCGTAGGGGTAGCCGCGCTGCTCGAGGGCGCGGACGTAGTCCTCGTAGCGGTGCAGCCGCTGTGCCCCGCTGACCAGCTCGATCCCGCGGAAGATCAGGTCGAACGACCTGCTCCAGTGCGGGTCATCCGGGTCGGGGTGGCTGTAGAAGGCGCGGTGGGCGGTCGGGTAGCCCTCGACGAGCACGAGGTCCGAGCCGTGCTCAGACCGGGCCCAGTCACCGAGGGCGCGCTCGTGCGCCGGGCTGAGGTCGGGCTCGTCAGCGGGTGCGCCGGCGATCTCCAGCGCCTCGCGGAAGTGGATGGTCGGGATCTTCTCAGGTACGTCGGGCAGCTCGAGGCCGAGGCGCTCGACCGCGGTCGCGGCGTACTCCTGGATGCCCGTGACCATGCCGGCGACCACGTCGCGGAGGCACGCCATCACCTCGCGGTGGTCCTCGACGAAGCCGAGCTCGACGTCGAGGGAGACGTACTCGGCGAGGTGCCGGACGGTGTCGTGCGGCTCCGCGCGGAACACCGGACCGACCTCGTAGACCCGCTCGAAGACCCCCACCAGCTGCTGCTTGTAGAACTGCGGGCTCTGGGCGAGGTACGCCGGCCGGCCGAAGTAGTCGACCTGGAACACGTTGGCGCCGCTCTCGGTCGCCTGCTCCACGAGCTTGGGGGACTGGACCTCGGTGAAGCCCTGTGCGTCCAGGGTCTCGCGGAACCCGCGCAGGCTCGCGGCGGCGAGCTCCCACTTCGCGCGCTGGAGCGGGTGACGCCAGGTCGTCGCGGCATGGTCGAGCAGGGTGGGGAGGCCGGTGTCGAGAGTCGGCCGCCAGAGCTCGACGGCCGGGGTGTCGGCCGGGTCGCTGAGCGCCGTGACCCTCGCCCGCGTCAGCTCCATCCCGCCCGGCGCCTGGGCGTTGGCCGTTGCCGTCCCGACGACCTCGACCGGGGTCTCCTCGGGCGGCAGCTCGGCACCGGCCGGGAGCACCACTTGGGCCAGGCCGGTGCGGTCGCGGACGATCAGGAAGGTCACCTTCGCCAGCTCGCGCCGGCGGTGCACCCAGCCCTGGAGCCTGACCTCCTCGCCGGGGGTCGCCTCGGGCAGTGCGGAGGTGAGGGTGCGCGAGAGCCCGGTGGTCGAGCTCGTCGCCACCAGTGCGGAGCTGTCTGTCATGTTTCCTCCAGTAGCGGAAAGCCCTGGAGGTGTGGGCGGGGGCAAGGTCGCTGTGCCACCACACCTTCGCCGGCATGCTCGCCGGCCTCTCGCTGTACGTCGTGCGCACGGACCGCCGCGTCGCTCCCGGCTGCGTCACTCGACCGGGAGGGGGTTCGTCAGGCCCCACGGCTGTCGTCGGAAATCGTACGGCGCTCAGGGGCTGCCCTGCGAATCCGGGCGGCGCGCCGGGGCCCGGCGCAGCGGCTCGGGAGCGCGTCGTACGCACGTGGATCGCCGACGCCCGAGCGCCGGCGACCATGTCCTGCGATCAGTCAGCTGCCGGTCAGCTGTCCGGCTGGAGCACGAAGCCGCACTGCCCGGAGACCTTGCCCCCGACCGTGCTGTAGGCGTAGCCCGGTGGAAGGCCGTCGTCCGCGTCACCGAACTGCGGTGCGGGCGACATGCCACGACACGTCAGGTTGCCGCCGATGGTGTCGTGCACGATCTCGTTGCCGTCCGGGTCGTCGTTCTTGATGTACTTCAAGGTCACGTTGCCGTCGACCTGGGTCCGGATCACGCCGAACCACGTGGTCTTGAGTCCCTTGACGACCAGGTTGCCGTGGATGACGTCGTCCTTGACCGAGAACGGGATGAAGCCGTCCGGGAAGACGAAGCCCCCACCGCCGCCCTGGGAGCGCACGTTGCCGCCCACTTCCACGCCGTTGAGCGCGGCGTCGAAGACGTACTTCAGGTTGACGTTGCCGCCCACGTAGGTGTCGGAGAACGACGTGCCCCCCTCGCACCCGTGTGCTGCCGTGCAGCCGAGTCCGAGGTACGAGCCGTGCCTGGCCCTCACGTTGCCCCAGATGTGCACCATGGAGGGTGCCGTGTCCGCGACGAACTGCCCCCCTGCCGCGACCACCAGGTTGTGCTTCACGATGACCTCGGCGCCGGCGGGCACCGTGCACACGCCGGTGACCCTCAGGTTCTGGTACGTCCCGGAGGCGATGTCGCCCCCGCTGCAGACGGTCTGCCAGCCCGGATCGGCCTGCGCCGCCGCCTGGAGGCCGCTGAGCCCGAGTACTGCTCCGGCCACGAGTAGGACGCTGCGTGGCATCCTCATGTTGATTCCCCCTTGCCGAGAGATGTCGACAATCCCTCTGCCCGCGACACAAGCCCACCCTCGACCCCGGTCGCAATGACCCGCCCGGACCCGGAGGCTGGCAACGTACGACGGGCGGGCTCCACCGCCGTCGAGCCCGTCGAAACCACGGGGGAAGGCCCTCGGTGGGTTGAGGAGCGAGCTCTGCGAGCGTTGGTTCCTGAGGAGGCGAGGGCCGAGCCGTCTCGTAGGGCTCGAAACCGCCGGTGATCGGGGGTGGTGGTTTCGAGACTGTCGGGCGCCGTCTTCCTCAACCAGCGACCGCGCGGGATCCGCGACGAACGGACCCCTCGAAATTTTTCGAGAAAGTTCGGGCGGGTGTTGTGGAGAACCCGGGTTCTGGCGGGGTGGCTGTCGGTGGCCCGTGGTCCAATACTGGTATGAGCACGAAGGCAGCAACAGAACCAGCATCCCAGGCGCGGCCGGACACGGCGGCCGGGGTGCTGGCTGCCGCGCGCACAAGCCGAAGGACGGCCGATCGGGAGGAAGCGAACCTGCTGACGCTGGCGGTCCAGTGGGCGCTGATGCACCCCGCCGACACCGACCGAGGCCACGACCCGGCGACCTACACCTGGCGGAGCTGGGCCGGGGTCGAGGACACCGGGCTGGCCCTGGCCGGCGACGGCGCCCCTGAGGTCGCGGAGTACGCGGTAGCGGAGTTCGCCGCCGCGGTCGGGCTGGGGACCGGGGCCGGGAAGGCCTACCTGGGCCAGGCGTTGGAGCTGGCCTACCGCCTGCCGAAGACCTGGGCCCGCGTGACCGGCGGGGAGCTGCCGGCGTGGCGGGCCCGCCGGGTCGCCGAGCAGACCATCGGCCTGACCCGTCAGGCCGCGGCGTATGTGGACACTCACGTGGCGGGGGTGGCGCACAAGATCGGGCCGGCGCAGCTGGACCGGACCGTGAACGAGGCGATCGGCCGGTACATGCCCGAGGAGGTGCAACGCCTCGCCGAGGCCTCCTGGGACAAACGCCACGTCACCGTCCATGACCA
>DASUKI010000250.1:0-14307 GCA_036278855.1 Pedococcus sp.
TCGGTCGACACCCTGCCGGCGCCCACCGCGCCCGAGCTGCCGGCGGAGCCGGCCCCCACGCCGACGATCGAGCGGCCAGAGGCGCCTGCTGGGCGCCTGCACCGGCTCCGGGCGCGGCTCGCGCGCTCGAACTCGGCCATCGGCCAGGGCCTGCTGGCCCTCCTGTCACGAGGCCGCCTCGATGAGGAGGCGTGGGAGGAGGTCGAGGACACCCTCATCGGCTCCGACCTCGGCGTCGAGGCGAGCACCGAGCTCGTCGAGCGCCTGCGCGCCCGGGTCAAGGTCGAGGGCACGACCGACGAGGCGACCGTCCGCGGGTGGCTCCGCGAGGACCTGCTCCGGCTCGTCGACCCCACCCTCGACCGCTCGCTCGCCGACTCCCGCATCGACGGCCGGCCGGCCGTGGTCCTGGTCGTCGGGGTCAACGGAACCGGCAAGACCACCACGGTCGGCAAGCTGGCCCGCGTGCTCGTCGCCGAGGACAAGGACGTCGTGCTCGGCGCGGCGGACACCTTCCGCGCAGCCGCGGCCGACCAGCTGGAGACGTGGGGCGCCCGGGTCGGCGTGCCGACGGTGCGCAGCGACCGCGAGGGCGCCGACCCGGCGGCGGTGGCGTTCGACGCGGTGCGTGCCGGCGCCGAGATGGAGGCCGACGTGGTCCTCGTGGACACGGCCGGCCGGCTGCACAACAAGGTCGGCCTCATGGACGAGCTCGGCAAGGTCAAGCGGGTCATCGAGAAGCAGAGCCCGATCGACGAGGTGCTGCTGGTCCTCGACGCCACCACGGGCCAGAACGGCATGCGCCAGGCCGAGGTCTTCGCCGAGGTCGTGAACGTCACCGGGATCGTGCTGACCAAGCTCGACGGCACGGCCAAGGGCGGCATCGTCGTCTCCGTGCAGCGCAAGCTGGGCGTGCCGGTCAAGCTCGTCGGCCTGGGCGAGGGGCCCGACGACCTGGCGCCGTTCGAGCCCGAGGCCTTCGTCGACGCGCTCCTGGACTGACCTCGTGCGCCGAGCGCTGGCTGCCGCGGCGCTCGCCGCGGTGGCTGTCGGTATGCCGGTCGCGGCCCTCGCGGGGCCGCGCACCGACGCCGGTGGGGTCGGCTTCAGGCTGGCCGACGAGCGGATCGACGAGTCGTCCGGGCTGGTGCTGAGCCACCGGCACCCCCACGTGGTCTGGACGGCGAACGACTCGGGCGACTCGGCCCGCGTCTTCGCCGTCGACACTCGCACGGGGCAGACGGTCGGCGTTCACCGGTTCGGCGCGGAGGTGCGTGACGTCGAGGCGCTCGCGATGACCCCGGACGGCACGGTGCTGGTCGGCGACATCGGCGACAACGGCGCCAGCCGGTCCTCGGTGCGGGTGTACTCGTTCGACGAGCCCCCGCTGGGCGAGACCTCCGGTCCGTCGACGTCGTGGCAGCTCACCTACCCGGACGGGCCCCACGACGCCGAGTCGCTGGCGGTCGACCCGACGACCGGCCGGGTGTACGTCGTGACTAAGGCCCAGGCGGGCGCCGTCTACGCGCTTCCGGAGCACCCGAGCCGCAGCGGCACCAACCGCCTGACGAAGGTGGCGGCCGCGCCGGGGGTGGCCACCGACGCCGTGTTCCTCGCGGACGGGTCCGCCCTGGCGGTGCGCACCTACCTGGCGCTGGTGCTGCTCGATGCCCAGGACTTCCACCGCGTGGCGTCCGCCCCACTGCCGATGCAGCCGCAGGGCGAGACCCTCGCGCTCGCCCCGGACGGCCGGGGCCTGCTCGCCGGAAGCGAGGGCGTCCACTCGCTCGTGCAGGAGGTCACCGTGCCGACCCCTTCCCCAGCCACGCCGTCCGCGACAACTTCCTCCTCGCCCCCGCCCGCGACGACCAGCGGGGCCCACACCCCGACCTCGTCCGTCGAGCCGGTCAGCCAGGACTCACCGGTCCTGCAGGGCACTGGGCAGCTGGTGACCGGGGTAGTCCTCGCGACCGGGCTGCTCTGCCTGGTCATCTGGGGCCTTGGCAGCATCACCAAACGGCGTCATCGAGGGGACCGCGACTCGCTAGCGTGACGCACATGACCTTCGGGCAGCGCGTGAAGGTGGCCGTCGAGGGCCTCACCCCCGGCTACTTCGCGCTGGTCATGGCCAGCGGCATCATCTCCGTCGGGATGCACCTGGAGGGCCGGACGGTCCTCGCGCGGTCGCTGCTGCTCATCTGTGCCGCGGCCTTCGTGGTGCTGCTGGTGCTGAACGTGTGGCGACTGCTCGAGTTCCGGGCCGCGATGGTCGCCGACTTCGTGGCACCGGACCGGGCCTTCGGCTTCTTCACCTTCGTCGCCGGGACCAACGTGCTGGGCGTCCGCCTCGGCGTGGAGGGCTGGCACGCCGCGACCGCGGTACTGCTGTGCGTCTCCGGGCTGATGTGGCTGGTCCTGGGCTACGTGGTGCCGTGGACGGCAGTGCTCAGCCGGGAGGAGCGCCCCGTCGTCGCCCGCGCCAACGGCACCTGGTTCATCTGGGTGGTCGCCAGCCAGTCGGTCGCCGTCGCCGCCGCCACCCTCGAGCCGGAGGTGGGCGCGCTGCGCCGCGAGCTCGCACTCCTCGCGGTCACCTCTTGGTCCGTCGGGGTGTTCCTCTACGTCGCGGCCGCGGTGATCGTGTCGCTGCGGATGATGCTCTACGAGCTGAGGCCGCAGGACCTGACCCCGCCCTACTGGGTGGCCATGGGGGCGGTGGCGATCACGGTCCTCGCCGGCGCCCGGATCGTGGAGATGGCCGACGCGCCGATGGTGACCGTGACGCGCAGCCTGATCGCGGGCCTGGCCGTCGTGTTCTGGGGCTTTGCCACCTGGCTCATCCCCGTGCTCGTCGCTGCAGGTTGGTGGCGCCACGTGCGCCACCGGGTTCCGTTGCGCTACGAAGCCACCCTGTGGAGCATCATCTTCCCGCTCGGGATGTACGCCGTCGCCGGCATCTACCTCGGTGAGGCGGACTCGCTGCCCGTGGTGCACGCGATCGGCTCGGCAGAGCTCTGGGTGGCCCTGGGCGCCTTCCTGCTCGTCTTCGTGACGATGCTGCGCCACCTGTGGCTCACGGTGTTCGCCTCACCCACGCGGGGTCGTCGCTGACTCACCCGGTGCCTGCGCCGGCCTGCCTGCAGGTTTCGTTCCATTTGGGTGGAAACCTGCGGAGGGAGGGAGACCGGTCCCGCGAACTCGCCGACCAGCTCCCGGTGCCACCACGCTCCGGTCGCATGCTTCTCCGCTCGCGTGGTGAACCGGTAGCGGTAGAGGCGGGCCCGGATGACGGTTGGTGGCGCGCCGGGGAAGGGGTTGTGCCGCAACAGCTTCAGCGTCGCCGGGTCGCCCTCGAGCAGCTTGACCAGCAGGCGTGGGAACCAGCCGCGGGAATAGCTCGGCGAGAGCGGGGCGAACCACATGAGCCAGTCGAGGCGCAGGTGGTACGGCGCGAACTGCCGGGGCAGGCGCCCGACGTCGCCCGGCTTGCCCTTGAAGCCGTACTCGAGCCAGCCGGGACCGCCGGCCGGGTCGGACGTCCCCTCGATGACCACCTCGTGCCGTTCCCTGGTGACGCTGCCGAAGGCGCCGTAGGTGTTCACCAGGTGGAGCGGGTCGAAGTGGGCGTTCATCGCCTGGTGCCGCGAGAGGAGGTTGCCGGCCGGGCGCCAGCTCAGCGCAACCACCAGGGCCGTGACGACGCAGACCACGACCACCCACGCGAGCGGGGCACCCACAGGGGGGTGGCCGGAGACCGGCAGCACGGCAGTCCAGAAGCCGTCCGGCAGCACCGACAGCCCCAGCACGACGGCCATCCAGTTGAGCCACGCGAAGTTGCCGCTCAGCACCAGCCACAGCTGGGTGAGGACCATGGCACCGGCGCACACCCCGGACACCGGCTGGGGGAGGAAGAGCCCGAAGGGCAGCACCAGCTGGGTCACGTGGTTGGCGGCCACCTCCATGCGGTGCAGCGGCCTGGGCAGGTGGTGGAACCACCAGCTGAGTGGACCGGGCATCGGCTGCGTCTCGTGGTGGTAGTACAGGCAGGTCAGGTCGCGCCAGCACCGGTCGCCACGCAGCTTGATCAGCCCCGCGCCGAACTCGAGCCGGAACAGCACCCAGCGCAGCAGCACGAGCAGCAGCAGCGGTGGGTCCGTGTGGGCGTTGCCGGTGAAGGCGGCCAGGAACCCGACCTCGAGCAGCAGGGACTCCCAGCCGAAGCCGTACCACCGCTGTCCGACGTTGACGATCGACAGGTACAGCGCCCACAGCACCAGCCACCACACCGTGGCCACCCACCACGGCACCCGGTCGGCCAGACCGACCACGACGCCCGACGCGAGGGCAGCTCCGGCCCAGGACACCGCGGCATACAGGCGGTCGGAGTAGTGCCAGTGGAACAGGCTCGGCGAACGCCGGAACGGCACCTGGCCCAAGAACTCCGGCACGGGCAGCAACCCGTGCTCGCCGAGCAGCCCACGGAACTGGCGCAGCGCTGCCACGAAGGCCACGAGGTAGACCACCGCGAGGCCCCGCTGGAAGACCAGCCGGGCCAGCCAGTACCCGTCGGCGACGAACCAGTCCACGTCAGTCCACGGTAGGCGCGCACCGACCCTACCGCCTGCCCTGCCACGACGAACGCGACCGGGGCACGGCTAGTGTCGGGCCATGACCCGAGCCGAGCACGTCGCCGCGTTCCTGTCCGCCGCCAAGGCCGCCCACGAGCTGGCCTCCTCGCGGCAGGTGCGTGATGCCTGGGGGAGCGAGAGCGCCTGCGCCGGCATGACGGTCGGCGGACTCGCCCACCACCTGCTCAAGCAGGCCGGCAACACCGAGCGCCTGATGTCGGCGCCCACCGTCGACCAACCACCGATCCCGATGCTCGAGCACTACGCGCGAGCCGTGTGGGTGCGCGAGTCGCAGGCCGGCCGCACCGACCCGGAGCAGGACGAGCAGGACAACGCCGCGGCCTCGGCGGGCCCTGATGCAGTCCTCACCGAGGGCAGCGAGGTGCTCGAGCGACTGCCGGCCCTGCTGGACGCTCCCCGCGACCCGGACACGGTCCACATCGCCTGGCAGGGCTGGTCGCTGCGCACCGAGGACTTCCTCACGACACGGATGATGGAGATCGTCGTGCACAGCGACGACCTCGCCGCCAGCGTCGGGACCCCCACGCCGCAGTTCGAGGAGACCGTGCTGACCCCGGTGCTGGGCCTGCTCACGGGGGTCGCGGTGCGGCGCCACGGACAGGATGCGCTCGTACGAGCGCTGTCCCGCCCACAGCGGGCACCCGCCACGGTCTCGGCGTTCTGAGCGCGAGCCCGCCACGCGGCATACCGAAAATCTTCTAACACGCCCGTAACACGAGCCGGCGCCGCCCGAAACGCGCGCCCGCCACCCTCTCGGCATGGACATCAACACCGGCGACACCGCTTGGGTCCTGGCCAGTGCCGCTCTGGTGCTGTTCATGACCCCCGGTCTCGCGCTCTTCTACGGCGGCATGGTCAGGTCCAAGAGCGTCCTGAACATGATGATGATGAGCTTCATCGCCCTCGGCACCGTCTCGGTGGCGTGGGTGCTGTGGGGCTACAGCGAGGCGTTCGGCGAGTCGTGGCACGGCATCGTCGGAAACCCCTTCCAGCACTTCGGGCTCGACGGGTTGTTGGGGGACCGGGTGTTCGGGACCATCCCGGCGGCCGCGTTCGTCGCCTTCCAGTCGGTCTTCGCGATCATCGCGGTGGCCCTGGTGAGCGGCGCCATCGCCGACCGCGCCAGGTTCACCGCGTGGACCGTGTTCACCGTCGTGTGGGCGACCGTCGTGTACTTCCCGGTGGCGCACTGGGTGTTCGCGTTCGACGGGTTCGCGGCGGAGCGGGGTGGCTGGATCGCCAACCAGCTCAAGGCAATCGACTTCGCCGGGGGCACGGCGATCCACATCAACGCCGGCGCCGCCGGCCTGGCGCTCGCGCTGGTGCTCGGCAAGCGCGTCGGGTTCGGCAGGGAGCCGATGCGGCCGCACAACCTCACCCTCGTCATGATCGGCGCCGGCATCCTGTGGTTCGGGTGGTTCGGGTTCAACGCGGGATCGGCGCTGGGGGCCAACGGGACCGCTGCGGTCGCCTGGGTGAACACGCTGGCGGCCACCGGCGCGGCGATGCTCGGCTGGCTGCTCGTGGAACGGCGCCGCGACGGCCACCCCACCTCGCTCGGCGCGGCTTCGGGGGTGGTCGCCGGCCTCGTCGCCATCACCCCGGCGTGCTCCGCGCTCACCCCGGTCGGGTCGGTGCTCCTGGGCCTGGTGGCCGGTGCCGTGTGTGCGTATGCCGTGTCCCTCAAGTTCCGCCTCGGGTTCGACGACAGCCTGGACGTCGTCGGGGTCCACCTCGTCGGTGGCCTGGTCGGGACGCTGGGGGTGGGCTTCCTCGCCAGTGCCTCGGCCCCGGCCGGCGTCGACGGCCTGTTCTACGGCGGCGGGCTCGACCAGCTGTGGCGGCAGGCCGTGGGTGCGGTTGCGGTGCTCGCGTTCTCGTTCCTGGTCACCACCGTGATCGGCCTGGCGATCCAGCGCACCATGGGCTTCCGGGTGGAGACCGACCACGAGGTCGCCGGCATCGATCTGCGCGAGCACGCCGAGACCGGCTACGACATCAGCGGCGTCACCGGTGGCCGGTTCGCTGCGGGGCTGCCTGCGAGCCACTCCGGACCACCCCAGGCCGGGCAACCGGCCAGGACTCACGAGGGAGCGTCGGCATGAAGCTCGTCACCGCCATCATCAAGCCCCACCAGCTCGACGAGGTGAAGGAGGCGCTCGAGGCCTACGGCATCTCCGGCATGACCGTCAGCGAGGCCTCCGGATACGGCCGCCAGCGCGGGCACAGCGAGGTCTACCGGGGCGCGGAGTACCAGGTCGACTTCGTCCCGAAGGTCCGGGTCGAGGTCCTGGTCGACGACGTCGACGCCGGCTCGGTCGTCGACGTGGTCCTCAAGGCGGCCCAGACCGGCCGCATCGGGGACGGGAAGATCTGGACCGTCCCGGTCGAGGACGTCGTCCGGGTCCGGACCGGTGAGCGTGGGCTCGACGCGCTCTAGTGATGCGGACGGACGACCACTTCTCCGGATGGTGCGGCGTGTCGCGGACGACCCGCCGCACCGCGGGCGGAAGTGGTCGTCGGCCGGCGAGAGGGGAGCTGTGACAGCCGGCACCAAGGGCGGAAGGCCGGCCACCGGCCTGGCCGCGCGCCGGCTCGACGTGGCCGGCGCCCGGGGCTTCGCGGCCCCCGGCGCCGGCCACGCACGCCGGGCCGCGGTCACGACCCTCACCCGTGACTGGCTGGCGGACGTCTGGGAGCAGGCGCTGGCCGGGCACTCCTCGGACGGGGTGGCGCTGGCCGCCGTCGGCAGCCTGGCCCGCTGCGACGGCGGCCCCCTCAGCGACGTCGACCTGGTCCTGCTGCACGACGGGCGGTCCCTCGGCGGCGAGGAGCTCAGGACGTTGGCGGACCGGGTCTGGTACCCGGTCTGGGACGCCGGCATCCGCCTCGACCACGCGGTGCGCACGGTGAACCAGTGCCGGACCGTGGCCTCGGGAGACCTCAGCGCGGCCGTGGGCCTGCTCGACCTGGAGCGCCTGAGCGGTGACCCGCAGGTGGTCGCGGCGGCCCGGGCGACGCTCACCCACGACTGGCGGGCCAACGCCCGCAAGCGGCTGCCCCAGCTGGTCGAGGCAGTCCATGCCCGTCACCGGCGGCACGGCGACCTCGCCCAGGGCCTCGAGCCGGACCTGAAGGAGGCGCACGGGGGCTTGCGGGACATGGCGGTGCTGCGCGCCCTGGCGGCGGCGTGGCTCACCGACCGCCCCCACGGCGCGGTGGACGAGGCGTATGCCGCGTTGCTCGACGTGCGCGACGCCCTCCACGTGGTGACGGGGCGGGGTCGTGACCGCCTCACCCGCGAGGACCACGACGCCGTCGCGGCGCTGCTCCGGCACCGTGACGCCGACGACCTGCTCACCGGGGTCTCGACCGCCGCCCGCACCATCGCCTACGCGCTGGATGGCACGGTCCGCCGCGCCGGCCAGTCGCAGCGGGCCCGCACGTTGCGGGTCGGCCCGCGCCGCCCAGGGCTGCGACCGCTGGGCTTCGGGCTGTTCGAGCACGACGGCGAGGTGGTGCTGGGACCGCGCACCGACCCGGCCGCCGACCCGCTGCTCACGCTGCGGGCGGCGGTGGCTGCCGCCCGCGACGACCTCCCGATCGCCCCGGCCACGCTGGCGAACCTGGCAGCGAAGGCGCCGCTGCTGCCGGACCCGTGGCCGGCATCGGCGCGGGACCTGTTCGCCGACCTGCTCGCTGCCGGACCCGGGCTCCTGGCGGTCTGGGAGGGGCTCGACCAGGCGGGCATCGTCGAGCGCTGGATCCCGGAGTGGGCCGCCGTCCGCTCGCGCCCGCAACGCAGCCCGGTTCACCGGCACACCGTCGACCGGCACCTGCTGGAGACCGTGGTCGTCGCGGGCGGCCTGGTCCGTGGGGTCGGTCGTCCCGACCTGCTGCTGCTCGGTGCCCTGCTGCACGACATCGGGAAGGTGCGCGGCGCCCGCGACCACTCCGTCGCCGGGGAGCCGCTCGCCCGCGCCGTCGTGACCCGCCTCGGGCACGAGCGCGCCGACGTCGACACCGTCGCGCTGCTGGTGCGAGAGCACCTCACCGTCATCGACCTCGCGACCCGGCGCGACCACCGGGACCCGGCCACGCTGGCCGCCGCCCACGAGGCGGCGGCCGGGTCCAGGGAGACCTTCGACCAGCTCCTCGCGCTCACCGAGGCGGACGCCACCGCGGCAGGGCCGCAGGCGTGGACCGACTGGCGCGCCTCGCTCCTGCGCCAGCTCGCCGAGACCGTGCGCGCCGGCTGGCAGGAGGGTGCGCCACCACAGGCACCGCCCGGCTCACCCATCAGCGACGACGGGCTGCGCGCCGTCGCGGCAGGGGAGCCCCGGGTCTTGGTCCGGGAGCACGGCGGCTCCTGGCGGATCGACGTCGTGGACCGGGACCGGCCGGGACTGTTCGCCGACACCGCCGGTCTCCTCGCGGCACACGGACTGGTCGTGCGCACCGCGGCCCTGCGAACGGTGGACCGGGTCGCCGCCAACGAGTGGCACGTGGAGAGCCCGGGCGGCGATGTCCCCGACGAACAGGGCATCGTGCGCGGGCTCACCCGCTTGGCCGCCGGCGACCGGACGCCCCTTGAGCAGCTCGAGCGGCGGCGCAGGCCTGCCGGCACGCCGAGCGGCGACGCCACGTCTGGCACGCCGGGGCAGTCGAGGGCGCTGGTCGTGCCGCGCGCCTCTGCCGACGCGACGGTGATCGAGGTGCGCGCCCAGGACCGGCCAGGCCTGCTCCACGAGCTCGGGGTCGCCTTCGCCGCGAGCGGGCTCTCGGTGCGCTCCGCGCACATTGCCACGTATGCCGGCCAGGCCCTGGACACCTTCTACCTCACCGAGCTCGCCGGTCGCCTCCCGTCACCGGCGAAGGTCGCGCAGACCGTGGCACTGCTGATCGACACCTGCGACGGGAGCCCGTCGGCCATCTGATGCGGTGAACTTTGGCCCAAAGTTCGCCTGTGCCTGGAAGGTTCCCGGCCCGAACGAACTTTGGCCCAAAGTTCGCGCGCAGCGTCAGTCGGGCACGCGGCATACCCGGTCTGGCGCACCGTTTAGGCTGGAGCGCGTGTTCACCAGCCTGTCCGACCGCCTGACCGCCACCTTCAAGAACCTCCGGGGGAAGGGGCGGCTCTCCGAGCACGACGTCAACAGCACGGTCCGTGACATCCGGCTCGCGCTGCTGGACGCCGACGTCGCGCTGCCGGTCGTCAAGAGGTTCACGTCGGCGGTGCGCGAGCGCGCGCTCGGCGAGGAGGTCTCGCAGGCCCTCAACCCGGCGCAGCAGGTCGTCAAGATCGTCAACGACGAGCTGGTGACCATCCTCGGGGGCCAGACCCGGACCATCCAGCACGCCAAGAACCCCCCGACGGTGATCATGCTCGCCGGGCTGCAGGGCTCGGGCAAGACCACGCTCGCCGGCAAGCTCGGCAAGTGGCTCAAGGACCAGGGCCACACCCCGATGCTCGTGGCGGCGGATCTCCAGCGGCCCAACGCCGTCACCCAGCTCGAGGTGGTAGGCGAGCGTGCCGGTGTGCCGGTGTTCGCGCCCGAGCGGGGCAACATCGGCGGCCACGACGCCGTCGCGTCGACGGGTGAAGGCACCCGTTCCTACGGCGACCCGGTGGCCGTGAGCCGCGCCGGCATCGAGCAGGCCCGGCGCGCCCAGCACGACGTGGTCATCGTCGACACCGCCGGACGCCTGGCCGTCGACGCGAACCTCATGCAGCAGGCCGCGGACATCCGCGCGGCGATCCAGCCCGACGAGGTGTTGTTCGTCATCGACGCGATGATCGGCCAGGCCGCGGTCGAGACCGCCCAGGCGTTCAACGAGGGCGTCGACTTCACCGGGGTCGTGCTGTCCAAGCTCGACGGCGACGCCCGCGGTGGCGCGGCGCTGTCGGTCGCCAGCGTGACCGGCAAGCCGATCATGTTCGCTTCCACCGGCGAGACGGTGAAGGACTTCGAGGTCTTCCACCCCGACCGGATGGCCTCGCGGATCCTCGACATGGGCGACGTCCTGACGCTGATCGAGCAGGCGGAGAAGGCGTTCGACGCCAGCCAGGCGCAGGAGATGCAGCGCAAGTTCCTCGCCGAGGAGGACTTCACCTTCGACGACTTCCTGTCCCAGATGGCGGCGCTCAAGAAGATGGGCGGCCTGAAGTCGATGCTGGGCATGATGCCGGGCATGGGCCAGATGAAGGCCCAGCTCGACAACCTCGACCCCCGCGAGTTCGACCGCATCGAGGCGATGGTCCGCTCGATGACGCCGTTCGAACGCACCCACTCCAAGCAGATCAACGGCTCGCGACGGGCCCGCATCGCGAAGGGTTCGGGCGTCGAGGTGTCCGAGGTCAACGGGCTGCTCGAGCGGTTCACCGACGCCCAGAAGATGATGAAGCAGCTCGCCCGCGGTGGTGGCATCCCCGGGATGCCCGGCATGCCCGGCATGGGCGGTGGCAAGCGAGGCAAGCAGCAGCCCCAGCGCAAGAAGTCCAAGTCCGGCAACCCCGCCAGGCGGGCCGCCGAGGAGCGGGCGGCCGCGGAGAAGGCCCAGGCGGCGCGCAGCGGCGCGGGGACCGGCTCCGGGTCGGCCTTTGGCCGCGGGGACGGCAGCGGTGGCGCGGGCGGGGCGGGAGCCGGGGACGGCGGCATACCGGCTGACCTCGACCCCGCCAACCTCCCCAAGGGCTTCGAGAAGTTCCTCGGCCGGTGAGCCTGCACACCCTGTCCGTCGGCACGGCAGGACCACGCGTGGCGTTCCTGCACGGCCTGTTCGGGCAGGGGCGCAACTGGCAGCAGATCGCGAAGGCGCTCGCCGGCCCGGACGGGACCCACGCGCGCTGCACCCTCATCGACCTTCCCGACCACGGGCGGTCCCCGTGGACGCGCGACTTCTCGTGGGAGGGGTATGCCGAGGCGGTCGCCGCCACCTTGCGGGGGATCGACGCCCAGGCTGCGTGGACCGTGGTCGGGCACTCGCTCGGTGGCAAGACCGCGATGCTCCTGGCGCTGCAGCACCCAGACCTCGTGGCCCGCCTGGTGGTCGTCGACATCGCGCCCAAGTCGTACGGCTCGCTCGACCGGTTCGAGGGCTACATCCGCGAGATGCAGGCGCTCCCGCTCGACCAGCTGACCAGCCGCGCCGACGCCGAGGCGCGGTTCGAGGAGCCCGACCCCGGCGTCAAGGCGTTCCTGCTGCAGAACCTGCGGCGCGACGGCGACGGCTGGCGCTGGCAGGCCAACCTCGAGCTGATCGCCGCGGACGCCGAGAAGGGGACCGGGTCGGTGATCGCGGGCTGGCCAGTCGCGCCGGGCGAGGTGGAGCCGTTCGACGGGCCGGTCCTGTGGATCTCCGGCGGGGAGTCGCGCTACGTCAAGGACGGCGACGCCGCGACGATGCGGGCGCTGTTCCCCCGGGTGCGACAGCTCGGCGTCAAGGGCGCCTCGCACTGGGTGCACACCGACGCGCCGCAGGTCGTCATCGAGGCGCTGCGCCGGTTCGTGGCGCCGAAGGCTGCGGCCGGCTGAGACCACGGTCGCCGCTAGGGTCGCCTCCATGACGGCAACGGTGCTGCACCTGACCGGACCGGTGCTGGTCGGGCCCGAGGACGTGCGGCCCGAGGCGTGGGTGGTCGGGGGCCGGCTCACCTTCGACCAGCCGACGGCACCGGGCGCGGAGGTCGAGACGCTGGAGGGTTTCGTGCTGCCGGGGCTGGTCGATGCGCACTGCCACGTGGGTCTCGACGCGCACGGCGCAGTCGAGGACCACGTCGCCGAGTCGCAGGCGCTGGCCGACCGCGACGCCGGCACCCTGCTGATCCGCGACGCCGGCTCGCCCGCTGACACCCGTTGGATCGACGACCGCCCCGACCTGCCCAAGGTCATCCGCGCCGGCAGGCACATCGCGCGCACCCGGCGGTACATCCGCAACTACGCGTGGGAGGTCGAGCCCGACGAGCTGGTCGACCGCGTCCGGATCGAGGCGAGGGCGGGCGACGGCTGGGTCAAGCTCGTGGGTGACTGGATCGACCGCGACGCCGGGGACCTCACCCCCTGCTGGCCGGTCGACGTGCTCACCGACGCGATCGCGGCCGCGCACGAGGAGGGCGCCCGGGTCACTGCGCACTGCTTCGGCGAGGCGTCGCTCTACGACTTCGCCGCCGCCGGCACCGACTGCATCGAGCACGCGACCGGCCTCGAGCCGGAGACCATCTCCCAGTTCGCCGCGCAGGGGATCGCGATCGTGCCGACCCTGGTGAACATCGCCACGTTCCCGGCCATCGCCGAGCCGGCGCGCGAGAAGTTCCCCGACTACCACCGCCGGATGATCGACCTCCACCACCGTCGCTACGACACGATCGGCGCGGCACACGACGCCGGCATCCCCGTCTACGTCGGCACGGACGCGGGCGGCTCGTTGCGCCACGGGCTGGTGGCCGAGGAGGCGATCGAGCTCACCCGGGCGGGCCTCACCGAGAGCGAGGCGTTGTATGCCGCGGCCTGGGGTGCGCGTGAGTGGCTCGGCCGACCGGGGCTGGAGGAGGGTGCCGACGCCGACCTGGTGGTCTACCCGGCGGACCCCCGGCTCGAGATCCGGGTGCTCGATGCCCCCCAGCACATCGTGCTCCGCGGCGTCACCATCTGAGCCCTTCGAACCTTCCCGGTTCGATGTAAGAGCGCCGGGGGAGACCGGCGTGTTTACATCGACCCGGGAAGGCGGTCGCCGTCAGGCCGGGTCGGGGGCGAGGTCGCGGTCGGCGTGGGTGTCGACTGCCGGTGCGAGGTGGCGCTCGGCCCGGTGGGCGCGCACCGAGTGGGCCACCGCAGCGGCCCAGAGCGAGTAGAGCCCGGCGTAGACCAGCCAGCGGGTGTCGGCGGGGGCGTCGACCCAGTCGGACCTGAGCAGCGTGCGGGCGTTGGTCAGCACGATGATCCCGCCCACCGCCGAACCGAGCACCCGCGGCGGGACGTGCCGGACCAGCCAGGCAGCGATCGGGGCGGCGACGAGGCCACCGGCGAGCAGGGCGAGGACCCAGGCCAGGTTGATCCCCTGCGACCCGAGTGCGAGGAGGAAGCCGAGGCTCGCCGCCACCGAGACGAGGAACTCGCTGGTGTCGATCGAGCCGATGACCTTGCGTGGCTCGAGCCGGCCGCTGGCCAGGATCGCGGGGGTGCCCACCGGCCCCCAGCCGCCGCCGCCGGTGGCGTCGACGAACCCGGCGAACAGGCCCAGCGGACCGAGGAACCGCTTGCGCAGCGGGTGCCCCAGTCGGTCGCGTCGCAGACCGCGGACGGTAAACCGGGTCAGGACGTAGAGCCCCAGCGAAAGCAGCACCAGCGACATGACTGGTGCGGCCACCGAGGTGTCGAGGCTGGACAGGAACGTGGCCCCGGCGAACGCCCCCACCGCCCCGGGGATGCCGATCTTCGCCACGACCGCCCAGTCGACGTTCCCGAACTTCCAGTGCGAGGCGCCCGAGGCCAGCGTCGTGCCGATCTCGGCAAGGTGGACGGTCGCGGATGCGGTGGCCGGGTTGGCGCCGATGGCCAGGAGCAGGGTGGTCGAGGTGACGCCGTAGGCCATGCCGAGGCTCCCGTCGACGAGCTGTGCGCCGAGTCCGACGAGGGCGAGGAGGACGAGCTTGCGCATG
>DASUKI010000251.1:0-3654 GCA_036278855.1 Pedococcus sp.
CCCTGCTCGGCGATCTCGTCGAGGACGTCGACCTCAGGGAGGTAGGGGGCCAGCGCCGGGAGGTCGTCGAGGCTGGACAGGCCCAACCGCTGGAGGAAGTAGTCCGTCGTGCCGTAGAGGATCGCCCCCGCCTCGCCCTCGAGGCCGAGCTCCTCGATGAGCCCGCGAGCCAGCAGGGTGCGCACGACACCGTCGACGTTGACGCCGCGGACCGCGCTCACCCGCGAGCGGGAGATCGGCTGGCGGTAGGCGATCACCGCGAGGGTCTCGAGCGAGGCCTGCGTGAGCTTGGCCTGCTGGCCGTCGAGCAGGAACTTCTCCACCACCGGTGCGTAGTCGGAGCGGCTGTAGACGCGCCACCCACCGGCCACGGAGCGGAGGGTGAAGCCGCGCTGCTGCGTGGCGTACTCCTCCTCCAACGCCTCGAGGTGGCCGCGCACGTCGTCCACCGGCAGCTCGAGGGCGGACGCCAGCGCCACCTCGGTGATCGGCTCGTCGACCACCATGAGGACGGCCTCGATGGCGCTGCGCGCCCCACCGGGGAAGTCGGCCACGTCGAAGGCGAGCTGCTCCTCGAGCTGCCCCTCCTCGACCGGCTGTGGCTCACTCATGCTGCTGGTCCTCCTCGTCGAACTCGTCGCTGACCTCGATGGCGCCGTCGTCGGTGCCGGTCCACCGTACGGTCAGCTCGCCGAGCGCCTCGACCTGGTCGAACGCGATCGCCGCCTCGCGGAAGAGCTCGAGCAACGCCAGGAAGCGCGCCACGATGACCAGGGTCGAGTCGGCGTCGGACACCAGCGACCGGAAGGAGCACACCTGCTCGCGGCGCAGCCGGCTGCCGATGATGCCCGCCTGCTCCCGGACGCTCACCTGGGGGGCGTGCAGGTGGTCGAGGCCGACCGTCGGCGGCACCTTGGGCACCATCGCGCGGGCGGCGACCATGGCCAGCTGCTCGGGGGTGATGCCCATGACCAGCTCGGGCAACAGCCTGGCGAACTGCGGCTCGAGCCCGGCCTGGCGCGGGGTCATCCGGCCCGCGGTGGCCATCCGCTCGGCGAAGGTGTGCGCGATGTCCTTGAAGGCGCGGTACTGCAGGAGCCGGGCGAACAGCAGGTCGCGGGCCTCGATGAGGGCTAGGTCCTCCTCGTCCTGCGGGCCCATCTGGGGCAGCAGCCGGGATGCCTTGAGGTCCAGCAGCGTGGCGGCGACGAGGAGGAACTCGGAGGCCTGCGACAGGTCCCAGTCGGTCTCGGCCTCCCGGGCGGCCCTGATGTGTGCGATGAACTCGTCGGTGACCTTGGCCAGCGCGATCTCGGTGATGTCTAGCTTGTGCTTGCTGATCAGCCCGAGGAGCAGGTCGAACGGGCCGGAGAAGACGTCGAGGTGCACCTCGAACGGGGTGCCGGCTCCGCGGCGCGTGATGACCCCGCCGGGTGTCAGCTGCTGCTCGGCCGGCGCGGCCGTGGGCGGCGCCTGCTCGGTCATCGTGGTCAGGCCGCACCGCCGCGGGCGATGAGCTCGCGGGCCAGCTGCCGGTAGGCCGCCGCACCGCTGTGCGCGGAGTCGAACGTGGTGATCGGCTCGGCGGCGAGCGAGGCGTCGGGGAACTTGACGGTGCGGCTGATCACGGTGTGGAACACCTGGTCGCTGAAGTGCTCGACGACGCTGGCGACGACCTCGCGGCTGTGGTTGGTGCGCGAGTCGTACATCGTGGCTAGGATGCCGTCGATCTGCAGACGGGGGTTGAGCCGGTCGGTGATCTTGTTGATCGTGTCGATGAGCAGGGCGACGCCACGCATCGCGAAGTACTCGCACTCCAGCGGGATGACCACGCCGTGCGCTGCAGTGAGCGCGTTGACGGTGAGCAGCCCGAGCGAGGGCTGGCAGTCGATGAGGATGACGTCGTAGTCGTCGACCAGCGGTCGCAGCACCCGCGCCAGGATCTGCTCCCGGGCGACCTCGCCGACCAGCTGCACCTCGGCTGCGGACAGGTCGATGTTGGCCGGGATGACGTCGAGGTTGGGGGTGTTGGTGTGCTGCACGACGTCGTGCACGTCGTGGCCGCGCTCGACGAGCAGCGTGTAGATCGTCACGTCGAGCTCGTTGGCACGCACCCCCAGGCCCACGGACAGGGCGCCCTGCGGGTCGAAGTCGACCAGCAGCACCTTGCGGCCGACCTCGGCGAGGGCAGCGCCGAGGTTGATCGTCGTCGTGGTCTTGCCGACCCCGCCCTTCTGGTTGCACATGGCGATGATGCGGGCGGGACCGTGGCCGTTGAGGGGGGCCGGCTCGGGAAAGCTGGGCAGCGGACGGCCGGTGGGCCCCAGCTGGCCGCTGCCCGCGGTGTCGGTGCCGGGCAGCCGGTCCGAGGTCCGCGACGTCTGTGGGGCCTGGGGCGTCTGCGGAGGGGCTTCGTGCGGCGAGGTCTCCGACGGGAGGGACGGCTGGAACTGCGTAGTGGTCACCTCAGGGTCCACAGGCGTTTCACTCCCGGTGAGTCTGCGTTCGTCGTTCAGCCTCGCGCTGACCGTGCAGACCTTATCAGCGGGACCGGGCCGGAAAGCGTCAGCGCGCCCGTGGGTGGCTCTGTGCGTACACCTCGCGCAGCCGCTGCACCGTGACCAGCGTGTAGATCTGGGTCGTGGTGACCGAGGCGTGACCCAACAGCTCCTGCACCACCCGCACGTCCGCACCGCCGTCGAGCAGGTGCGTGGCGAAGGAGTGCCGCAGCGTGTGCGGCGAGACGTGGCCGCCCAGGTCCGCCCGCTCGGCGGCCGCCCGCAGTGCCGCCCACGCCGATTGCCTGGACAGCCGCCCGCCGCGCTGGTTGAGGAACAACGCAGGGGTGCCCTTCCCCCGGCCGGCAAAGGTGGGTCGGGCGCGGGTGAGGTAGGCGCCCACGGCCTGCGCGGCATACGAGCCGAGCGGCACCAGCCGCTCCTTGCGACCCTTGCCGAACAGCCGGACCACCCCCTCCTCGGTGTCGATGTCGTCGACGTCGAGGCCGACGGCCTCCGAGATCCGGGCCCCGGCGCCGTAGAGCACCTCGACCAGGGCCCGGTCGCGCAGCGACGCAGGAGTGTCGCCCACGCTGGCCGCGGCGAGGAGTCGCTCGACTGCATCGACACTGATCGCCTTGGGCAGCCGCGCTGGTGGCCGCGGCGGGCTCACCGCGGCCGCCGGATCGGTGGCCACCTCCCCCTCGAGGGCCAGGAAATGGTGGAAGCCACGGACCGCGACCAGGGTGCGGGCGGCGGAGGACGCCGCCAGCGGCGGGTGCCCCGGGGTGCCCTCGCGCAGCGTGGCGAGGAAGTCGGCCACGTGGGCCTCCCCCACCTCTGCAGGGTCGTGCACCCCGCGAGAGGCGAGGTATGCCGTGTAGCGGGCCAGGTCGCGCCGGTAGGACTTCAGCGTGTTGTCCGATGCACCGCGCTCGACCTCGAGGTGCCCGAGCCAGTCGCGGACGGCGCGCTCGACCGCGCTCGGGGCTGGCACGGATGGGAGTGTAGGCGTCATGAAGCTCTACGCAGACCTGCCGGGCCGGCGCACCGTGCAGATCCTGGCCGACCTCGGGATGCTCGTGTGGGTGTGCGGGTGGGCCTGGGTGGGCCGCCTCGTCCACGACACGACGATGGCGCTGGCTGCTCCCGGTCA
>DASUKI010000252.1:0-2203 GCA_036278855.1 Pedococcus sp.
GGAGGGTGTGGTTCTTCACCGGGCCGCGGAAGCCGGCAGCGCCGCGGGGTGTGATCCAGGAGCCGTTGACGTGGACGTATCCGTGCTCAAAGAAGACGTCGATCGCCCGCAGCGCGTTCTGCTCGCCGAGGCGCAGGCCGCCGAAGCCGGCCACTCGGATCTTGGTGCCGAACAGCGGCAGTCGGGTCATCAGCGGGTCGGTGCCCTCGGACCCGCACAGCTTGTCGGCGGCAGCGGCCATCGCCTTCAGTTGCCGAGTCTCGGGGCGCAGGCGTGGGTCGACGTACTGCGCTGTCGAACCGTGCAGCACGTTTGCCCGCCCGATCTCCAGTCCGTCAAGCGGGTCGATGCTCCGGTCGAGCCAGCCCAACCGCCAGGCGAGCTTGCGCATCGCCGATAGCTGGCCGCGGAGGTCCTCGCGGCCGCGCTGGGAATGGAGTGTCTTGGCGCCCTTCTCCATTACCCGGCGGCTGTGCTCGACGCGCCACGTCGTCACGGGCACGTCGCCGATGGTCGGGAGGATGTGGGCGTTGAGGCGCGACTCGCGTCCCTCCATGGTGCGGGGTTGCTTGCCGCGCTCGATCGAGTCCTTGAGGTACTCCTCGCCGAGCATCCGGATCGTTCGCGACGCCCGCACGTCGGCACCGGCCGGCGTCTCCGACTCCGTGTCCAGCGCCGCCTCGGCCTGGGCAAAGATCTTGCGCGCCTCATCCTCCGACGCAGCGCGGCGCAGCACCCGCCTCCACGGTTCACCCTCGCCGGCAGGTGCCCGGAAGTAGACCTGGTACTTGTTGGTGCCCGGCGAAGGTGCGTAGAGCCGCACCCGCCACGGCCGCGAACCACCGCCCGACGTGCGCGGCTTGCCCTGCGCGAGCAGCTTGGGTTGAGAACGCGTCGCCACGAGACCTCCTACGCTGAAGAAATCATCGTACGCTGGTTTCGTGCATCACTCTCGTGCATCACTCAAGAAAAATTGATGCACGTGCCACTCGTCAGGAGTCACAGGAATGGCCAATCGTCTCGCCTCAGCGACCAGTCCATATCTACTCCAACATGCCTTAAATCCAGTGGATTGGTGGGAGTGGGGCCCTGAAGCATTTGCCGAGGCGAAGCGTCGTGATGCACCAATCTTGTTGTCGGTGGGGTACTCCGCCTGCCACTGGTGCCACGTCATGGCTCACGAGTCTTTCGAGGACGAGGCGACGGCGGGCCAGCTGAACGCCGAGTTCGTCTGCGTCAAGGTCGACCGCGAGGAGCGGCCCGACGTCGACGCGGTCTATATGGAGGCGACCGTGGCGATGACCGGCCACGGCGGCTGGCCGATGACCGTGGTGCTCGACCACGACGGCAGCCCGTTCTTCGCCGGCACCTACTTCCCCGATCGACCGCGTGGCGGGCAGCCCGCACTGCGCCAGGTCCTGACCGCGCTGACCGAGGCGTGGCGGGACCGTCCCGACGACGTACGCCGGGCGGCCGGCACCGTCCGCGAGCATCTCGCGCGCGAGGCCACCCTGACCGGCCCGCCACTCGCGTCCGAGGACCTCGACGCCGTCGTCACATTGATGGCGTCGGAGTTCGACGACGTGCACGGCGGTTTCGGCGGCGCCCCGAAGTTCCCGCCGAGCATGGTGCTCGAGCTGTTGCGCCGGCGTACCGACGACTCGTCGCAACGGATGCTCGACCGGACGCTGGAGGCGATGGCGCGCGGGGGGATCCAGGACCAGCTCGCCGGCGGCTTCGCCCGCTACAGCGTGGACGCGGGGTGGGTCGTGCCGCACTTCGAGAAGATGCTGTACGACAACGCGCAGCTGGTCGGCCTCTACGCCCGCTGGGGAACGCCTCTGGGCGGCCGCGTCGCTGCCGACACCGGCGACTGGATGCTGGCTGAGCTCCGCACCGCGGAGGGCGGGTTCGCCTCGGCCCTGGACGCCGACAGTGAGGGCGAGGAGGGACGCTTCTACGTCTGGACGCCACAGCAGATGGTCGACGTCCTCGGCAGGGAAGACGGCCGGTGGGCGGCCGAGGTGTTCGAGGTGACCGGCACGTTCGAGCACGGCACGTCGACACTCCAGCTCCTGCGCGATCCCGGCGACGATGACCGGTTCGACGACGTACGCCGACGCCTGCTGGCCGCGCGCGAGGAGCGGGTGCGGCCGGAGCGCGACGACAAGGTAGTGGCCGCGTGGAACGGCCTCGCGATCTC
>DASUKI010000253.1:0-4262 GCA_036278855.1 Pedococcus sp.
AGATGGTGGACGTGAAGGGACTCGAACCCCTGGCCTCTCGCGTGTGAAGCGAACGCTCTAACCAACTGAGCTACACGTCCAGCGCCCTCGCGGGCTCACGAAGAATAGCCGGACCACCGGCGCCGGGTGAAATCAGAGTCCCGGCACCAGCTGCAGCGGCCGCTCGACGACGTCGGGGAAGAACGACGGCACCCCCGAGACCAGGAACATGAGGTAGAAGATCGCGAGCACCAGCACCAGGGTCGCCAGCCCGACCAGGCCCTTGACCCACCACGGCTTGGGCTGGAGCCACTCCCCCCACGCCTTGACCTTCTCGACGGCGAAGTTGCGCAGCCGCCTGGCCCACTCGAACTCCGAGGCCCAGACCGCCAGCCCGACGAAGATGATCACCCACCCGGGCCCGGGCAGCGGCAGCAGCACCACCCCACCGGCGATGACGAGGAAGCCGACGACGCCGACGACCCACTTGTAGATGCGGTGGCTGTGCGGGTTCGCCCGGATCCGGCGGCGCCACTCCCAGTCGTCGCGTTCGGTCTCGTCCACGGTCTGCGCCTGCGACGGCTGGGTCACGGGTCGACCCGGTCGGCGCTCAGCTTGGCGAACACCTCCGCCGCGCGGGCGGTGACCGGACCCGGGCGCACCGCGCGGTCGTCGACGGCGTGGATGGCCAGCACGTCCTTGGTGCTGCTGGTGATGAACACCTCGTCGGCGTCGCCCAGGACCTCAATGGGCATGGCCTCCTCGCGGACCTCCATCCCCTCTTCGCGGCACCACTCGATGGTGACGGCGCGGGTGATCCCGGCCAGGCAGCCCGAGTCGAGCGGAGGGGTGAGGATGACGCCGTCGCCCACCACGAAGATGTTGGACCCGGTGCACTCGCACAGCTCGCCTCGCGTGTTCGCGAAGACGGCCTCGATCGCTCCACGCTCCTTGGCGTAGGCCAGCGCGACGACGTTCTCTGCGTAGGATGTCGTCTTCAGGCCCGCCACCGCGGAGCGCTCGTTGCGCACCCACGGGACCACTGCCACGGAGGCACTGGCCGGCGGCCGGGGCTGTTCCCCTGCCGTGACGATGTAGGTGAGCGGGCTGTCGTCACGGTCCGAGCCGAGTGGTCCAGCTCCGCCCGTGACGGAGTAGCGCAGCCGCCCGAACTCGATCTGCGGCCCCGCTCCGAGCACCGCGGCGACGCCCTCGGCGAGGTAGCCGTGGTCGGCCGCCGGGAGGCCGAGCCCGGCCAGCGTGCGGTCCAGGCGACGGGCGTGCCTCGTCGCAGCGAAGACCTGCCCTTGGTCGACCTTGGCGGTCTCGAAAGCCCCGTCGCCCACGGTGACCCCGTGGTCCAGGGCCGCCACCGCAGGCTCGTCGATCCGCGTCAGCCTGCCGTTGACCCACACCCTCGGCTCGTTGCTGCTCATGACTCCACCCTCCCAGACGCCAGACCGAGCAGGACTCCGGATTTCACCTGAGTCTCCACCCATTCACCCTCGGGGTCGGACCCCCACGTGATGCCGGCCCCGGTGCCGAACCGCAGCCAGCGCCGCCCTGCCGCGTCACGCTCTGCCCAGAACGTCCGGATGCCCACGGCCAGTTCCGCCCGCCCCCGGTCGGCGTCCACCCAGCCGATCGCGCCGCAGTAGGGGCCGCGGAGCACCGGCTCGAGGTCGGCGATGGCCTGCAGCGCCGTGTGCTTCGGCGCGCCCGACACCGACCCCGGCGGGAACGTCGCCGCGAACAGCTCTCCCCAGCCGACGCCGCTGCGCAGCCGCCCGCCCACCGTCGACACCAGGTGCACCAGGCCCGGGTGCTCCTCCGCGCGGCAGAGGTGGTCGACGCGCACCGATCCCTCCTGGCAGACCTGCGACAGGTCGTTGCGGACCAGGTCGACGATCATGACGTTCTCCGCGTAGTCCTTGGGCAGCATCGCCTCGACCGTGGTCGCCGTGCCCTTGATCGGCCGGGACTCCAGCCGGTGGCCGTCGCGCAGCAGGAACGCCTCGGGACTGGCGCACACCACGTCGAGCCCGGCGCCGGGGACGCTGATCCGCCCCGCGTGCGGGGCGGGGTTCCCCCGGGCGAGCACGTGCGCCAGCCCGTCGAGGTCGGCGTCATCGGGGAGCTCGTGCGACATCACCCGGCAGACGTTCACCTGGTAGACCGTGCCCGCCGCGATTCGGTCCCGGACCTCCTCCACCGCAGCGAGGTATGCCGCGTGGTCCAGGCTCGTGGACCAGTCACCGCGCAGCGGCGACCAGGGAGCAGGCGGTGCCGGCGCGGCATACCGGTCCACGTCGGCGAACCGCACCGCGGTGACCTGTCCCTCGAAGGTGACGACGACCGCCCAGAAGCCCCGGGTGAGGTCGAGGTCGTCGCGCACCTCGACCGGGCCGGTCGCCAGGAGCGCCCCGAACCGCGCATGACCCGCTCCGCCGGCCTCCACGGAGGCGATCGTAGGGCGACCTACACTCGCCGCATCATGCGCACACCGCTCCCGCTGGCCCTGGGGCTGGCCGCCGCCGTGCTCGCCGGGTGCGCCAGCGCGCCGGCGCCCGCTGCGCAGGCGCCGGCCAGCCCCTCGAAACCCACGGCGTCGGCAGCCGGTTCGGCACCGTCGACCAAGGCAGCGCCGAAGCCGACCGCGCCCAGCGACCCCGGCACCTTGACCATGGCGTTCGCCGGGGACGTGCACTTCGAGGACTACCTCGCGCCCCTGGCCCGCGACGCCGACGGGCTCGCGGAGCTGCGGCCCACCCTCGGTGCCGCCGACCTCGCAGTGGTCAACCTCGAGACTGCGATCACCGAGCGCGGCACGAAGATCGGCAAGGAGTTCCACTTCCGGGCACCCGCCTCGGCCCTGCAGACCGTCGCCGGCGCCGGCGTCGACGCGGTGAGCATGGCCAACAACCACGGCGTGGACTACGGCCCGGTCGGGCTGCGTGACACCCTCGCTGCCAAGAGGTCCAGTCCCATCCCGGTCGTGGGCATCGGGGCCGACGAGGACGAGGCGTTCGCGCCGGCGGTCCTGCGGGCCAAGGGCCTGCAGGTGGCGCTGTTCGCGGCGGACCAGGTGTTCGAGATGACGCTCGCGAGGTACTCCGCCGGCCCCGGCAAGGCCGGCGTGGCCAGCAGCAGCCCGGTGACCCGTTTACGGGTCGCCGTGCAGCGGGCGGCTGCGAGGTACGACCTCGTCGTCGTGTTCCTGCACTGGGGCACCGACTACCAGCAGTGCCCCGACCGGCTGTCCGTGCAGACCGCGCAGGCGCTCGAGGACGCCGGCGCCGACATCATCGTGGGTGGGCACTCGCACCGGGTCAACGGCGCAGGCTGGCTGGGGCGCGCCTACGTCGACTACGGGCTCGGGAACTTCGTCTGGTGGCGCAGCCACGAGCCCGACTCCCGCTCCGGCGTGCTGACCCTGTCCGTCGACGTGGCGGCGGCCAGGGGCACCCGGGTGACCACGGGCCCGGTCGTGCGTCGGGCGGTCTGGACGCCGATGCTGATCGGCCGCGACGGCATACCGAGGGAGCCCGGTGCCAAGGACGCGAAGCGCCTGCACCGGCTCTGGGAGCAGGCGCGACCGTGCACCGGGCTCGCCGCCGAACCCCACGCCTGAGCGGTGGAATAGCCAGCGGGCCCGCGTCGTTTGGATAGTTGAATTCGCAACTACCTTGGGAGTGGAACGGAATGCAGTTCGGGATCTTCACCGTCGGGGACGTCACCACGGACCCCACCACCGGTCGCACCGTCAGCGAGAACGAGCGGATCAAGAACACGCTCGAGCTGGCGATCGCCGCTGACCAGCTTGGCCTGGACGTGTTCGCCACCGGTGAGCACCACAACCCGCCCTTCGCTGCGCCGGCCAACCCGACCGTCCTGCTCTCGCACATCGCCGCGCGCACCGAGCGGATCATCCTGTCAACCGCGACCACCCTGATCACCACCAACGACCCCGTGCGCATCGCCGAGGACTACGCCTACCTCCAGCACCTCGCAGACGGCCGCATCGACCTGATGATGGGACGCGGCAACACCGGCCCGGTCTACCCGTGGTTCGGCAGGGACATCCGCGACGGCATCGACCTCGCGATCGAGAACTACGCGCTGCTGCGCCGGCTGTGGACCGAGGACAACGTCACCTGGTCGGGGAAGCACCGCACACCGCTGCAGTCCTTCACCTCGACGCCCCGGCCCCTCGACGGTGTCGCACCGTTCGTCTGGCACGGCTCGATCCGCTCCCCCGAGATCGCCGAGCAGGCCGCCTACTA
>DASUKI010000254.1:0-8245 GCA_036278855.1 Pedococcus sp.
CAAGAACTTCACGCCCACGCAGTTCCGTCGTGGCTACGACGAGCGCGAGGTGGACGACTTCCTCGACGAGGTCGTCGCCGAGATGCGCCGCATCGTCAAGGACTCCGACGACCTGCGGGAGCAGCTCAACGAGTGCCGCAAGAACAAGGGCATGGCGCCTGTGACCAAGCCGGACAAGGAGGCCGAGGCGAAGCGTGCCGCCGACGTCAAGGCGGCACAGGAGGCGGACGCGAAGGCCGGGCAAGAGCGCATCGCGGCCCACTCCGCCAAGGCGGAGGAGGCCGAGAAGGCCGCGCAGGAGCGCATCGCCGCTGCCCAGGCTCGGGCGGACGAAGCGGAGAAGGCGGCACAGGAGCGGGTTGCGAAGGCGCAGCAGCAGGTTGAGGCCAAGGCTGGCGACGCCGAGGCCCGCGCGCAGGCCGCTGAGCAGCGGCTCGCCGCCGCCCAGCAGGAGGCCGAGCAGGCCCAGGCTCGAGCGAAGGAGGCCGAGGCCAGGGCGCAGCAGGCTGAGAAGGCAGCGCAGCAGGCGCCCGCTCCCGCTCAGGGTCGCGACGAGGGCGCGCCCTCCACACCGGCAGTGCTCGGGGCGGCCGCCGGAGGCGGCGCCAGCGCCGCTGCCCTGCTGGAGATGGCCCAGCGACTGCACGACGAGCACGTCGGCCAGGGCGAGTCCACCCGCGACAGGCTGATCTCCGAGGGCCAGGCCAAGCACGACGAGATGGTCGCCACGGCGCAGTCCCGCCACGACGAGCTGGTTGGCGAGGGGCAGTCCAAGCACGACGAGCTGCTCTCGGTCGCCCAGAACCGTCACGACGAGCTGGTCGGCGAGGCCACCACCCGGCACGAGCAGATGATCACCGAGGCTCGTGAGCGCTCGACCGGCATGGTTGCCGAGGCCCAGCAGAAGAAGGCCCAGATCCTCGAGGAGCTCGCGCGCGAGCGCAACCTGCTCGAGAAGAAGATCGCCGAGCTGCGTTCCTTCGAGCGCGACTACCGGGCCCGGCTCAAGAACTACATCGAGAGCCAGCTGTCCGAGCTCGACCACACCGGTATCGAGCCGAACCAGGGCGATGGGGAAGACCAGGGCGGCGAGGCGAACGCCGAGGGCTGAGCGACCCAGCCCGTCCAGACATCGAGGGCGCCCACCGCCCCGGCGGTGGGCGCCCTCTCGTGTCCCGGCTCTCTGGTCACCGCGACGCTCGATGTGCGGTTTTGGTCCACTGAGCGTTTTGGCGTTGAGTAACAGGCCCGCAGCGCTTATCCTCGCCGCACCTGTCCACGCCCCGCGTTGGGGCTCCCTTCGACAAAGGGGCCTTCCTCACCATGCCACAGAAGGCGAGAGCCGCAGCGAAGTCCGCCGTGCCCGCGAAGCCGGCAGCGGGGCGGAAGCCGGCTGCACGCGGTGCGTCGTCCACGTCAGCGGCGAAGAGCACCTCCGCCCGCAAGGCCGCCACGAAGAAGGCGACGGCCAAGACGTCTGCCGCGAGCAGGAAGGCGGCCACGACCAAGGCGACCGCGACCGAGACGGCGACCAAGGCGACGGCGACCAAGAAGCCTACGGCCAAGAAGGCGTCCACGACCAAGGCGACGAAGAAGGCGACCCCGGTGAAGACTGCCGCTGCCGCGACCAAGGCCGCGCCGAAGAAGTCCACGACCACCAAGCGCACCGGCAAGAAGGCCACGACCGGGACAGCGACCAGGACCGACACCACGAAGTCGGCCTCCAGGAAGGCGGCCACGAAGTCGGCCCCCAAGAAGGCGGCCACGAAGCCCGCGACCACGAAGACCGCGTCCACGAATACGACGACCACGAACGCGACGACCACCGCGAAGCAGGTGGCACCCGCCAAGAAGACGGCGGCCCGCAAGCCGGTGTCCCCGCGCTCACTGGCGGTCCGCGACGACGAGTCGCCCTGGACCGCCAAGGAGCTGCGCGAGGTGCGCGCCGAGATCGAGTCCGACGTCGCCCACCTGCGGGGTGAGATCACGGTCGCCGAGGCAGACCTCGTCGGCCTGATGCGTGACGCCGGCGACGGGGCGGGCGACGACCAGGCCGACGCCGGAGCCAAGACCTTCGAGCGTGAGCAGGAGATCTCGTTGGCCAACAACGCCCGCGAGATGCTCCGCCAGAACCTGCACGCCCTCGAACGGCTCGAGGACGGCACCTACGGCATCTGCGAGTCCTGCGGCAACGCGATCGGCAAACTTCGCCTCCAGGCGGCTCCGCGTGCGACGCTATGCCTGACATGCAAGACGAAGCAGGAGCGCCGCTGATCGCGGCCGACGAGTCCCCGACCACTTCCGAGCCCGAGTCCCGCCGCCCACGGCTGTTCCTGCTGATGGGCGCGATGGCCGTCGCGGCCTACGTCGCCGACCAGCTGACGAAGGTGTGGGCGCTGCACTCCCTGGTGCCGGGCAAGCCGGTGGACGTCGTCGGCGACCTCATCCGGCTCAACCTGATCCGCAACGCCGGGGCAGCCTTCTCGATCGGCAACGGCGCGACCTGGGTGATGACCCTCATCGCGTGCGGCGTGCTGGTCTTCATCATCCGCACCGCCCGGCGCATCGGCAGCCGGTCCTGGGCATGGGCGCTGGGCCTGCTGCTCGGCGGCTCCTTGGGCAACCTCACCGACCGCATGCTGCGGGCTCCCGGCCCCGGCCGGGGCCACGTCGTCGACTTCATCGACTACTTCGGGCTGTTCATCGGCAACGTGGCCGACATCGCGATCGTGGGTGCCGCCGCACTCATCGGCGTGCTTGCCCTGCGCGGCGTCGGGGTCGACGGCAAGCGCCCGCACCAGGGCCGTCACGAGGCCGACGGTGGCTGAGCAGCGGACCCTCTTCGTTCCCGACGGGCTCGAGGGCGAGCGCCTGGATGCGGCGCTGGCGCGGCTGTTCGGGGTGTCGCGGACCAAGGCCGCCGACCTCGCCAAGGCGGGGGAGGTCCAGCTCAACCATCGGCCCGCGGGCAAGTCCGACCGGGTGAGCGCGGGTGACCTTCTCGAGGTCAGCCTGCCCTCCGTCGGCGCCAGCGCGAGCCTCGAGGTCGTCGCGGAGCCCGTGCCCGGCATGAGCGTGGTCCACGACGACGACGACATCGTCGTGGTCGACAAGCCGGTGGGCGTGGCAGCGCACCCGAGCGTCGGGTGGACCGGTCCGACCGTCGTCGCCGGACTCGCGGCGGCTGGCTACAAGATCGCCACGAGTGGGGCCAGCGAGCGCCAGGGCATCGTGTCCCGGCTCGACGTCGGCACCAGTGGGCTGATGGTGGTGGCCAAGTCGGAGTACGCCTACAGCGTCCTCAAGCAGGCCTTCCGCAGCCGCAACGTCGACAAGAAGTACCACGCGCTCGTGCAGGGCCTGCCCGACCCGGTGGTCGGCACCATCGACGCGCCCATCGGCCGCCACCCCAGCTACGACTACAAGTTCGCGGTGATGGACAAGGGCAAGCCCAGCGTCACCCACTACCAGGTCATCGAGGCGTTCCGCGCGGCCAGCCTGCTCGACGTCCACCTCGAGACGGGCCGCACCCACCAGATCCGCGTCCACTTCAGCGCCCTGCGCCATCCGCTCGCCGGCGACCTCACCTATGGCGCCGACCCCAAGCTCGCCGCCCGGCTCGGGCTTGACCGGCAGTGGCTCCACGCGGTGGGGCTCGGGTTCGAGCACCCTGGCTCCGGCACGTACGTCTCCTTCGAGAGCCCCTACCCGGACGACCTCCAGCGCGCCTTGGAGCGTCTGTCCGCCTGAGTGTGGCGCGGGTCCACGACCGAGGTATGCCGCGTGGCCGGGGTCCGCGACCCCCGGTCCGGGACGTCATGGGCTCGGTGCCGACTGCGACGCGACACGGTCCGAGGGGGCGCCTTCGCGCCTGGCCAGCGCGATCAGCGGCAGCGCGCACGCCTGCGCGATGCCGCCCAGCACGAACGTGAGGGGGTACCCGGACAGGTCGGCGGCCCTGCCGAGGGCCGGTTGCAGCACGACCCCGCCGCTGGAGGACATCAGCGAGTCGAACGACAGGACGGTCGCCCGCTGCCGCGAGGGGATCAGCCCGTTGACGAACGCCTGCCGGACCGGCAGCGCGGTCGAGGACGCGAAGCCCCACACCACGAGGAGCCCGATGACCGGCCAGAACGAGTCCAGCACCCCGGCGAGGAGCAGGGCGAGGGTGCTGGCCGAGGTGGTCACCAGCAGCCACGTCGTGCGCACGCCCACCAGCCGGCGCAGCCTGGGCGCCGACAGGCCACCGACCACCTGGGCACCGGCGACGATCGCTGCGGCCAGGCCGGCGATCCCGTAGGCGTCCGGGTCACCCCACAGCTGGAGCAGGTACGGCTGCATCGCGTAGAAGGCGTAGACCGCGACGCCGCCGATGAACGGCGAGCTGAGCATCAGCCAGCGGATCGGCGGCTGGCCGAACCCGTAGCGCAGCGAGTCGTGCCAGATCAGCCGCACCTGGGCCCCGGGCCGCGTGACGTGGTCCGGGGTGAACCCCAGGTCGCGCATGGCTGCCGCCGCGATCGCGAATGCGACCACGAGCAGGGCGGCCCGGGCGATGAAGGGCACACCCAGGCTGGTGGCCTGTGCGAGGTAGCCGCCGGCCACGGAGCCGAGGAGCATCGCTCCGCCCTGCACCGCCTGGCCCCTCCCGAAGACCGTGTCCAGCTCACCGGTGTACCCGGTCGCGGCGAGGGCGTCGACCAGCCACGCTTCGACGGCGCCGGAGAAGAAGGTGAAGCCGAGCCCGAGCAGGATCGACACCGCCGCCCAGAGCGGGAACGACGCGTGCTGCTGCCACAGCAACACGTACAGCAGCGTAGACCCGCACAGGGTGGCGGCCCCCAGGAGGAACGACAGCCGACGCCCCCGCAGGTCGGCGACGACGCCCGTCGGGATCTCGAACAGCATCATCCCCGCGGTGAAGAAGGCGTTCGCGGCGAAGGCCTCCAGGTTGTTCAGCCCGGCGTCGAGCAGGAACAGCGTGTTGACCCCCCAGATCAGCGAGGTGGCCAGGGTGGTGACCAGCTGCAGCGCGAGGTACGTCGCCTGGACCGAGCGCGAGGTGGCAGCCACCCCGACAGTGTCCGCCCCACACGTGCCTGCGCCCACCCATTTGACCAGGACGCACCACGTGGACGCACCACGTGGACGCCCCACGCGGACCAGCGGGAGCTGCGCGACGGAGAGGCGAGGGTCCACGGGGGCCGTCCTTCTGGCGGATCCCTTCCCACCTCGTGGTGGGTAGCGTCCGAGAGGTGGACGATCCGCGCTCGGAGGTGTTCCGGCTCGTCGGTGGCTACATGGTCACCCAGGCACTGTGCGTCGTGGTGCAGACCGGCCTGGCCGACCACGTCGGGGACGAGCCCGTGCCGGTCGAGGCACTGGCCGGACCGACCGGCATACCGGCTGTTCGCCTCGGGCGCCTGCTCCGGGCGCTGCGCACGGTCGGCGTCTTCGACGCCACCCCCGAGGGCGTGGTGCACACCGACACCTCCCGCCTCCTGCGCCGCGACGGCGACCTCACGATGGCACCGCACGTGCGCATCCACCTCGACCGCGGGTATGCCGCGTGGATCGGTCTGCTGGACTCGCTGCGCGAGGGCGGGTCCGCCTTCGAGCGGCAGCGGGGCATGGGCATGTTCGAGTGGTTGGCCGAGCACCCTGACGAGGGCCGCACGTTCAACGAGGCGATGGCCGTCGGTTCCCGGGTCCGGCGCCAGGTGCTGCTGCAGCGGGACTGGAGCCGGTCCTCCCACGTCGTCGACCTCGGTGGCGGGACCGGGACCAACCTGCTGGCCGTCCTCGAGGCGAACCCGCACCTCACCGGCACGGTGCTCGACCTGCCGCAGGTGGAGCAGGAGGCGTTGGCACAGATCGACGCGTCGCCGGCGGCCGACCGGTGCCGGTTCCAGGCCGGGAGCTTCTTCGAGGACGTGCCCGCGGCGGACACCTACGTCGAGGCCGTGGTCCTGCACGACTGGAACGACGAGCAGGCCGGTCGGATCCTGTCCGCCTGTCGGGCAGCCGCCCCTGAGGGCGCACGACTCGTCCTCGTCGAGACGGTGCTGGCGGAGCCGCAGGACTGGGACTGGGGGCCGTGGATGGACCTGCACATGCTCGTCATGGCCGACGGCAGCGAGCGCACCGAATCCGAGTGGCGGCGCCTGCTGGGCGACCGTGGCTGGGTGGTCGAGTCGGTGCAGCCCGGCCTCATCGAGGCGGCGGTCGGCCCCGGCTGAGCGGTTCGGCGGAGCAGCCGCGCTGGGCAGGCTCAGGCGACCACGCGGCATACCATGCGCCTCATCCGTCACAGGCAGGCGCGTCCCTTAGGACTGTCGGTACCCCCCGATTACGATCGGCCTGATGTCCTCGCAGCCCGCCTCCCGATCGAGCCAGACCGACTCCTTCGTGCACCTGCACGTGCACACCGAGTACTCCATGCTCGACGGTGCCGCCCGGATCGGCGACCTGTTCACGCGTGCGGCCGAGATGGGCATGCCGGCCCTCGCGACCACCGACCACGGGTACGTCTTCGGGGCCTACGAGTTCTGGAAGAAGGCGCAGGGGACAGGCGTCAAGCCGATCATCGGCGTCGAGGCCTACGTCACGCCGGGGACCCACCGCACCGACAAGACCCGGGTGAAGTGGGGTGAGGACCACCAGGCGGGCGACGACGTCTCCGGCTCGGGGGCGTACACCCACATGATCCTGCTGGCCAGGAACAACAACGGCCTGCACAACCTGTTCCGCATGGACTCGATGGCCAGCCTCGACCAGGTCTACGCGAAGTGGCCGCGGATCGACCGCGAGCTGCTCAGCCAGTTCTCAGACGGGCTGATCGGCACCACGGGCTGCCCGTCGGGCGAGATCCAGACCCGGCTGCGGCTCGGGCAGTACCGCGAGGCGCTCCAGGCCGCGAGCGACATGAGGGACATCCTCGGGGCAGAGAACTACTTCTGCGAGCTGATGGACCACGGGCTCGACATCGAGCGCCGCGTGCAGAAGGACCTGCTCCGCCTGGCCCGTGAGCTCGACCTGCCCCTGGTGGCCACCAACGACCTGCACTACACCAGCCCCGAGGACGCCAAGGCGCACTCGGCGCTGCTGTGCGTGCAGTCCGGCTCGACCCTGATGGACCCGAACCGCTTCAAGTTCGACGCCGACGACTTCTACCTCAAGAGCCCGGCCGAGATGCGCCACACGTGGCGCGAGCTGCCCGAGGCGTGCGACAACACCCTGCTCATTGCAGAGATGTGCGACATCTCCTTCACCGAGGGGGAGGGGCGCTTCATGCCGAAGTTCCCCTGCCCGCCCGGGGAGAGCGACGAGAGCTGGTTCGTCAAGGAGGTCCAGCAGGGGCTCGTGGAGCGGTTCCCCGACGGGGTGCCGGAGTACGCCACGAAGCAGGCGGCCTACGAGACCGACGTCATCGTCTCGAAGGGCTACCCCTCGTACTTCCTCGTGGTCGCCGACTTCATCAACTGGGCCAAGCGCAACGGGATCCGCGTCGGGCCCGGCCGCGGTTCGGGTGCGGGGTCCATGTGTGCGTACGCCATGCGCATCACCGATCTCGACCCGATCCCGCACGGCCTGATCTTCGAGCGGTTCCTCAACCCCGAGCGCATGTCGATGCCCGACTTCGACGTCGACTTCGACGAGCGCCGGCGCGGTGAGGTGATCAAGTACGTCACCGACAAGTACGGCGCGGATCGCGTCGCGCAGATCGTCACCTACGGCACGATCAAGGCCAAGCAGGCGGTCAAGGACGCCGCGCGGGTGATGGGGCACCCCTTCGTCGTGGGGGAGCAGCTCACCAAGGCGATGCCGCCGGACGTCATGGGCAAGGGCGTGCCGCTGGCCGAGATCTACAACAAGGAGCACAAGCGCTACAACGAGGGCGGCGACTTCCGGGCGCTCGTCGAGACCGAGCCGCACTTCAAGGAGATCGTCGACACCGCGCTCGGGCTCGAGGGGCTCAAGCGCCAGTGGGGCGTCCACGCCGCCGGCGTCATCATGTCGAGCGAGCCGCTGCTCGACATCATCCCGATGCTCAAGCGGCCCGCCGACGGCGCGATGATCACGCAGTTCGACTACCCGACCTGCGAGACCCTCGGCCTGATCAAGATGGACTTCCTGGGGCTGCGCAACCTCACGGTCCTCGACGACGCCGTGAAGAACATCAAGGCCAACCGGGACGAGGACATCGTCCTCGAGGAGCTGCCGCTCACCGACGAGGCGACCTACG
>DASUKI010000255.1:0-2291 GCA_036278855.1 Pedococcus sp.
GTCCGCACCCGCATCCCGCAGGTGTCGGAGTCGCTTGCGGCACAGGTGGTCTCGGCAGTGCAGAAGCTGCGCACCGACCACGAGCTCATCAAGCCGCCCGGCGTCGCGGAGACCCTGGACTGGACCCGGGCCCTGCAGGAGCTCGGCACCACCGAGCTCGACCTGGAGACCGCAGCGGCCACCCTGGGGGTGGCCGTGAAGTACCGCGAGGACGCCGAGCGCGTCCGTGCCGCGCTCGAACGGGTCCTCGCCCGGTGAGCGCCGCGCCCGCTCACCCGGCGGACGAGGTCCTGCTCGCCTTCGCCCGCGCGGTGCGGGCCGCCGGGGTGGCCGTCACCGCCGACCGTGAGCGCACCTGGCTCGAGGCCGCCGCGGCTGTCGGGGTCGGCGACCAGGCGCGCACCTACTGGGCGGGCCGGGCGGCGCTGTGCGCCTCACCCGCCGACCTCGAGCGCTTCGACCAGGTGTATGCCGCGTGGTTCGGGCTGCAGCGCGCCACCGCCACCAGCGCGCGGCCGGGCGCACCGACCGTCGCGAGCGCGTCGTTGGATGCCACGACCGGGGAGGGTCACGGCGATGACGACCTCGAGTCGGTCCACGCCCGGGCCAGCCGCACCGAGGTCCTGCGCCACCGCGACGTGGCCACCATGTCCAGCACCGAACGTGCGCACCTGGCGGCCCTGTTCGCCGCGCTCCGGCCGCGCGCGCCGAGGCGACCGGCGCACCGCCACACCCCGTCGCGCCGCGGTCTCGTGGACGCCCGCCGCACCCTGCGCGGGCAGCTGCGCCGGATGGGTGAGCCCGGTCCGATCGAGTGGCGGCACAGGGGGACCCGCGCGCGCCGGGTGGTCCTGCTCGTCGACGTCTCGGGCTCGATGAGCGCCTACGCCGACGCGTTGCTGAGGCTCGGCCACGCCTACGCCGCGAGCGGCCTGCCGGTCGAGGTGTTCACGCTGGGCACCCGGCTCACGTACGTCACCCGGGCGCTGCGACAGCGCGACCCGGAGCGCGCGCTCGTGGCCTGCGGCAGCACCGTCCCCGACTGGGCGGGCGGCACCCGCCTCGCCGAGGGCATCCGTGCCTTCCTCGACCGCTGGGGCCGGCGGGGCATGGCCCGTGGCGCGGTCGTGGTGCTCTTCAGCGACGGGTGGGAGCGTGGTTCGCCCGGGGCGCTGGGGGAGCAGATGCGCCGGATGCGGGCCCTGGCCCACCGGGTCGTCTGGGTCAACCCCCACCGCGGGAAGCCCGGCTACGAACCCGTGCAGCAGGGGATCGTGGCCGCCCTGCCGCACGTGGACGACTTCGTCGCGGGGCACTCGATGGCTGCCTTCGAGGAGCTGGTGGAGGTGGTCGGTCGTGCGTGAGGTCCTGCCCGAGCTGATGGGGTGGTGGCGAGACGGACAGACCGTCGGCGTGGGCACCGTGGTCGCGACCTGGCGCTCGGCACCACGACCGGCTGGCGCCTCGATGCTCGTCGGCCCGGGCGGGGAAGCCGTGGGGTCGGTGAGTGGGGGCTGCGTCGAGGGTGCGGTCTACGAGCTCGCGCAGTCCGTGGTGGCCCAAGGCGACTCGGTGCTCCAGCGCTACGGCGTGAGCGACGACGACGCGTATGCCGTGGGGCTCACCTGCGGGGGCATCATGGACGTCTTCGTGGAGCGGGTCAGCAGGCAGACCTTCCCGGAGCTGGGGGAGGTTGCCGAGGACGTCGAGGCGGGGAACCCGGTGGCGGTGGCGACCGTGATCGAGCACCCGGACCCGGCGTGGCTGGGCCGGCGCGTCGTCGTGCGACCCGAGGGCGTGGACGACCGGGCCACCGGCTCGCTGGGCAGCGACCGAGCCGACGCCGCCGTGACCGACGACGCGCGTGGCCTCCTGGCGGCTGGTCGCACCGAGACCCTCACCTACGGGCCGGACGGCGAGCGACGTGGGGAGGGCATGCGGGTGTTCGTCTCCTCGTTCGCCCCCAAGCCGCGGATGCTGGTCTTCGGGGCCATCGACTTCGCTGCGGCCGTCGCGCACGTGGGCCACTTCCTCGGCTACGAGGTCACCGTGTGCGACGCGCGGCCGGTCTTTGCGACCAAGAGCCGCTTCCCGTCGGCCGACGAGGTCGTCGTGCAGTGGCCACACCGCTACCTCGCGGCGGAGCAGGACGCGGGACGGGTCGATGCGCGCACCGTCGTCTGCGTGCTCACCCACGACCCCAAGTTCGACGTGCCTCTGCTCGAGGTGGCACTGCGCCTGCCGGAGGTGGCCTACATCGGTGCCATGGGCTCACGCCGCACCCACGACGA
>DASUKI010000256.1:0-22757 GCA_036278855.1 Pedococcus sp.
TCACCTTCGGGTGGGCCGCCCCTTCGCATGCGCCGGTATGCCGCGGGGCCGGCCTTCTGGGCTCAGAGCCAGCCGCGGTGGCGGGCCTCCGAGGCCGCCTCGACCCGGTTGCGGGTGCCGGTCTTGCCGATCGCGGCAGACAGGTAGTTGCGCACGGTCTGCTCGGACAGGTGCAGGGTGCCCGCGATGTCGGCAACGGTCGCGCCGTCGGTGGACTCGCTCAGCACGTCCCGCTCCCGCTCGGTGAGCGGGTTCGGTCCGGCGGACAGTGCGTCCGCGGCCAGCGCCGGGTCGATGACCACCTCGCCCGCGACGACCCGGCGGATCGCGTCCGCCAGGCCCTCGACCGGGCCGTCCTTGACGACGAACCCACGGGCCCCGGCGTCGAGGGCCCGACGCAGGTATCCCGGTCGCCCGAACGTGGTCACGATGACGACCACGGTCGCGGGGGCTGCCTGCCGCAGGACGGCGGCGGCGTCCAGGCCCGACAGCCCGGGCAGCTCGATGTCCAGCAGCGCGACGTCGGGGCGGTGCTCGGTCACCGCGGCCACGACCTCGTCGCCACGGCCGACCTGCGCGACGACGTCGAGGTCGTCCTCGAGGTCGAGCAGCGTGGCGAGCGCCTCGCGCATCATGACCTGGTCCTCGGCGATGAGCAGCGACGTCACGACGGCATCCTCCCTGACCGGCCCCGCCCGCTGGCACCTCGCGCCGAGGGCACCTGCACCGACAGCCGAAATCCGCGCGCGTCGCCGTGCGTGGAGAGCGTCCCGCCGGCGGTGGACAGCCGCTCGCGCAGCCCGGACAGGCCCGAGCCGGTGATGCTCCCCGAGAGCCCGTCCGGCGACACCGCATCCTCGTCCTGGTCCGGCCCGACCCCGTCGTCCTCGATGACCACGGTGGCGCCGTCCGAGCCGCCCTCGGTGAGGATCCGGGCGCGCCGGGCGCGGGCGTGGCGCAGCACGTTCGTCGCACCCTCGCGGACCACCCAGGCCAACAGGTCCTCCTGCTCGGTGGTGAGCGAGGTGTCGCCGCGCACGACCTCGGTCTCGACGCCGGCGGCGCGCAGCGCACCCGCCGCTCGCTCGACCTCGGCGTCCAGGGTGGTCCGGCGGTAGCCCTGGACCGCCTGCCGCACCTCGCCCAGGGCGTCCCGCGACAGGGTCTCGATGTCGGACGCGTGCCGGGCCGCGGCATCGGGGTCGGCTGGCAGCGACCGCCGTGCGGCCTGCGCCTTGACCGAGATGACGGACAACGAGTGACCGAGCAGGTCGTGCAGGTCGCGGGAGAACCGCAGCCGCTCGGCCGCGACGGCGGTGCGCGCCAGCTCGGCCCGCGTGCGGTGCAGCTCGCCGACCAGCCAGGACAGCGAGGTGATGGCGAAGGTGACGAGCCCGGCCAGCAACGTGGTCAGCCCGGTGCCCCACAGCGCCGAGGTCCAGGATGCGCCCCGCCCGACGTCGAGCACGACTGCCACGGCCGCGACGCCGGTCACCAGGCCCGGCGCCCACCTCGTGGGTGCCATGACACCGACGGCGGTCGCCAGCAGCAGCGGGAGCGTCCCCCACGGCAGGCCGTGCAGGCCGGCGAGCGCCGTCGTCAGCCCGGCCTGGGCCGTCATCGCGAGCACGGGCAAGACACCCGGCCGTCCCGTACGCAGGACCGTGCCGAGGACGGCGCCCAGGAAGCAGCCGAGGACCCCCACGACGCCCACGCCTCCCAGCACGGGATGTGGCGTCTCGCCCAGGCCCGCGGCAGCGGGTGCCACGAGACCGGCTCCCCACAGGCCGACCCAGGCGACGGCGGCCCACGTGGGCACCTGCCAGGGCCGCCATGAGGTGGCGCGCTGGGAGCCGGGCATGACAGCCATTCTTGCGCCCGCGGCATACCTCGTGCGGGCCGGGCGCCGGGTCACCGGGACCGCCGCTCGGGCAGCCGACCGGCCACGAGGGGGACCACGGCCGTGGCAACGGCGAGGTGGAGCATCGCGAGCCCGAGCGCGGCGCCGACGCCCACGGCGCCGAGCGGACCCAGCAGGGACCCGGCCAGGACGGCCGCGGACACCGCCAGGAACAGCCGTCGCGGCCGGCCCGCCAGCCTGCGCAGGGCGGTTGCCAGGGCGAGCGCCGCGATGGCCACGACGAGCGCGGTGGCGACCACGGAGGCGAGACCGACCTCGCGGTACTCACCGCTCGTGTGCACGGCCAGGTCGAGCCCGACCAGGGGCACGAGGACGACCCACGTGGTCGCGCTCGCCGCAACCGCACCAACCAGGGTCTGCCACACCGGCAGCCTTGGTATGCCGCGTGGCTGGGCCTCCCGCTCACCGTTCGGCAGGCGGGTGACCGGGTGGGATGTCGTTGGCATGACGTGCCTTTCGTCGCGGGGTGGCCGCCACCTCGGCGACCACTGACGACGCTAGGAGCCGCACCGGGGTCCCTGGCAGGCCCGCCTGTCCTCGGTCCAGCGGTACGGATGTACCGGCCCCGCCTCAGGGTCTGCTCAGGGGTGGCTCGGGGACAAACCTGAGGACGCGCAGGGACCTGCGTCCCTAGGCTTGGCACCGCTGGCCAAGTGCCATGAGAACCGTCAAGAACCACCACCAACCACGACCAGACCTGGAGCCGGGAGCCCCACCATGACTGCGACACCGGCGGCTGCGACAGCCGCAGCCCCACCTCACAACAGCGCGCCGGCGGCGCGCGTCGTGGGCCTGACCAAGACGTACGGCAAGGGGGAGGCGCAGGTCCGTGCCCTCGACGGCGTGACCCTCGACATCGCGCGCGGCGAGTTCACCGCGGTGATGGGTCCGTCCGGCTCGGGCAAGTCGACCCTCATGCACTGCGCCGCGGGTCTCGACGCGGCCACGTCGGGCGAGGTCTACGTCGGGGACGTCGACATCACCCGGCTCAAGGACAAGGCCCTGACCACCCTGCGCCGCGACCGGATCGGGTTCGTGTTCCAGGCTTTCAACCTCATCCCGACGCTCAACGCGCAGGAGAACATCCTGCTGCCGCTGGCGATCGCCGGGCGCAGTCCCGACCCGACGTGGTTCGACAACGTCATCGACACGGTGGGCCTGCGCGACCGGCTGACCCACCGCCCCAACGAGCTGTCGGGTGGCCAGCAGCAGCGCGTCGCCTGCGCCCGCGCGCTCGTCAGCCGGCCCGAGATCATCTTCGCTGACGAGCCGACCGGCAACCTCGACTCGACGTCCGGTGCGGAGGTGCTCGGTTTCCTGCGGCGCTCGGTCGACGAGTTCGGCCAGACCATCGTCATGGTCACCCACGACCCCGCGGCGGCGTCGCACACCGACCGGGTGGTCTTCCTGGCCGACGGCAAGGTCGTGGACGAGATGCTTGAGCCGTCGCCCGGCAAGATCCTCGAGCGGATGAAGGGCCTGGACTGACCCATGCTCCACGCCAGCTGGAAGAGCCTCATGGGTCGCAAGCTGCGGCTGTTCATGAGCGCCTTCGCCATCATCCTGGGCGTCTCGTTCGTCTCGGGCTCCCTCATCTTCACCGACACCCTCGGCAAGGCCTTCTCCGGGATCGTCGACACCGTGGGCGACGTCGTGGTCCGGCCCGCCGCCGCGAGCGGCGACTTCGATGCCAGCCGTACCGCCAAGACCCTGCCCGGCCCCCTCGTCCACGACCTCGCCTCAGTGCCCGGAGTCGCGCGTGCCGACGGCAACGTCAGCGACCCCACGACCTTCGTCGTGTCCAAGCAGGGCAAGCTGATCGGTGGCCAGGGTGCCCCGGGCCTGGGCCTGTCCCACAACGACGCACCCACCGCCTCCGGTGAGGAGCCGGTCGCCATCAAGCAGGGCCGCTGGCCGGACCGCACCGGCGAGGTGGTCCTCGACGCCCTCACCGCGGAGCGCGCCGGCTACCGGGTCGGTGACACCGTCACCCTCGCCACGAGCGGTGCGGAGCCAATCGTGAAGTCGACGCTCGTCGGCACCGCGGAGTTCAAGAACGGCGGGCTGGTCGGCGCGACCATCGCGATCTTCGACACCAGGACCGCGCAGGCCATGTACCTCGGCGGCAAGGACGAGTACACCGACGCCTGGGTCACCGCGAAGGACGGCGTCAGCCAGGAGGAGCTCGCCAAGCAGGTGCGCTCCGCACTCCCCGCCGGCTACGAGGCGGTCACCGGCAAGGCCGCTGCCAAGGAGTCGCAGGACTCGGTCAACCAGGCGTTGTCCTTCATCAGCACGTTCCTGCTGATCTTCGCCGGCATCGCCTTGTTCGTCGGGTCCTTCCTCATCATCAACACGTTCTCGATCCTGGTCGCGCAGCGCAGCCGTGAGCTGGCGCTCTTCCGCGCCCTCGGCGCAGCCCGCAAGCAGGTGACCCGGTCGGTGCTGTTCGAGGCCCTCGTCGTCGGCCTCGTCGGTGCCACCGCCGGGCTGGGCTTCGGGTTCCTGCTGGCGCTGGGGATCAAGGCGCTGTTCTCGACGTTCGGGCTGGACCTCAGTGGGTCACCGCTCGTCTTCGAGCCCACCACCGCGCTCTGGTCGTATGCCGTCGGGCTGGTCGTCACGATGGTGGCCGCCTACCTGCCCGCTCGCCGCGCGGGGAAGATGCCGCCGGTGGCGGCGATGCGCGACGACGTGGCGCTGCCGGAGTCGGCGCTGCGCTGGCGGATCCTCGTGGGCGGCGCCCTGACGGTCGGCGGGGCCGTGGCCACCTACCTCGGCGCCTTCACCGACATCAGCCACTCCGCCTACTACGTGGGCGGCGGGGTGTTCGCGATGCTCCTCGGGGTCGCGCTGACCAGCCCGGTCGTCGGCCGGCCGGTGATCGCACTCATGGGCGCCGTCTACCGCCCGCTGTTCAAGACGGTCGGCGTGATGGCGGAGCAGAACGCCGTGCGCAACCCGCGCCGCACCGCTGCCACCGCTTCCGCCCTGATGATCGGCCTCACCCTGGTCTCGATGATGTCCGTCTTCGGCGCGTCCGCGAAGGCGAGCGTGGACAAGTCGATCTCGGAGAACTTCGTGGGTGACTATGTGGTCTCCAACGCCATCGGACAGCCGTTCTCGTCCAAGGTCACCCAGGACGTGGCCGCGGTGCCGGGCGTCGAGGTCGCGAGCCCGATGCGGTTCCTGTCGGTCACCCTCGGCAAGGACCAGCGCGGCGGCGCGGCCATCGACCCCGCCACGTTCCGCAAGGCGGTCCCGGTCGAGGTGCTGTCCGGCTCGTTCGCCGACATCGGCAAGGACGGGCTCGTCCTCGACGACAAGGTGGCGGCCAAGGACGGCCTCGAGGTGGGCGACCGCACGCAAGCCACCATTGCCGGGCAGACGGCCACCTACCGGGTCGCCGCGGTCTACCGCTCCATGGAAGCCATGCAGGTGCCGGTCCTCGTCTCCCTGCCCACGGCTGACGCCGCCGGTGTGCCGGCGCAGGACAGCATGACCTTCGTGGTGCGCCAGCCGGGAGCCGACAAGGCGGCTGTCGAGGCGGGCATCGCCAAGGTCATCGCGGACCTGCCGACGGTGAGCCTGAAGGACCAGGACGCGTTCGCCGCCGAGCAGCGCAAGCCGATCGACCAGCTGCTCTACATGATCTACGCGCTGCTCGGGCTCGCCGTGGTCATCGCGGTGCTCGGCATCGTCAACACGTTGGCGCTGTCGGTGATCGAGCGGACCCGCGAGATCGGGCTGCTCCGGGCGGTCGGGCTGAGCCGTCGCCAGCTGCGCACCATGCTGCGGCTGGAGTCGGTGGCGATCGCACTGCTCGGGGCGGTGCTGGGCGTCGGCCTGGGGCTGGTCGCCGGGTGGGCGCTGCAGCGGAGCCTCGCTGACGACGGCATCGACGTGCTGTCGGTCCCCGGCACCCAGCTCGCCGTGTTCGTCGTCCTCGCCGGACTGGTCGGCGTCCTGGCCGCCCTCTGGCCGGGGCGTCGGGCCGCCAAGCTCGACGTGCTGCGGGCGATCACCACCGAGTAGCCCAACACCCGACTGCTTGCGTCTGCGAGCTTGCCCCGCTGGTGGGCAAACTCGCAGACGCAAGCGGGGGACTCAGGTGAACATGCGAAGGGTCTGCGCCTCGGTCTCGGCGTACTGCGCCCCGGCGGCGGCGAGCACGGTGCCGATCGAGTCGAGCGAGGCCCGCACCTGGCGCTGGGTCGCCTGCCACTCGTGTGCCACGCCCTGGAACCTGGCCGAGGCGGTGCCCGTCCAGGCGTCCTGCAGCGACTGGAGGCGGCCCATCATGGCGCTGACCTGGCCGTCGATCTCACCGGCGATGCGCGCGATGTCGGTCGAGGCCGCCTGGATACGGCCGGTGTCGACCTGGAAGGTGGTGGACATGGTGTGCTCCTCTCCTGCGCGGAGCCCCCGTGACGCCGCGTTCCGTTCGAGGCTAGGGCGACCGGGCCGGACGGCCGCGGAGTTTTCCACAGGTGCCCCGTCGAGGCAGTAGCGTCGGGCCCGTGACCATCTGGATCGACCCGCCTGCCTGGCCGGCACACGGACGGCTGTGGTCCCACCTGGTCAGTGACACGTCCTATGTCGAGCTGCACGACTTCGCTGCGGCGCAAGGGATTCCGCGACGTGGTTTCGAGGGCGACCACTACGACGTGCCGCAGGAACGCTACGACTCCCTCGTCACCGCCGGGGCCCGGCCGATCGGCGGGCGCGACTTGGCGCGCCTGCTGCGCGACAGCGGGCTGCGCATCCAGAAGCGCACGCACGAGCGCGTCGTCGCGACCTTCCCCGATGCGCCGTGGCTGCCCGCTGGCTCGCGCGCGGACGTGATCACCTCCCGCCAGGACAGCGCACCGGCCGCCACCGTGGTCGTGCGGCTCGCGCTGCGGCGGGGGGGCGACCTCCTCGTGCTCGAACGCCTCGACGGGAGCGGGCTGGACCTTCCCTCGGCCCCGGTGGCCGGCCTCACTCCTCAGGCGGCGGTCGACCGGCTGCACCGGGTGGTTCTCGGCGCGCCCGTGCCGCAGAGCACGAGGCTGCTCGGCTATGTCCGCAACACCGTTCCGGAGCCGGGCGCGGGCTATCCGTGGCCCGCACCCCTGGCCGCCTTCGCGGTGTGGGCCGACGAGGTCGCGCACTCGGTGCGACCGCTCGCAGGGACCTGGCTGGCTTCCGACCGGCTGGAAACCGAGCTGGGAGAACGGCACTGGTGGCCGCTGCTCGACGCTGCCGCGGGCGTCCACGGGTGAGCGCGCTCATCGCTGCCCTCCGCGACGTCGAGTTCGCCGACGGCTCGGTGGCGCACGTCGACCTGGTGCGTGACGCCGAGCCGGCGTCAGAGTCCGCGGTGTTCGCGGCCATGGCGGTGGTCGCCGCAGACGACGGCCGGTATGCCGTGGTGTACAGCCCGCGTCGACAGGAGTGGTCGGTGCCGGGCGGCTGGCGTGAGGTGGGCGAGACCGTGCGCGCCTGCGCGGTCCGCGAGGTGTGGGAGGAGACCGGTCTGCGGCTCGACGGCGGTGGGCTCGAGCCGGTGGGCTTCGAGCGGTTCGCTCCCGTGTCGTTGCACGGGCGCTGGCCGGATGCGGGTGGGCTGATGCAGCTGTTCCGCGTGCAGGTGCCCGGTGGTGACGAGCTGGTGGCGGCGCTGGACGACGCGGTCGACCCCTGCTGGCTGACGGCCGGGCAGTTCGAGGAGCGCTGCGGGGAGCGCTTCTGGTGGCCGCTGGTCGCGGCCGCACTCTGACGCGCGGCCCAGGTCAGCCAGTGGCGGTGCTGAGCGCCTCCAGCTCGCCGGCAAGGTTGAGCCGGGCGGCTTCCCCCCACTGCTCACGTGCGGTGGTCGTCGCGTAGATGAAGTCACGCGCGAGGAACGGCCGCAGCAGCGCCGACCGGCCAGCCGCGAAGACGTCGTCGGGCACGGCGGCATACTCCTGACGCACCTGGCCGGTGTACTCGGCGTAGCGCTCCGGCGGCGCCGACAGGATCCACAGGTCCGCGTCGTGGAAGGCGGCGGGCAGTCCCCCACCGGGGAGGTCGTGGGTCTCCGTGGCGAGGACGAGCCGACGGACCGTGTCGACGTCCTCGCCGTCCAGGCCCAGGGCCGACAGGTCTCGGACCGCCAGCTCGGCGCTGGCCGCCTCGTTGGCGCCCGGTGCGGCCAGGGGCTCGTAGACCGCGTCGTGGAACCACGCCGCGAGGCGGCCGACGGTCCCCTCGCGGGCGTCGACCTCGCCGGTCTTCTCGAGGTCCTCGAGTGCCCAGAACATCTCCACCAGGTGCCGGCTCGTGTGGTACTGGCGCTGTGGCTCGGCCCACCGGCGCAGCAGGTCCGCGCCCACCGCGTGGACCGCGTCGGAGTGGGCCTGCGGGGCCAGCTCTGCGAGGTCGAGCTTCCACCACGTGATGAGGGCCGGCACGTGCGCGAGTCTCGCACACGCGACGGCCCTCAACAGGTCAAGGGCGCGTGCCGGTCAGCCGCCCATGCACTCCTGGAACCAGACCTCGATGTTGGTGACACCCTTGCAGGGCTGGCCGTTGAACTGTGCCTTCAGCGGGATCTCACCATTCGGGCCCACGATCCAGGTGGCCACGTCGCCGACACCGTCACCGTCGACGTCGAAGCCGACCAGGCCACTGAAGCCCTCACCCGTCTCCATGTTGACCAAGCCCTTGTCGACCCGGTGCTGCAGGCCGTTGGAGACCCACAGGACGTTGTCGTTGAAGTCCATGATGATCTGGGCGCCTGCGGTGCCGTTGCGGCTGGCGTTGACGCATTCGTGGGCCAGGCCGGCCCCGGCTGTGGCGACCACGAGGGCGCCGGTTGCTGCTGCGCCCATGAGGGCACGTCGAAGTACTCGAGCTCGCATGGTGACTGTCTCCTCCGTTGGAGCGGCTGCGGATCGCCGCGTTCGACGAGGATGCCGGGTGTCGCATCGCGACACCTCGGGTGGACGATGTATGCCGCCGTCCCGGCAAACCGCGCACGTCGCCTACGTCGATTGGAGGGTGTGCGTGGGTCCAGGACCGATCAGGCGGCCAGTTCCGAGGGGAGTGGCTGCGCGTGCACGATGGTGAGGGCCGACACCGCGCGGGTGAGCACGACGTAGAGGCGGCGCAGGCCGGTGCGCTCGTCCGGCTCGGCGGCGGCGATCGCGGCAGGCTCGACCACCACGACCCTGTCGAACTCCAGGCCCTTCGCCACGGTCGCAGGGACCACATCCACCTGGTGGTCGATGTCACCGTGGTCCTGGCCCAGGAGCCCGTGCCCGATTCCCTTGTCCTGCAGTGCCTTCGACACTTCGGGCGCCATGGCATCGGCCACGATGACGCCGATGGAGCCCGGCTCGCCGCGCTCACGGTCGACGGTGGCGACGACCTGGCTCACCATGGCTGCGGCGTCTGGCGCAGTGACCACGTCCAGCCGTCCGCGGTTCTCGCGCACCGACACCGGAGCGCCCAGCCCGGCAGCCATGTGCGGCAGCAGCCGTGCCGCGAACTCGATGACCGAGGCGGGGACGCGGAAGCCGCGGTCGAGCACCTCGATGTGGCTTCCCGCCTTGCCGAGGTGCTCCAGCGAGGACTCCCACGAGTCGGTGGCCCACGGCGTGGTGCCCTGGGCGATGTCACCGAGGACCGTCGCGGCGCCGGTGGAGCAGCGGCGCCCGACGGCGCGCAGCTGCATGGGGGACAGGTCCTGCGCCTCGTCGAGGACGACGTGGCCGAGCGAGGGTGTCCGGGTGATCAGGTCCTCCAGCTCGTCGAGCAGGACCGTGTCGGCCCGCGACCAGCGGGCGGCACCCTTGGACCGGGGCGCCTTGTCCCACAGGAGGATCCGCTGCTCATCCTCGGTCAGGATCCCCTCGGCGTGCCGGGCGAGCTCCGCCGGGTCGGACAGCAGGGCGAACAGGACGCTGCGCGCGTCCAGGGGCGGCCACAGGGCGGTGGCGTACTTCTTCACCACGGCACTGCGGGCCACCGTGTCCTGCACCCGGTCGTCGGGTGCGTCGCCGGCCCGCTCCATCTGGAGCAGCAGCGCGTGGGCCAGTCGCTGGGGCAGCATCTGCCGGGCGGCGTCGTAGCGCACGCCCCTGGCCCGCAGCTCGTCGACGAGCTCGGCCACCTCGTGGGCCGGCACCCGCCACTTGCGCACCCCGCGCGGGACCACGAGCGGCTCGGACGCACGCCGCACGTGGGACCACACGGCATACCGGAGCACCTCCGCGAGTCGCGCATCGCCCTTGAGCACAGCGGCTTGTGTGCTGTCCTGCCCGCGAACCGGCACCGAGGCGACGAGCTCCTCGATGGTCGTGTGGCCCACCGCGACCTCGCCCAGCGCCGGGAGGACGGCGCCGATGTGCTCGAGGAACGCGCGGTTCGGCCCGACCACGAGGACTCCGGAGCGGGCCAGCCGGTCGCGGAAGGCGTACAGCAGCCAGGCCGCGCGGTGCAGCCCGACGGCGGTCTTGCCCGTGCCGGGAGCGCCCTGGACGCAGATGGTGCGGTCTGCGCCGGCCCGGACGATCTCGTCCTGCTCGGGCTGGATGGTGGCCACGATGTCGCGCATCGGGCCGACCCGGGGCCGCTCGATCTCCTCGGCGAGGATCCGGCTGCGACGCTCGTGCTCGGTGCGGTCCTGGAGGTGCTCGTCCTCGTACGCCGTCACCGCACCGTGGTCGAGCCCGAACCGTCGTCGCAGCACCACCCCCATGGGCTCGGTCCGCGAGGCGCGGTAGAACGCGGTCGACATCTGCGCGCGCCAGTCGATGACGAGCGGGTCGCCGCGCTCGTCGCTGACGTGTCGGCGCCCGATGTACCACCGCTCGGGTCCGAGGTCGGAGTGGGAGCCGTCGGTGTCGAGCCGGCCGAAGAACAGCGTGCTCGACGGGTCGTCCTGGAGCGACGCGGCCCGCAGGTGGAGGGTGCGGGCGAGGTGCTCGGCCGAGATGGGGTCGTGCGCCTGGACCTTGAGCGACAGGGTCTGCTCGCGCATCCGGGCCAGCGCGGCCCGCGCCTCGGCGAGGTAGTCCTGCTCCCTCCTCAGCTCTGCAGCGGGTTGGGAGGGGTCAGGCACGAGGGGCGATTCTGCCACTCGTGCCTGACGCGTCAACCGGTTATCGCGCCCGGGGTCAGGAGGACGTGCTCGGCTTGGCCACGAGGGCGGCGTCGAGCTTGACCTGCTTGCCGTCGCGCAGCACGGTCAGGGTGACCTTGTCGCCCACCTGGTGCATGTGCACGTTCGCGACCAGGGCGAGGGAGGAGTCGACCCGGTCGCCGTCCACGGCGATCACGACGTCGCCGGCCTTCAGCCCGGCATCCGCGGCGGGGGAGCTCGCCACCACGTCGGTGATCTGGGCGCCGGCACGCCGGCTGCTGCCGTCAGCAGCCGTGCCGTCCTTGAGCGAGACGCCGAGGAACGCGTGCTGGGCCGTGCCCTTGTCGATGAGCTGGGTCGCGATGGCCTTGGCCTCGTTGACCGGGATGGCGAAGCCGATGCCGATGCTGCCGCTCTGCCCGCTGCTCTGGCCGAGGCTGGCGATCGCGGAGTTGATGCCGACCAGCTGCCCACTGGCGTTGACCAGGGCCCCGCCGGAGTTGCCGGGGTTGATCGCGGCCGAGGTCTGGATCGCGTTGGTCACCACGACCTGGGCGTCGCTGCCGCCCTGGCTGGGGTTCGGGAGGCCGAACGGGTTGTCAGGGCTCTGCTGCTGCTCCTCGGCCTGCGTGGTCACCGGGCGGTTGAGCGCGCTGACGATGCCCGTGGTCACGGTGCCCGCGAGTCCGAGCGGGTTGCCGATCGCCATGACCGGGTCCCCGACCTTGAGCGAGTCCGAGTTGCCGAACGCGATCGGCTTCAGGTCCCCAGGCGGCGACTGGAGGGTGATCACGGCCAGGTCCGTCGCGGGGTCCGTGCCGGCCACAGTCGCCTTGTAGGTCCGTCCGTCGTTGAGGGTCACTGTGAGGTCGGCGCCCTGGCCCACCCCGGACACCACGTGGTTGTTCGTGAGGACGTGGCCCTTGTCGTCGATGACGACGCCGGAACCCTGGGCGCCCGAGTTCCCGGCGCTCACCGTGATCGACACGACGCTCGGGGCAACGGCACCGGCCGTGGCGGTCCAGTTGGGGTCCTGCGCGTCGGCCTGCACGACCGGGCCCTGGTCCGTGCCGCGACCCAGCGACGACGTGGACGCAGCGGAGGAGGGCTGCGCCCCGTCGTCGAGCTGGGTCGCGGCGTAGGTGCCGCCACTCGCCAGGATGGCGGCGATCACCGCCACGGCGGACAGCTCCGCCCAGCGGCGACGGTTGCCCGGCTGGGCGTGCCCTGCCCCACCCTGCGTGGTCGCAGCGGGGGGCGGCCCAGCCGGTGGCTGAGAAGCGTTGGGGTATGCCGGGTGCTCGCCGTGCGGCGCGCCCGGGGCCTGCGCCTGCGGCTGGCCCTGCGTGGCGCCGGGGCCGAAGGCGGCGTGCTCGCCCTGCAACGGCTGGGTCTGGCCGTACCAGACCGGCCCGGTGGTGTCCTCGGCGACTGGGGGCTGGGGCTCGCGCTGCCACGGGTCGACCGGGTAGGCCGGCTGCTGCGGCTCGGGCTGGTTCCCCGGCCGCTGCGGCTCGGGCTGGTTGGCCGGCTGCTGCGCGTCTTCCTCATGCATGGTCTGGTCCTGGTGGGTCTGCTGTGTCATGTCCTCGACTCCTTGTCCGGCTTCGACGCCAGTCAAACAAGTCCGCGTCAAGGGCTGCTGGGCGCCGCCTGAGAGTTCGCTGTGCGCGGCTGTTCCACTGGCAGCTCGAGGAGGAACGTGGCGCCGCCGCCGTTGGTCCGCCCCACCCCGATGCGCCCGTGGTGGGTGCTCACGATGGCGGCGGCGATGGCGAGGCCGAGCCCGTTGCCGCCCGTGCCGCGCGACCGTGACGGGTCAGCGCGGTAGAACCGCTCGAACACCTTGCGGGCCTTCTCGGGGTCGACGCCGGGTCCGTGGTCGCGCACCTCGACGACCGCCTGGTCGGGCGTCGAGTCGGGGCCGACCGCCAGCTCCACGGGGGTGCCCGGAGGCGTGTGGTGCAGCGCGTTGGACATCAGGTTGGCGATCACCTGGCGCAGCTTGGCCTCGTCGCCCTGGACCACGACCGGGCGCAACGGTCCGCTCGTGCCCTGCACCGTGATGCGGCGCTCCGGGTCGATGGCGCGGGCGTCCTGGGCGGCGTCGGCGGCCAGCACGGTGAGGTCCACCGGCGAGATCGACAGTGGTCGCTGCTCGTCGAGCCGGGCGAGGGTGAGCAGGTCCTCCACGAGGCCGCCCATCCGTCCGGCCTCGCCCTCGATGCGGGACATTGCGCTCGCGACGTCATCCGGTTCGCGCACCGCGCCCTGCCGGTAGAGCTCGGCGTACCCGCGCACGGCCGCGAGGGGGGTGCGCAGCTCGTGCGACGCGTCGGCGACGAACTGTCGCATCCGCTCCTGCGACGCCTCCCGGTCGGAGAACGACTGCTCGATCTGGGCGAGCATCGCGTTGAGCGAGCGGGACAGCGAGGTGACCTCGTCCTTTGCGGGGCGCGTCGGGATGCGCCGCCCCAGGTCGCCGTCGGCGATGGCCGCCGCGGTGTTCTCGATCTGGCGCAGCGGACGGAAGGCGCGCTGGACGGCATACCACCCTCCCGCGGCGCACGCCGCGAGCACGGCGAGCCCGATCAGCAGCTCCACGACGATGAGCTTGCGCACCGTGCGGTCCACGCTCTGCAAGGGCACGGCGACGATGAAGGTGGCGCTGTCGTTCGTCAGGCGCCCGCCCTTGGCCCGCCACAGGGTGTCGCCGTCGCGCGAGCCGATCGTGAAGGGCTGGTCGGTGAGCACGTGCGGGCTGTCGAGCGGCAAGGTGTCGGGCACGGCGGGACGCAGCTGGGCACCGGTCGGGTCGATCTCCACGGGGCGCGAACCGTCGGTGGGGTAGAAGACCACGGCATAACCCGTCGGGAGCCGCGAGCGGCTCTGGGTGCGCAGGGTGTCGAGCGCCTGCCGAGCGACGGTGGGCCACGCGCGCTGGAGGTCGCGGTCCACGGCCGCCACGAGGTCCTTGCGCATGAGCACCGCGGTCGCGCCGGCGGTCAACGTCAGGGCGACCAGGAGGAGCACCACGAGGATGGCGATGAGGCGCAGCCGCAGCGGCAGCGCCTCGAGTCGACGGCTGACCCGCTGGAGCGCGGGTCGAGCGGTGCGGGCGAGTCGGCCGGGCGTGGGCGCGGTCGTCGTCACGGGCTAGCCCTCCGGTGGCTTGCGCAGCACGTACCCCACGCCGCGCTTGGTGTGGATCAGTGCCGGCAGTCCGTCGGTGTCGATCTTGCGGCGCAGGTAGGAGATGTACGACTCGACAATGCCGCTCTCGCCGCGGAAGTCGTAGTCCCACACGTGGTCGAGGATCTGCGCCTTGGACAGCACCCGGTTGGGGTTGAGCATGAGGTAGCGCAGCAGCTTGAACTCGGTGGGGGACACGTCGATGGAGCGGCCCGCGCGGCGGACCTCGTGGGAGTCCTCATCGAGCTCGAGGTCCTCGAACCGCAGCGCCGCGCTGTCGTCGAGCTCGCCCCGGGTGCGTCGCAGCACGGCGCGGATCCGGGCCACGACCTCCTCGAGGCTGAACGGCTTCGTGACGTAGTCGTCACCGCCGACCGTGAGCCCCTTGACCTTGTCGTCCAAGGAGTCCCGAGCCGTGACGAACACGATCGGCAGGTGCCGCCCGGTGTCGCGAAGTCTCCGGGTGACCGTGAACCCGTCCATGTCGGGCAGCATCACGTCGAGGACCACGAGGTCGGGCTCGTGGGCCTGCGCCTGGCTCAGGGCGGTGGCGCCGTCGCCGGCCACCGTGACCTCGAAGCCTGCGAACCGCAGCGAGGTGGCGAGCAGCTCGCGGATGTTCGGCTCGTCCTCGACGACGAGGAGGCGGGCCTCGGGCTGGGTGGCAGTGCTCACCCCATCAGTGTCGGACGGCACCCTGTGAGTTTCCTGTATGCCGTCTGGGTGCGTCCTGCGCGACCTCACCGGTTTGCGTCTGCGAAGTTGCCCCGCCGGTGGGCAACGTCGCAGACGCAAGCGCGTTGGCGGGGGAGGAGGTCAGAAGCGGATGAAGGAGTCGAACTGGCCGTGACCGTGTCCCACCGTCGTGGTGCGGGTGTCGTAGCCCTCGCGGCGGCTCCAGTTGTACTCCTCCACGACGAAGCTGCCGTTGCTGTTGACCTTCGCGACGTAGGCGACGTGGCCGTAGGTGCCGGCGTCACTCTGCGCGATGTCACCTGGCTTGGGCCGGCTGGCGACCGTCACGCCGGAGCGACGGGCGGCGTCGTCCCACAGGTTGGCGTTGCCCCAGTGCTGGCCGCGGTACCAGTTGGTGAAGTTCTTGACGTGGTGCACGCTCTCGATCCGCCAGGCGGCGAAGGAGGTGCACTGGCCCTTGTACATGTGCCACCGGTCCACGCCTGAGGTGTTGTAGCGGTACGGGTAGTTGTTCCCGATGAGGTGCCCGGTGGTGCTGCCGCCGGAGCTGCCGCCGCACTTGGGGGCCACCCGGCCGTCGGAGCCGGTGTAGACGTAGGCGTCGGAGACGTAGCGCCCGGACCCGATCTTGTCCCAGATCCGCGAGGTCCCATAGGTGCCGCGCACCGTGCTGCCGTAGGCCTGGCAGACGATGGTGACCTTGGTGCCCTTGCGCAGGCTGCCGACCTTCGCGTATCCGGTGCCAGGCCCCTTGCGGACGGACAGGTTGGCGCTCGAGGTGTGCACCCGTCCGGTCGCAGCCTCGGCGGCCACGGCCATGCCGCCGGCGACGCCCAGCGCCGCGACGGAGGCAACGGCGAGTCGGACTGGCTTGGTGGCCACAGTGGTGATGCTCATCGGGTGCTCCCTGTCAGTGTGCCGAGCCTCCTGCCGGCTCGGCGTCTGACGGCGACGCTAGGTGCGGGAGAAGAGCGCGTCGATGGGGAGCACTCCCCGCCAGGCGCCACCAGCCACGAGGTCAGGGGGCGGTGGTGGGCAGGTCGTCGGCGTCGACGATCCGGTAGGAGTAGCCCTGCTCGGCCAGGAACCGCTGCCGGTGCGCCGCGAACTCGGCGTCGACCGTGTCGCGCGCGACCACCGTGTAGAAGTGGGCGGTGCGGCCGTCGCCCTTGGGTCGCAGCACCCGGCCGAGCCGTTGCGCCTCCTCCTGGCGTGACCCGAACGTGCCGGACACCTGGATGGCGACGCTCGCCTCGGGCAGGTCGATGGAGAAGTTCGCGACCTTCGACACCACCAGGAGCGCGATCTCGCCCTCGCGGAACGCGCCGAACAGCTTCTGTCGCTGGCCGACCGGCGTCTCGCCGGTGATCAGGTCGGCGTCGAGCCGCCCGGCCAGCTCGTCCAGCTGGTCGAGGTACTGCCCGATCACCAGGGTCGGCTCGCCGTGGTGACGCTTCACGATCCGCTCGACCACGGGGTTCTTGACCGGGCTGCACGAAGCCAGGCGGTAGCGATCCTCAGGTTCCGCCACGGCATACGCGAGCCGCTCACTGTCGGGGAGCGTGACCCGCACCTCCACGCAGTCGGCCGGTGCGATGTAGCCCTGCGCCTCGATGTCCTTCCACGGCGCGTCGTAGCGCTTCGGGCCGATGAGGGAGAACACGTCGGCTTCGCGGCCGTCCTCGCGGACGAGCGTCGCGGTCAGCCCGAGCCGGCGGCGCGCCTGCAGGTCGGCAGTCATCCGGAAGATGGGCGCCGGGAGCAGGTGCACCTCGTCGTAGACGATGAGGCCCCAGTCGCGGGCGTCGAGCAGGTCGAGGTGCGTGTACACGCCGTTGCGGCGGGTGGTGAGCACCTGGTAGGTCGCGATGGTGACCGGACGGATCTCCTTGCGGGCACCGGAGTACTCGCCGATCTCGTCCTCGGTCAGCGAGGTGCGGTGCAGCAGCTCGTCACGCCACTGCCGGGCCGCGACCGTGTTGGTCACCAGGATCAGGGTGGTCGCCTTCGCCTGGGCCATCGCGCCGGCCCCGACGAGCGTCTTGCCGGCGCCGCAGGGCAGCACGACGACGCCGGACCCGCCGTGCCAGAACCCTTCGACGGCCTGCTGCTGGTAGGGGCGCAGGGACCAGTCCGTGTTGTCGAGGTCGATCGGGTGGGCCTCCCCGTCGACGTAGCCCGCCTCGTCCTCCGCGGGCCAGCCCACCTTGAGCAGCTCCTGCTTGAGGTGACCGCGCTCGGAGGGGTGGACGAGGACCCGGTCAGCGTCGATGCGCTCCCCGACGAGCGGCTTGATCTTCTTGTGCCGCAACACCTCCTCGAGCACCGGCCGGTCGGTGGTGCGCAGCACCAGCCCGTGGTCGGGATCCTTGAGGAGGGTGAGCCGGCCATACCTGTCCATCGTCTCGGCCACGTCGACCAGCAGGGCGTGCGGGACCGGGTAGCGGCTGTGCGTGACGAGCGCGTCGACCACCTGCTCGGCGTCGTGCCCCGCCGCCCGGGCGTTCCAGAGCCCGAGCGGCGTCACCCGGTAGGTGTGGATGTGCTCGGGGGCGCGCTCGAGCTCGGCGAACGGGGCGATCGCCCGCCTGGCCTCCTCGGCCCGCGGGTGGTCGACCTCGAGCAGGAGGGTCTTGTCGCTCTGGACGATCAGTGCGCCGTCAGGCACTCAGTACCCGCTCGAGGAGCTCGAGCTCAGCGCGATGCCGAAGATGACGACGAGCACGATCGCGATGATGACGAAGGCCAGCCCCACCACCTCGGCGATCCAGCCCCAGCGGGTGTACTTCGCCTGCTCGACCGGCTGGTCGCTCTTCGTGGCCGCGATGATCGCGAAGATCAGCGCGACGATCCCGAAGCCGCAGCCCAGGGTGGTGAGGCCGGAGACGACCAGCAGCGCGATGGTGTTGCCGCTCATCTGCCGCGGCGCGGGATAGCCGCTGGGGGGCGGCGCAGCGCCGTAGCCGCCGGCCTGGCCGTAGCCGGGAGGCGGCGGCCCGTAGCCACCGGACTGGCCGGCCGGCACCTGCCCCTGCGTCGGGTACGGCTGGTTCGCGTACGGGTTCTGGCTGGAACCGCCGGCCGCCCCGGGAGCCGGCGGCGCGGCATACGGGTTGGGCGGAGGAGGCGGCACGTCGCCCCCAGGCGGCGGTGGTGGTGGGAGCTGCTGGGTCGAGCCGGTCGGAACCTGCTCGGTGGGGGAGCTGTCGCCGTCGGGCCCTGCCTCGACGCCGGCGTCCGGCGGCGCGTCGTACGACGGCGCAGTGGGGTCGTGGAACTGCTCGTCGTCGTTCCTGGGTGTCTCGCTCATGGGGCGGTCCTTCGGGAGGTGGCGCTGGTCGGCGGTCGGGCACCAAATCTAACCCGCACGGCCGGTCGAGGGTTCCGCTGCCGCGCAGTGGCAGGATCGGGGGGTGATCACCGGACTGCCCCAGGTCGAGCCCGACGGCGAGCTGCCCGACCGGGTCACCATCTACGAGGTCGGCCCCCGCGACGGCCTGCAGAACGAGAAGTCGGTCGTGCCGAGCGAGGTCAAGGCCGAGTTCGTCCGGCGCCTCGCCGCTGCCGGCCTGGAGACCATCGAGACCACGTCGTTCGTCCCGGCGGCCTGGGTGCCGCAGCTCGCCGACGCCACCGAGGTGCTCGCCCAGCTCGGGGACGTCGGGAAAGGCCCTCGCAGGCCGGTGCTGGTGCCCAACGAGCGCGGCCTGGACCGTGCCCTCGAGGCAGGTGTCGGGGCGGTCGCGATCTTCGGCAGTGCCACCGAGACCTTCGCGCGCAAGAACCTCAACCGCACCGTGCACGAGTCCGTCGACATGTTCCGGCCCGTGGTGGCACGCGCGAAGGACGCGGGGCTGTGGGTCCGGGCCTACGTCTCGATGTGCTTCGGGGACCCGTGGGAGGGTCCGGTGCCTGTCGACCAGGTCGTCGACGTGTGCGCCCGGTTGATGGACCTCGGCGCCGACCAGCTCTCGCTGGGCGACACCATCGGCGTCGCGACGACCGGACACGTGCGGCGGCTGCTCGACGCCTTGGACGAGCGCGGCATCGGGGTGGACCGGATCGGGGTGCACTTCCACGACACCTACGGCCAGGCGCTCGCCAACACGATGACCGCGCTGCGGCACGGCGTCACGGTCGTCGACGCCTCGACCGGCGGGCTGGGTGGCTGCCCCTACGCCAAGAGCGCCACCGGCAACCTCGCGACCGAGGACCTGGTGTGGGCGCTCGACGGCGCCGGGGTGCAGACCGGCGCCGACCTCGGCAGCCTCGTCGAGACCAGCGTCTGGATGGCCAAGCAGCTCGGGCGGCCCTCGCCGTCGCGCGTGGTGCGTGCCCTGTCCGGCAGCGACGCCTAGCTCGGGGCCGCGCCGGTGACGCGGTGGATCGACAGGGTGCGCGCGGTGCCGTCCACGGACCCGTGCACCCGCCCGCCCTCGACCCGCTCGGGCTGGAACAGCAGGCGCCGCACCGTCCCCTCCGCGTCGCTGTAGCCCAGCCACACCGCCTGCCGGTCGGCCGCGGCCTCCCGCAGCACGGCGAGCGTCGTGGTCGGGTCGGTGCTCGGCAGGCTGGGCCCGGGGCGGGTTGCCAACGCCTCCCGCTGGTATGCCGCGGCCTCCTCACCCGCACGCAGCGCGGCGACCAGCGTGGTCACCAGCTCGGCGTCCACCGCGGAGGCGGTCACGGGCGAGCCGGTGCGCTGGCGCGGCGTGCGGTGACGTCCCGCCGAGGGGACGACGACGCCGCCCTCGGGAGTCTCCGCGGCAGGAGCGAAACCGTTGTCCCGCAGGAACTCCAGGACCGTGTCGGGCGAGACCGGTGAGACCAGGACCGTGGGGGCGAGGCTGCGCAGCTGCAGAGGGGAGAGCTCGCGGTGGGCGAGCATCGCACCGAGCGTCGCCTCGTCGTCGCACCGCACGTAGGAGCGTGCCGTGCCGACGCGGGCCTGGCCGTGCCGACGGGCCAGGTCGCGCACGAGGTAGTCGAGGGGCTGTGGGACCGGCGTGTGGCTGGCGTCCCCGAGGGCGCCGAGGACCTGGTCGACCGACCACCCGGCGTCGAGGCACCGCCGCACCGAGTCGGGCGTGAACCGGTAGACCGTGGCCCCGCCCCGCGACTCGACATCGGCGACCAGCCGCATGAAGGCGGCCAACCCGCCCTCCAGCGGTCCCGGTGCGATGGCGGTGAGGTCGGCCTGCAGGAGCACGTGCTCCACGGGCTCGGGCAGGTGCGGCTGCATGGCCGCGGCCACTCCTTGGGCGTCGCTGTCGCGAAGCAGTGCCCGGCCCGCGGAGGACAGCGCGCCGCGGCCGGTGACGCCGAGCCACTCTGCCTCCGCAAGGACCGCCCTGATGACGGTGTCGAGGTTTGCCGGGATCCGTCGGGGACGCTGCCACCGCAGTGCGGCCGCGATGCTGTCGGCGTCGGCGGCGAGGCCTTCGGGTGCCCCATCGAGCAGGGTCAGCACGTCGCGCCGCAGTGACCGGGCCGGCGGCCAGTGGGCCTCGGGCCCCAGTGCGTTCACGGTGCCAGACCCGCCCGTCGGGGTGGTGCCCACGAGGTGGGGCGCACGGGTGGTGGCGAGCCAGGCCCGGGCCAGCACGGCCCAGCGCTCGGCCCCCGGGCCCTGCTGCCAGTCGTCGTACCCCGGCGTCGGCGCCCACGCCGGGTCCAGGGCACCGTCGTCGGCGATCAGCCCGGCGGCATACGCCGTCTCGGTCACGAAGCCAGCCCGGGACTCTTCCACGTCGAGCACGGAGGCCAGTCGCCTGAGGTCGCGAACCGCCAGGCCGCCAGCGCGCAGCACGCGAGGGGGCCGCAGGCCCCACTCGGCAGCCAGCTCGTCGACCAGCGCGAGCAACCCGGTGACCTGCTGGCCCGCCGCGGCGTCGACAGCTGCCGGCTCGCGGTGGGCGCCGTCCAGCCCGGGCTGGGTGAGGCCCGGGGTGCGGTGGGCCCGGCCGCCGCGCAGGGCCAGCGCGACCTCGCGCGGCAGCACCAGCTGGTCTGGTGACGGCGCCGCCACGAGGTGGTGCTCGAGCAGCCAGCGGGCGCCGTCGGCCACTCGGTCCGGCGCGCCGGCAGGGAGCGTCGCAACCGGTGGCCCCCAGGTCATCCGGTCCAGGATGGCCCCCGCCGCCTGGGGGGCGTCGGCCAACACGTCGCCCACCCGTGCGGCCACCTCGGCAGCCCGCGAGCCGCCATGTGGGCCGAGCCCGGCGGGCTGGGGAAGCACCTCGCCCACGGTCCGGGTCACCCGCAGCCCCTCGGGGCTGCGCCACACCAGCGCCAGGTCCCACAGGTCGGCCAGCAGCGCTGTCACGGCGTCCGCCACGTCGGGCGAACCTGCAGGGCCCGCCGGTTGCACCCCGAGCAGCGCCCAGACGTCGTCGACGTCCACCGGTCCCTCGTGCACGAGAGCGGCCTCGAGGACCGCCAGGTGGGCCAGGTCGAGGGCGTCGACGGCGCGCTGCACGCTGGCCCTGGTGCTGGCCCGGGCGGCGAGCGCGGACAGGTCGCCCGGTGCGGGACGGGCCAGGTCCTGGCGCAGGGTCAGCAGTCTGGCCAGCTGCTCGTCGGAGCGCTGCCGGACATCGTCCGCCAGCGAACGGGCTGCCGCAGCAGGCGTCGCGGGGGAGGAGTCAGCCACCGCACCACGGTAGTGCCCGGCTCCGAGGGCCGTTGCAGCCGATTCACACCTGCGACACAGGTTGCCCGGTCACACTGGTGGCAAGGAGGTCCCCGAATGCCTGAGCCGACCGAGCCGAACCGGCCGACCCCGTCCCCCGGGCCGAGCCCGCAACCCCAGCCGAGCCCACCCACCCAGCCCCTGCCGCCCGCGGCCGGGCCGCCACCGCAGGGCCCGCCACCAGGCCAGGTGCCGCCGCCCTACGGGCAGGGCGGTGCGGGACAGCCGCCGCCCAAGCAGCCCGGTCTGTGGCGCCAGGCCACCTCGACCCGCGGCGGCACCATCGCCGTCGTCGTCGCGGCGTGCCTCGCGGTGCTGCTGGTGCTCGGGCTGGTCGGGACCGGCCTGGTCGTGGCGGCCAGGGTCGTCGCCGGGCATGAGCGCGGCGACCGCATCGAGCGGATGATGGACCGCCAGGACGGCACGCCGCCCGGTCTGCAGAAGAAGCTCGACCGCATCCCGAAGCAGACCATGCCCCGCGGTCCCGGGCCGGGCGCCCGCGGCCAGGGCAACGGACTGGGCCAGCTGCTGCGCGGCGCGAACGGCCTCGGCAACGTCCAGCACGGCGAGTTCACCGTGCAGGGGACCGACGGCAAGGCCACCGTGATGACCCTGCAGCGCGGCAGCGTCACCGCCGCGACCGCCACGAAGCTGACCGTCAAGAGCCAGGACGGGTTCTCCGCGTCGTACAGCCTCGACTCCAGCACCCGGGGCCGCACCACCGGGCTCCAGTCGGGCGACGAGGTGACCGTGCTCGCGACCAAGGATGGCGCGAAGGCCGTGCTCGTCCGGTGAGTCCACGGCAACTGCCGTAGGTTGGCGGGGTGGGCATCCCCGCCAGCGGTGAGCAGTGGACCATCCGGCACGGCCGCCAGGAGGCCACGGTCGTGCAGGTCGGTGGCGGCCTGCGGACCTACACCGTCGACGGCGCGGACGTGCTGGCCGGGTACGCGCCCGACGAGATGGCCGCCTCCGGACGCGGACAGCTCCTCATGCCCTGGCCCAACCGGATCCGCGACGGGAAGTACCGCTTCGAGGGCAAGGAGCGTCAGCTCTCGATCACCGAGGTGCCGCTCCACAACGCCAGCCACGGCCTGGTCCGGTGGGCGCAGTGGGAGCTGGTGCGGGTGCAGGCCGGCGAGTCCGCC
>DASUKI010000257.1:0-3743 GCA_036278855.1 Pedococcus sp.
GGGCGAGCCCGATGGCCTGGTTGACCTGCGTGGCCAACGTGGTCAGCCCGAAGGCACGGGCGTAGAGCCGGCGGTTGGGGAAGATGTCGGTGAGCAGCATCTGGCTGGCCGTGATCGCCGGTCCGCCGGCGAACTCGAGGACGAAGACCAGCGTGAGCACGAGCGGGACCGAATGCGTCCACACCACGGCGGCGACGAGTGCACCGACCAGGACGGCGCGCACCAGGTAGGTGACGACGAGTGAGGTGCGCGGGGCCCAACGGTCGCACAGCGGGGACAGCACAGCGCGTCCGACGGTGCTCGGCACGAGCGAGACAGCGAAGGTCGCCGCGGTGGCGAGCGCCGAGCCGGTCCAGCTGAACACGACCGCCGCCACCGTGATCCGGGCGATGTAGTCGCCCCACGTGGACAGGGTCGCGGCGAGGAACACTGGCAGGAACACCGGTGCGCGCAGCACGTCGGTGTACGAGGGCACGCCTTCGCTGCCCTGTCTGCCCCTCAGCATGGGGCGACGTTACCCCGCTACTGCGACCCGTAAAAGTTGACCTCGGTCGCGGCGCGCGCCCGCCGCGCCACTCGTCGGTACGCCAGGGCCAGCTCCGCGCCGTGGCCTGACTCGCGCCCCAGGATCCTGCTCAGCCCGTCGGCGACCCGCAGGTCGGACGGGACGCTGTCGACCTGACGGCCCCGGAAGAGCACGGAGGCGTTGCGCAGCAGGGAGGCCATCGTCCAGGACGCGCGCAGCGCCTCGGCGTGCTCGGCCGTGAGCAGACCGAGCGCCCCCTCCTGGTCGAGGGCCCGGAGCGTCGCCGTGGTCCGCAGTTCCAGGTGCTCGTGGGCGTGCTGCATCTGCAGGAGCTGGACGGTCCACTCGACGTCGCTCAGCCCCCCGCGCCCGAGCTTGAAGTGCGCCTTGGGATCGGCGCCGCGTGGCAGTCGCTCGGACTCCATCCGAGCCTTCAGGGTGCGGATCTCACGCACCTGGGCGGGCGTCAGCCCCTGGTCCGGCCAACGCATCGGGTCGACCAGCTCGATGAACCGCTTGCCGAGCTCGACGTCCCCGGCGATGGGGCACGCCCGCAGCAGCGCCTGGGACTCCCACGTCAGCGACCACCGCTCGTAGTAGGCGGCGTAGCCGGCCAGGGAGCGCACGAGCGGGCCGTTCTTGCCCTCCGGCCGAAGGTCCGCGTCCAGGCCGAGTTGTGGGTCCGGTCCGGCTGAACCGAGCAGCCGCACCAGCTCCTGCACGACCTCCAGGGCCTGCTCCTGGGCGAGGGCGTCCGCCGCTTCGTCGTCCCGACCGACCTCGGCTTCGAGCCGGTCGTGCACGAAGAGCACGTCGGCGTCGCTGCCGTACCCCGTCTCCCCGCCGCCGAGCCGCCCCATGCCGATGACCGCGACCCGGGTGCTGAGCGGCTCGCCGCGGGCCCACTCGACCGCGCGCACCGCCACACCGAGGGCGGTCTCCACCAGGGCTGCGGTGAGGTCGGTGAGCGCCGTTCCGACCGCGGCGAGGTCGAGGTCCCCCGACAGGTCCGCGACCGCGATCCGGAAGAGCTCCTGGCGACGGATCGCCCGCGCCGCCCGCACCGCCCTGTCGGGATCCTCCTGCCGCCCGGCCGCCGCACCCATCCGGCGCACCAGGTCGTCGCGGGACAGGGGCCGCAGACCGCCCGGCTCCCCCAGCAGGGCGACCGCCTCGGGGACGCCGAGCAGCAGGTCGGCGGCGTAGCGGCTGCGGGCCAGCGTGTGCGCCAGCCGCTCGGCGGCGGAGCCCTCATCCCGCAGCAACCGCAGGTACCAGTGCGTGGAGCCCAGCTCCTCGCTCACCTTGCGGAACGCCAGCAGCCCGCCGTCGGGGTCGGGCTCGTCGGCGAACCACTGGAGCATCACCGGCAGCAGGGTCCGCTGGATCGCGGCCCGCCGGCTGACCCCGGCGGTCAAGGCCTCGAGGTGGCGCATCGCGCCGGCCGGGTCGCGGTAGCCGAGCGCGGCGAGCCGCTCCCGCGCGGCCTCTGGGGCAAGCCGGGCCTCGCTGCTGGAGAGCCGGGCCACGGCGGCGAGCAGCGGCCGGTAGAAGAGTCGTTCGTGCAGCCGTCGCACCTCCCGCGCCTGCCGCTGCCACTGGGCGACGACCGCACCTTCCGGGTCCGAGCGGTGCCCGAGGGCGCGACCGAGGCGACGCAGGTCCTCCTGCGCCGTCGGCATGAGGTGGGTCCGGCGCAGCCGGAACAGCTGGATCCGGTGCTCGAGGGTCCGCAGCAGCCGGTAGGCCGTGTCGAGGGTGGCGGCGTCGTCGCGACCGACGTACCCGCCGCGGGCGAGGGCGGCGAGCGCCTCGAGTGTGGTCCCCGAGCGCAGCGTCTCGTCGGAGCGGCCGTGGACGAGCTGCAGCAGCTGGACGCTGAACTCGACGTCTCGCAGCCCCCCGGGGCCGAGCTTGAGCTGGCGGTCGGCCTCCGCCGACGGCACATGCTGCTCGACCCGGCGCCGCATGGCCTGGACGTCCTCGACGAAGTGCTCCCGGGACGCCGCGCGCCAGACCAGGGGTCGCAGCGCCGCCAGGTAGGTCTCCCCCAGCTGCCGGTCGCCGGCGAGTGGCCGTGCCTTGAGCTGTGCCTGGAACTCCCACGTCTTGGCCCACCGCTCGTAGTAGGCCAGGTGGCTGGCCACGGTTCGGACCAGCGGGCCGTTGCGGCCCTCGGGGCGCAAGGCGGCGTCCACCGGCCACAGCGTGCCCTCACCGGTGGCGGTCGAGCAGGCACGCATGAGGTGGGTGGCCAGGGCCGAGCCCGCGGCGACCGCGTCGGCCTCCTGGATCCCCTCGTGCGGCTCGACCACGAAGATGACGTCGACGTCGCTGACGTAGTTGAGCTCGCGCCCCCCGGTCTTGCCCATGCCGATGACCGCGAAGTCGCACAGGTCCGCGGCCTCGCCGACCTCGGTGCGTGCGATGACCAGTGCCGCCTCGAGGGCCGCCTCGGCCAGGTCGGCGAGGGCGGCGGCGGTGTCGGGCAGTGCCTCGACGGGGTTCGCGGCCGTGAGGTCGAGCGCGGTGATCGCCAGCAGTTGGCGTCGATAGCCGATGCGCAGGGCGTCGTATGCCGACACGCGGGGGGCTGCGCCCCCCGTGGACCCCTCGGGTGCACGACCACCGGTGGCTTCGCGCACGGCGCCGACGAGCGCCTCCACGCGTTGGGCGGCGGTGCGCGGGGAAGCCTGCTCGATGCTTCGCCAGTGCTCCGGGTGCGCGACCAGGTGGTCGCCGAGGGCTGCGGAGGCGCCGAGGACGGCCAACAGCCGGTCGCGCACGGGCCCCGGGTGGCGCAGCGCGCCGAGGAGGCCGGCGACCTGCGCCTGCGGACCGGTCTCGGCGTCGCGGCGCTGCGGCTCCGAGCCGCGCAGCGCCTCCATGAGGCGCACGAGGCCGAGCAGTGCGAGGTCGGGGTCGGCCACCTCCGCCAGCGCGTCGGGCAGCCCGTCGCTGAACACGTCGTCGAGCGGGTCGACCAGCCCCGCGAGCGCGGGGTCCGCCAGCAGCGCGGCGGCCCGGCCGGGATCGGCGAAGCCCAGCCGCGCCAGGGTGGCGCTCTGCGAGGAGGACCGGCCGGACTTCACAGCCCGGGAAGGTACCGCTCGAGCTCGAAGGGCGTGATCTCCCCCCGGTAGTCGTCCCACTCGGCGCGCTTGTTGCGCAGGAAGAAGTCGAAGACGTGCTCCCCGAGGGTGTCGGCGACGAGCTC
>DASUKI010000258.1:0-16254 GCA_036278855.1 Pedococcus sp.
ACGCATCAGGAAGGCCGTCGCCGCCGGCACCTGGGAGCCGGTCGGCGGGCAGTGGGTCGAGGCCGACGGCGTCATGCCGGGCGGCGAGTCGCTGGTCCGGCAACTGCTGCACGGCCAGCGGTTCTTCGAGGGTGAGCTCGGGAGGCGCTGCGACGGCGTGTGGCTGCCGGACTCCTTCGGCTACACCGCGGCCTACCCCCAGATCGCGAAGCTCGCTGGGGCACAGTGGTTCCTCACCCAGAAGCTGTCCTGGAACGACACCAACACCTTTCCCCACCACACCTTCTGGTGGGAGGGCATCGACGGCACCCGGGTGCTGACGCACTTCCCCCCGGCCGACACCTACGAGTCGAAGCTCGGCGGGGCTGACCTGCACCGCTCCGCCCGCCAGCTCGCCGAGAAGGGCAGGTCGCGACGGGCGCTCGTCCCGTTCGGGTACGGCGACGGCGGTGGCGGGCCGACCCGCGAGATGCTCGAGCGCGCCCGTCGGCTCCGCTCGCTGGAAGGCTCCCCGAGGGTGCGCGTCGGCACGGCCCAGTCGTTCTTCGACGAGGTGCGCGAGGAGTATGCCGCGTCGGCACCGGTGTGGGCCGGTGAGCTCTACCTCGAGCTCCACCGGGGCACCCTGACCAGCCAGCGGGCCATGAAGGTCGCCAACCGCGGCTGCGAGACCCTGCTGCGCCAGGCCGAGCTGGCGTGGACGACGGTCGTCGTGCGCGGCCTCGGCGAGTGGCCCACCGACCGGTTGCGGGAGGCATGGCAGCGCGTCTTGCTCCTGCAGTTCCACGACATCCTGCCCGGCAGCGCCATCGCGTGGGTGCACCGCGAGGCGCGAGCCGACTACGAGCGGCTGACGACGGAGCTCGTGGCGCTGGTGGACGAGGCCGTCGAACTGCTCGGCGGAGGCGTGCTCAACGCCAGCCCCTTCCCGAGGACCGAGGTCCTCGACGCGGGTGGGGAGCCGCGCCTGGTCCACGTGCCGGCGTCATCTGTCGGCGCGCCCACCGAGGTGCCGCTGGCTCACCCGGTGACGGTCGACGGCCGCACGCTCTCCAACGGGCTGGTCACGGTCACCCTCGCCGACGACGGCTCGATCGAGCGACTCGTCGACCACGTCCACGGCGACCGGGAGGCGCTGCCCGCGGGCCTGCGCGCCGCGGAGCTGCGGCTGCACCCGGACGTGCCGGCCCGGTGGGACGCCTGGGACCTCGACCGGCCGCACTCACGCACCTGGACCTCGCCGCAAGACCCGGCCGTCGAGCTCGTCGAGTCCGGGCCGCTCCGCGCGGTCGTCGAGGCGCGGTTCACCATCGGCAGCTCCGCGGTCGTCCAGCGCACCACCCTCGCCGCACACAGCCCCCGCGTCGACGTCGAGGTGCGGGTGGACTGGCGCGAGAGCGAGCGGGCCCTGGCGGCCTACGTCCCGGTCGCGGTGCTGGCACCGCACAGCAGCGCGGAGATCCAGTTCGGGCACGTGCGCCGACCGACGCACGAGAACACGTCGTGGGAGCACGCCCGGCACGAGGTCATGGCCCAGCGCTGGCTCCACGTGGGCGAGGAGGGGTGGGGCCTGGCCGTGGTCAACGAGTCCACCTACGGCCATGCCGTGCGCCGTTCGGCCACCGATACGGGCGAACCCGTCACGACCGTGCGGCTCACCCTGCTCCGTTCACCGTCCTACCCGGACCCCGACACCGACCGCGGGGAGCACGTGGTCCGGTTCGCAATCGTCCCGGGGGCGGACGTGGTGTCGGCACAGGAGCACGGGTATGCCGTGGGCCTGCCGATGTCGGGATCCCTTCCCTCCCAGCCTGGCTCGGAAGCCCGGGTGGCTGAGCCGCTCGTCGAGGTGGACCGGCCGGGCGCGGTCGTCGAAGCCGTCAAGCTCGCTGAGGATGGCAGTGGCGACGTGGTCGTGCGGCTCTACGAGTCGCTGGGTGGACGCCGGTCCGTGGGGCTGCGCACGTCGTTCGCGGTCACTTCCGTCGTCGAGACCGACCTGCTCGAGGACGCCGGCTCAGCGGCGCTGGCCGGGCGTAGGGCGCTGTCCGGCTGGGACGGCGAGGTGGCGAGGCTGGACCTGCGTGCGTTCCAGATCGTCACGTTGAGACTGGCCCGGGCGCACGAATGATTGGGCGCGGTCAGCGCTTCGCACGCTCCAGTGCGAGGCGCCGGTCCAGCACCTTCGCGAGGTAGTTCATCTGCTGCACGTGCGCGGAGTCGCCGTCGGTCTGGACCACCGCTGGCCCGACGTGGTCGGTGATGATCGCCACCGCGTAGCCGTCGACGATCCCCATCTGCCGGGTCACCGTGTCGGAGCGCAGCCAGCCACCCTTGAACGGCCCGGCCCCGATCGTGCCCAGCCCCCAGCGGTGCGCTGGGATCGGCCGCATCTGCGACAGCAGGTAGGCGCTGGACGCCTTCGACACCACCCGACCGGCGTGGAGGGCCGTCATGAACCGCACCTGCTCGCGGATGGTCCACTGCATCCCGCCCTGCGAGGTGTCTGGCGCGACGGTGCGGGTGTCGCCGATGGAGCGCAGCACGCGGGTGATGGCGGCCCCCGGGCTGCCCGGGATCTGGTCCCGCAGCGCCACGACGGCCGCACCGTCCGACGCCGTGAGGGCGCTGGTGACCCACCGCTTCTCCTGCACGGTGGCGCGACCGGGGTCCCCGTCGCAGGCGGTGTCGAGGAAGGCGGCGACCACGAGGACCTTGGACGTCGACCACGCCTTCCAGCTCGACACCGAACCCTCGACCGTGACGGCGGACGGGTCGGCCAGGGGCGCGAAGGCCATGGCGTTGCGGCGGTCACCCGTCAAGCTGGTGCGGGCGGCGGGGGACGGGGCCGTGCGGGACGTGGCCTTGCTGCTGGGTGACTTCGTCGACCGGGCCTTGGTGGTCGTTGTCGGCTGCGCCTTGGTTGCCGTCGTCGTCGTTGGCGCCGGGACCGTGGTCGCGGAGGAGCTGGGTGTGGGCGGCCTGGAGACGGATGAGCCCTTCCCTTCCGGTGCACCTCCCCCGCAGGCCGCCAGCACCGCGAGGCAGGTCACGACGAGCAAGGCCCGGCGCACCCCAGTGGTCAAGGTCGCGCGCCGGTGGCGAGGAAGACCGAGTACACGTGGCCGTCCCGGTGGATCTCGGTGCAGTCCCCGACCGTCACGCCAGTGAATCCCGCGGACCGCAGCGCCGCGGCGACCTCGTCCCTGTCGAACCCGTGGTGACCGCCGAAGTCGTAGGTGTGGAAGGACCCGTCCTCACTGTCGAGGTCGGCCAGGCACAGGTGGCCGCCAGCGTCGAGCAAACGCGCGAAGCCGGCGAGCACCGTCGGCAGGTCCGTGACGTGGTGCATGACCATCGACGAGACGACCAGGTCGAACCGTTCGTCCGGCGCGGGCTGGCTCTCGAGGTCGAGGTCCCAGACGCGCGCGTCCTGTGGCAACGCGTCCGCGGCGATCTTCTCCTGCAGCACGGCCCGCATGCCGGGGGAGTTGTCGGCCAGGGTGACCGGTCCCACCCGGTCACGCAGCGCCTGGGTCACCAGCCCGGTGCCTGCGCCGTACTCCAGGACCCGGGTGTCCGGGCCGGTCGGCACTGCGGCAACGACCGCCCGTGCCACGTCCTGGGCCCGGGCCACCTTGTCCGGGTCGTCGTCCCACGTGGCGGCCCTGTCGTCGAAGTGCTCGGTGCCCATGCCTGCCAGCCTGCCACGACCTCAGCCGGCCCAGAAGCCGCGGAACCCCGGGTACCACCCGCTGCGGAACGGTCCGTCCTCGAGCGGGTCCGAGCCACCCCGGTCGTCGAGGTAGGACCCCACCACGGCCGCCCCGAGGTCGTCGAGCTCGGGTGCCACGACCCGCCCCTCCACCCGCTTGGCCATCTTCGCGACGAACCTCGCCAGCCCCGGGTCCTCGCCCAGCCGGAAGAACGTCACCTGCGCGCCGAGCCGCGCCGAGTTGTCGAGCTCGCGGATCGAGTACGCGATGGTCAGCGGGTGCGGCGGGTAGTCGAACAGCACCTCCCCGTCCGGCTCCAGGTGCGCGGTCGGCTCGCCGTCGGTGACGATGAGCAGCACCGGCTGCGCGCTGGAGTGCTTGCGGAAGTGGCGGTTGGCGAGGAGCAGGGCGTGGTGCAGGTTGGTTCCCTTGTCCCACAACGCGTCCAGGGCCGTCAGCTCCTCGATGTCCATCACCTGCGCGTGCCGCCCGAAGGAGATCAGCTGGAGCTGGTCACCACGGAACCGCGTCGAGATGAGCTGGTGCAGGGCCAGCGCGGTGCGCTTCATCGGGACCCATCGGCCGTCCATCGCCATCGAGAACGACGTGTCGACCAGCAGCGCCACCGCGGCCTGGGTCCGCGCCTCGGTCTCAGTCACCTCGACGTCCCTGATGTCGAGCCGTATGCCGCCGCGCGGGTCACCCCCTTCGCTCACCGTGCGCTGCACGGAGTTGAGGACCGTGCGGGTGACGTCCCACGGCTCGGTGTCGCCGAACTGCCACTCGCGGGTGGCGCCGCTGCGTTCGCCCGCCGCGCCGGCCGCGCGCAGGTCGCGCTGCCCCTGGCGCGCGGACATCCGCTCCGCGACGTCGCGCAGCAGTTGCCGCCCCAGCTCGCGCATCGCCTTGGGGGAGAGGCGCAGCGACCCGTCCGAGGTCCGCTTGAGGTACCCGCTGTCTCGCAGGGCCCGCTCGAGCTCGGCGAGGGTCCGGGCGTCGACCGCCGCGTCCGCACCGACCTGGCGGGCCAGCGCGTCGAGGTCCACGTCGTCCAGCTGCGCGCCGGCGTACTGCTGTGACAGCTGGTCGGCGAGCTGGTCGAGCTCGGCCAGGTCCTGGAGGGCGCCGGTGCCGTCGCCGAGACCGAGCCCCTGCTCTCCCTTGAACTGCTCGGAGCCGCCCCAGTCCTCACCGGGGCGCAGCGCCTGCAGGTTGGCGTCGAGCTGCGACAGCTGGTCCATGAGTGCCGCGGAGCCGAACGCCTGCTGCGACAGCGCCATCAACTCCTCACGCTGCTCCGGGGTCATCGAGTTGAGCATCCGTTGCGCGGCGGCGGCGCGCTGGGCGAGGGAGTCGAGCAGCTCCTCGACGTCCTGCGGGTTCTCGGGGAAGAAGTCGCCGTGCTTGTCCATGAAGTCCCGGAACTGCTCGGTCGTGTCCTCGCCCCGCCGGTGCGCGTCGAGCAGGTCGTTGAGGTCGCCGAGCATCTGCGAGATCCGCTCGCGGTCCTCCTCGGTCGCGCCCTCGAGCGCTTGCTTCATCCCGGCGAACCGCTGGTCGAGCAGCTCGCGGCCCAGGAGGTCCTTGATCTGCTCGTACGCATCCCGCGCGTCGCTGCTGCGCCACGGGTAGTCGGACAGCGATGACACCGCGGCCGCGGTCGAGGGTGGCAGGTTCTCGATCCGCATCTCGGCGAACCTCGCGTCGTCGTCGAGGTCGCGGGCCAGCTGCTTGCGCTCGGCCAGCACCGCCTTGTCGAGCAGCTCACGGACCGCTTGCAGCGTGCCGTCGAGCCGGTGCCGCTGCAGCAGGTCGGCCCTGCGCTCGGCCACCCGCCGGGCCAGCTCGTCCAGGCCGACCTGCCGACGCCCGCCGCGGCGCAGGAACTCGCGCATCGCGTGCTCGGGCGAGTAGCCCGCCATGACGTCGGCGCCGATGGCGTCCAGCGCCTCCCCGAGGTCGACGGGAGGCGCGAGCGGGTCGGGCCCCCCGGCATACCGGCCGTAACGGGACCTGTGCCACCGCTCGCCGGACGGGCTCACGACCCGTACACCGTCTCGAGGCCGTCGGAGTCCTTGGCCACCTTGCGGGCGAGGTAGAGGCCCTCGAGCGCCAGCTCGACGGCGCCGGCACGCTCGCCGTCGGAGCGCGCGCCCAGCCGCTCGCACACGGCGTCGTAGAGGCCGGACTCGCCCCCGAGCGACGGGAGCCCCTCCAGGAAGGCCTTGGCGGTCACCTGCTCGCCGGTGGTGACGGTCGCGCCGTCCTCGATGGCGTCGACGAGGGGCGCGAGGTCGATGCCGCGCAGGTGCTCGCGGACCGTCTCGGCCGTCGCCGTGCGCAAGAGGTGGGTGAGGATCTCGCGCTCGCGACCCTCCTCGCCGGTCTCGAACTCGACCTTGCCGCCCAGGACGTCCACGGCGGTCTCGAGGTCGACCGGGCGGGCCACCGCGTCGGCCTCGCCCTGTGAGGTGGCGCGGTGGAGCGCGGCCGCGGCGACGGTCTCCGCCCCGGCGATGGAGAACCGCGCCGACACCCCGGAGCGCTGGTCCACGGACGACGACCCGCGCAGCCCGCGCGTGAACCGGGCCAGGACCTCCACGAGCACGTCGGGGACCTCTGCGACGAGGCGCGCCTCCTGCCGGACGACGGCCACCTCGTCGGCGAGCTCGACCGGGTAGTGGGTGCGGATCTCGGCACCGAACCGGTCGCGCAGCGGGGTGATGATGCGCCCGCGGTTGGTGTAGTCCTCCGGGTTGGCGCTGGCCATGACGAGCACGTCGAGCGGAAGCCGCAGGACGTAGCCGCGGATCTGGATGTCGCGCTCCTCCATGACGTTGAGCATCGCCACCTGGATCCGCTCGGCCAGGTCGGGCAGCTCGTTGATCGCCACGATTCCCCTGTGCGAGCGGGGGATCAGCCCGAAGTGGATGGTCTCCGGGTCACCCAGCGAGCGTCCCTCGGCGACCTTCATCGGGTCGACGTCGCCGATGAGGTCCGCCACCGAGGTGTCGGGGGTCGCGAGCTTCTCGGCGTACCGCTCGTCGCGGTGCCGCCACGCCACGCGCAGGTCGTCGCCCTGCTCGGCGGCCCACCGCTGCGACTGGGCGGTGACCGGCTCGAACGGGTGCTCACCCAGCTCGGACCCCTCGATCACGGGGGTCCACTCGTCGAGCAGGCCGACGAGCGTGCGCAGGATGCGGGTCTTGCCCTGCCCGCGCTCCCCGAGCAGGACCAGGTCGTGACCGGCGAGCAACGCCCGCTCGAGCTGGGGGATGACGGTCGTGGCGAAGCCGTGCAGGCCCGGCCACGGGTCGCGTCCCTCGGCGAGGGCGTGGACGAGGTTCTCGCGGATCTCCTGGCGCACCGGGCGGGCCTCGTGGCCGGAGGCCCGCAGCGCGCCGACGGTGGTGGGTGCCGGGCGTTCGCTCACTCCCTCACGCTACGCCGGCGGCGCAAGCAATTACCCTGTCGCCCGTGGACGAAGCGCAGCGCGCCAATGCAGTGCAGCGGTATGCCGCGTTGCAGCCCGGGCTGCGCAAGGTCACCGAGGACTTCGTGCGCCTGGTCACCGCCCTCCTCGACGACGCGGGCATCAACTACGTCAGCGTGACCGGAAGGACCAAGTCGGTGGCCTCGTTCGCCGCCAAGGCGGCGCGGACCGTGGACGGGGAACCGGTCTACCCCGACCCGGTCACCGACATCACCGACCAGGTGGGGGTCCGCGTGGTGACCTACCTGCACGCTGACGTCGCGGCCGTCGCGGGCGTGCTGTCCGACCAGCTGAGCGTCCTCGACGACCGCGACATGGGGCGCGAGACGGCCCGACAGGGCCGGTTCGGCTACTCGAGCCGCCACCTGCTCGTGGCGGTCGACCCCGTGAGGGGCGTGCCCGCGGCATACGACTCGCTGCGCGGCCACAGCGCCTCGGTGCAGGTGCGCACGATCCTCCAGCACGCGTGGGCGGAGTTCGAGCACGACGTGCGCTACAAGGGCAACGTCCCCGAGGAGCACGTCTCCGACCTCGACCGCCGGTTCACCCTGGCCGCCGGGCTGCTCGAGCTGGCGGACCGGGAGTTCTCCGAGATCCGGGACAGGCTGCAGGCCACGATGGGCGACCAGCAGCTGGTCGTGGACGCCGACGACCCGCGGATCAGCGCGTCCGACCTCGCCACTTTCCTCGCCCGCCAGTTCCAGGAGGCGGGCTGGTCGCGCACCGACCACTACGCGTGGATCTCCGGCCTCCTGCTCGAGCTCGGCATCACCTCGCTCGACGAGCTCGGTGGCCTGCTGTCCTCGATCGACCTGCCCGGGATCGACGCCCGGATGGGGTACCGCTACCCCGCCGGCGCGGTGCGTCGGCTCGACGACGCCCTGCTCGCGGTATTCGGCACCCGCTACCTCGCGCTGCACGGCAACGCGCACCGCGAGGCAGCTCTGCGTGCGCGGCTGGAGAAGATCCGCGGCGCCAGCTGAGGGTCAGGCGCGGGTGGCCGTCACCAGCAGGTACTCCCAGGCCATCGAGCCGTCACGCAGGGCCCGGTCGCCGAGGTCGGCCAGCTCGGCGTCGAGGGCAGCCACGCGGTCCGGCTCGTCGGCGATGCCACGGTAGGCCGCGATGGTCGGGCCGTAGGTCGCCTTGAAGAAGTCCCGGAACTGCGCCCCCGTCGCGAACTGGTCCACGTCGAGCAGCCGGCGCTCGGTGACCAGGTCGGTGACTCGGTCACCGAGCAGGCCGCGCACGTGGTCCTCGTTGCCCCACAACGGTGGCGGCTGCGCCCCGGGAGGCGGCGGCGCGGCATACGGCTTCATCACCGCGAACATCTGGCCGATGAAGCCCTCCGGTGTCCAGGCGAGCAGCGCGACCCGGCCACCCGGCCGGCACACGCGGACCAGCTCGTCCGCCGCGGCCTGGTGGTGGGGCGCGAACATGACGCCCACGACGGAGGTGACGACGTCGAAGGACGCGTCGTCGAACGGCAGCGCCTCGGCGTCGTCCTGGCGCCACTCCAGTCGTGCGCCGGCCCGTGCGGCCGCGGCCCGACCCGCCTCGAGCAGCTCGGGCGTGAGGTCGCTGGCGGTCACGAACCCCCCGGCCAGCGCTGCGGGGATGGCGGCGTTGCCGGAGCCGGCGGCGACGTCGAGGACCCGGTCGCCCGGGCCGATGCCCGCGGCCTCGACCACGACGGGTCCCATCGAGGGGATCACGTCGCGCGCGACGGCGGCATAGTCGCCCAGGGCCCACAGGGCGCGGTGCCGGGCCTTGAGCTCACGGTCGGCGGCGGTGCCCACTGGGTTGTCGGTGGTGGTGGTCATGCGATTGCTCCCTTTGTCCGTGGCCACGCTGGCCTGGCATCCAGCGTGCGGCTCCCGCCAGCGCCGCTCCAGTGCACGATCTGTAGTGCCGAAGGTTCACGATCTGTACTGGTGCGGAGACGGTCGCGGGGGTGTACTGGGTCACTAGCGGCAGCTCGGGAGGCGCGATGTCGACGTACGGCCAGTTCTGTCCCGTGGCCAAGGCCATGGAGGTCCTCGACGAGCGATGGACCATCCTGGTGATGCGCGAGCTGCTGCTGGGCAGCACGCGGTTCAACGAGCTGCGCCGGGGCGTCCCGAAGATGTCGCCGGCCCTGCTGTCCAAGCGACTGCGCTCACTCGAGCGGGCGGGGGTGCTGAGCCGGACCGGGTCGGGTGCCCGGACGTCCTACCAGCTGACGGAGGCCGGCCGCGAGCTCGAGCCGGTGGTCAACGCGCTCGGGCTGTGGGGTCTGCGCTGGATCGGCGAGCTCGGCGAGGACGACTACGACCCGCACCTGCTCATGTGGGACCTCAAGCGCACCATCCCGATCGATGCCTGGCCACGGGCCCGGACGGTGCTCTCCTTCGAGCTCGACGACGTCGACCGCAAGGTCGCCCGGTGGTGGCTGGTGGTCGCGGGTGGCGAGGTGGACCTGTGCGACTACGACCCGGGCTACGACGTCACCGCGACCGTCGCGACCAGCCTGCGCGTGCTCACCCGGATCTGGCGGGGCGAGGTGAGCTGGCCGCAGGCCGTGCGCGCGACCCAGCTGACCGTGCGGGGCCCCGAGCCGGTGCGCCGGCAGGTGCCGGGCTGGATCGGTGTCTCGATGCTGGCCAGGGCGCTGGAGAGCGCCTGACCTGCCGGGGCAGAGGCCGGCTCAGGGCTCGAGCAGCCCTCTGATGTCCTCGGCGCTGATCGGGGCGCTCATCAGCCCGTCGGCGTCCACGACCCGGTTGAACAGGTCGCGCTTGCGCTCCTGCAGGGCGACGACCTTCTCCTCGATGGTGCCCTCGGCGACCAGCCGGTAGACCATGACCGTCTTGTCCTGGCCGATGCGGTGGGTGCGGTCGACCGCCTGCGCCTCGACGGCTGGGTTCCACCACGGGTCGAGGACGAACACGTAGTCAGCCTCGGTGAGCGTGAGCCCGGACCCGCCTGCCTTGAGGCTGATGAGGAACACCGGGTCGTCTCCGTCGGTGAACTGCGCGATCCGCCGCCCCCGGTCGCGGGTGCGCCCGTCGAGGTAGACGTGGCCGATCCCCTCTGCAGCGAGCCGTTCGCGCACCAGCCGAAGGAAGCCGGTGAACTGGCTGAAGACCAGCACCCGGTGGCCCTCGGCCACCACCTCGCCCAGGGTGTCGACGAGGGCGTCGATCTTGCTCGAGGGGACCTTGCCGGCGAGGGCCGGGTCGACCAGGGAGGCGTCGAGGCTGAGCTGGCGCAGCACGGTGAGCGAGCGCAGGATCGCGATGCGGTTGCCGTCGAGGTCGTCGAGCATGCCGAGCACCCGCTGGCGCTCGCGCTGCAGCCGGGTCTGGTAGGCCTTGCGGTGACGGGGGTTGAGGGTGACCGTGAGCACTTGCTCGATCTTCGGCGGCAGGTCGGGGGCCACCGCCTCCTTGGTGCGGCGCAGCATGAGCGGTCGGAACCGCCGGTGCAGGCTGCGCAGCAGCTCCGGGGACTGTCCGCCCTCGATCGGCCGCCGGTAGAGCTCGGTGAACCGCTGCGGGCTGGGGAACAGGCCCGGGGCGACGATCGACAGCAGCGCCCACAGGTCCATCAGGGAGTTCTCCAGGGGCGTGCCCGTGATGGCCAGCTTGAACGGAGCAGGCAGCCGCCGTGCCACCTGGTAGGTCTTGGCCTGGTGGTTCTTGACGAACTGCGCCTCATCGAGCACCAGACCGCTCCAGGGCAGGGCCCGCCAGACGTCCTCGTCGAGACGCAGCACCGCGTAGGACGTCACGACCAGGTGCGTCCCTGCCACCACCTCGGCGAGCGGGGCCTGGCGACGCTTGGAGGTCTCGGTCACGGTGACCACCTGCAGGTCGGGGCAGAACCGCTCCGCCTCGCGCTGCCAGGTCGTCACCACGCTCGTCGGGGCGACGATCAGCAGCGGCGCCTCGGGCGTCAGGGTGCCTTCCTCGACCGCCCGGGTCGCCATGGCCAAGGTCTGCACGGTCTTGCCCAGCCCCATGTCGTCGGCGAGGACCCCGCCGAGGCGGTGGTCCCACAGCAGCGAGAGCCAGTGGTAGCCAGCGCGCTGGTAGTCGCGCAGCTCGGCCTTCAGCCGCACCGGGTCCTCCGGCTTGGGGACGGCGGTGAGGTCGAGCAGCGGCTCGGTCGCGCGTCGCCACGCGTGGCTCTGGTGTGCGACGACCCCGAGCTCGACTAGCTCCTCCCACAGTCCCGCGTGCCAGCGGGTGAGCCGCAGCCCGGTGGACTCGCGGTCCTGCAGCGAGCGGGCCTCCTCGATGAGCCGCGCCAGGGTGGCCAGCTCGGGACGGTCGAGCGCGAAGAAGGTGCCGCTGTCGAGGACCAGGTGGGTGTCGCCCTGGGCCAGCGCCGCGAACAGCGGCCCGAACGGCACCTGCTCACCGCCGACGCTGACGGTGACTCCGAGGTCGAACCAGTCGGTGTCGCTGCCGTCGGCGCCCTCGCCGGACACCGAACCGGCCGACACCTCGATGAGCGGGACCTCGTGCGTCTCGGCGTAGTCCAGAACGGATCCCTCGACAGTGACCAGCACGTCGTCGCGGCCCTGCAGCGCCGGCAGCACCTCGGTGGCGAACACCGCCGTGTCGAGTCCACCGATCCGGGTCTCGGGCACCAACCGGCGGCGCCCAACCGCCGCGACCCGCAGCCCGGGCACGGCGTCGAGCACGTCGAGGCTCGCCAGCAGCCGGTCCTCGGCTGCGGCGTCCCGCGCGGCGGTCTCGTCACCGTCCGCGCCCGGCACCACGGGGACGCGCACGGCCTCCCCGCCGACCGCGTAGGCGAAGGACCACCGCAGCTCCGTGACGTGGCCGCTCTCGAACTGCACCTCCAGCGCCAGCCGTGGCGGCTCCACCTCCGGCAGCTCGACACTGCTGTCGCCGGACTCCACCGGGACGAGCTGTCGCAGCCGCGGGTAGTAGAGCGCAAGGAAGCGGGGCACCTCCTCGGACGGGACCTCGAGGGTGGCCTGCTCGCGGATGAGTCCCGCCAGGGCCGCGTCCAGCGGACGGTCGAGCCCGGCCAGCACCAGTGCGTCCGCTCCGTGGGCGACCAGCCCGTGTGGCGCCTCGCCGACGAGGTCGACGGCGGCCGGGTCCACCTCGCAGGGGATCCCGGGCACCCGGATCCGGGCGGTCAGGCGCAGGCCGGCGTCGGGGCCACGGGTGGCATCGAGCACGACCGTGGCCGGTTCGTCCGTCACCGTCACCGTCGTCGCTGGCGGGCCCACGCCCACCATCGGTATGCCGGCCTGTGCGGCATCGCGCAGCAGTCGCCACGCGCCGCGGCCGAGGTCGTCGAGGTGGACGTGCTGGTCGCTGCTGTAGTACCCGCGCCGGGTGCGGGAGGCGTGCAGGATGGCCAGCGCCGCGTCACGCTGCCCAGGCGCCGGCGCCGGGTTGCGGTAGGCGTACTCGAGGTCGTGCCACGACATCCCGGTGCGCACCCAGGCGCCGCTCCTGCCTTCGGTGACCGGACGGATCCGCACGCGTCGGCTGGGAGCTGCGGCCGCGGCATACCTGCCCGGGGTGCTGGTAGCGACCTCGAACTGCAGGGCCAGTGGCGCGTGGGCGCCGGTCTGGGTCGTGGGGCGCAGGACCCGCCCCAGCACCCGTTCCCAAGACGGCGCAGCGGCCGGTTCGTGCGGCCGCAGGCGTTCGCGGGCGGCGAGGACGACGGCGACGACGTGCTTGCAGTCGAGCCCCATGGGGCAGGTGCAGCGGCCGCCCCAGTGGGGCGCGGCGCCGGGGGAGGGCACCGTGGCGGTGACCACGGTCTGGTACCCGCGACCGCGACTGCCGCGCACCGTGCCGACGATGCTCTCGCCGCCCCGGTGGGCGGCAAGGGACAGGACCCGTCCGGAGCGGTGGTAGCCGGACCCACGCTCGAAGGTGCTATTGCCGACGTCACGGCGCAACCGGGCGTCGTCGAGGGAGGCAACCCACGACGGCACACTTCCCGTCGTGGGGGTGGAGGTCAGGGCGGTGGAGGGCACGGCAGCTCCTGGGGCTGGACTTCACCGCCGAGGATAGGTGCGCCCACCGACGACCCTCGGACGCCACGCCCTTCGTCCGCCGAGTCGATGTGAAACCGCCCGGGAGCCCCGGCGCGTCTGCGTCGATCCCTCAACCTCGGGCCAGGCGGGCGGCGGGCGGCGAGCGGGCAGCCGGGCGAGGCTCGCGCGGTGTCGGCGCCGCGGCATACGCTCGACTCTTCACCCAGCCCGCACCCAAGGAGGCACCGATGGCTTCGCGCCTGAACCCCTACATCGCCTTCGGCGACAACGCCCGCCAAGCCATGGAGTACTACAAGGACGTGTTCGGAGGTGAGCTCACGATGAACACCTTCGCCGAGTTCGGCCAGCAGGACGGCGGCGACCTCATCATGCACGCCCAGCTCGAGACCCCGAGCGGCTACACGATCATGGCCTCCGACACCCCGCCGGGCATGGAGCGCCGGAGCGGCAGCAGCATCACCGTCAGCCTCAGCGGCGACGACGCCGACGAGCTGCACGGCTACTGGGACAAGCTGTCCGGCAACGGCGGCTCGGTCACCATGCCGCTGGAGAAGCAGATGTGGGGCGACGAGTTCGGCATGTGCAGCGACCAGTTCGGCATCGCGTGGATGGTCAACATCGCGGGGGCGCAGGACCAGCCCGGGTAGCCCTACGCTCGACCCATGCGCTCGCACGCGCGCGTCGGCGGGCTCACGGTGCACGCCGTCGCCGGCACCCACACGGTGCTGCTGGGCTTCGACCTGGCCGCGCCCGCTGGGTGCCTGGGGTTTGCGGTCCTGCGCACCGACCACACCGACGGCGAGACGCGGTGGCTGCGCGGCATGAAGACGTTTGCGTCCGTCGTGCCGCAGCCGCCACCAGGCAGTGACTACAGCACCCGCGAGCAGCCGGTCCAAGGCTTCCAGTGGGGTGACTACACCGTCTCGCCGCAGCGCCACTACACCTATGCCGTGTCCGCCCTCGGCGGCGCGCCCGCCGCGTTGACGGTGCTCGCCTCCACGAGTGTGGAGGTGACCACCGAGGCGGAGGACGACGGCATCCACGGCGTCTGGTTCAACCGTGGTGTCGCCGGGTCGCAGGCGTTTCAGCGGCGGTTCCCCGGCTACCACCCCGGACCGCACCCCGACGAGTCGGACCAGGCGATGGTGTGGCTGTCCCGTGGTCTCGGCGAGGCGTTCGTGGCCTTCTGCGCCGAAGCCCTCGGAGCGGACTGGGGGCTGCGGGGGGCGTTCTACGAGTTCACCTGGGGCACTGGGCTCGACGCGCTGGCGGCGGCCCGCGACCGGGGAGCGGACGTCTCGCTGGTCGTCCACGGACGCGACACCGACAGCGCTGCTGACGCGGAGGCCGGGGAGGACGACGACACGACCGCGGAGGACTCGCGGGCGGCCGCGCACGAGCACGGCCTCGACGACGTCGTGACCTGGCGAACCGCCCCCAACACGTCAGCGCTGATGCACGACAAGTACCTCGTGCTGCTGCACCACGGGTCGCCGGTGGCGGTGTGGACAGGGTCCACGAACCTCACCCGCGGCGCGATATTCGGCCACTCCAATGTCGGTCACCTGGTCCGCGACCGAACGGTCGCGCGCGACTACCTGCACGAGTGGGAGCGGTTGGCGGCCGGCGAGACCACCCAGGAGCTGCGGACCGACCACGAGGCGGGCGACGCCGTTGCCGAACACGTCCCGGCTGCACGCAAGGTGGGTCGGGTGTTCTCCCCACGCGTCACGGACTCGACCGTGCTCCAGTGGTACGCCGACCTGTTCGGGGCCGCCAAGGAAAGTGCGCACATCACCGGTGCGTTCGGTCTCAACAAGGTGTTCCGTGACGAGCTCGCCGTCCCCGAGGCCGACGTCGTGCGAACCGTGCTGCTCGACAAGCGCCCGGCGACTGACGCGCGCATCCCGCTCGAGGACCCCAACGTGCGGCTGTCCACCGGCAGCCACCTCACCGACAGCCCGCTGGCGCAGTGGGCCGACGAGCACCTCACCGGGTTCAACACCCACGTGAAGTACGTCCACACCAAGATCATCCTGGTCGACCCGCTCACCGACGACCCGACGGTGCTCACCGGGTCGGCGAACTACTCCGGCGCCTCGACCACGGACAACGAGGAGAACACCCTCGTCATCCGTGGCGGGTCGAGCCGCGCGGCGGGACGGGACGCGGTTCGACGAGTGGCCGACATCTACCTCACCGAGTACCACCGGCTGTTCATGCACTTCGTCTTCCGCGCCTGGGCGCAGGGACGGTCGGTCAACGACGGCGAGGTCCAGGCCATGGGCCACCTCGACGAGACCGACCGATGGACCGACCGCTACTACCGCGCCGGGTCGTGGCAGGCGTTGCAGCGCAAGGTCTTCTCCGGTCAAGGGACGACTTGAGCCGTATGCCGCGTGGTCGCCTCAGGCGGCACACGCATCCTCGGTTGTGGGTGTCGGTGCCCATGTGGTAAACTTCGAACATCAGTTCGAGCGACTGGTTTTGGGGGCAGGATGAGCGTGGGGGCGGTGGCCACGATGGAGCCGTTGCCTGCCGTGGCGCCCGCGCCGTTGACCACCGTCGAGCTGGCCGAGTTCCTGTCCCGGTTGCCCGACCTGGACGTGGACGGGGTGCCGGACGCGGAGCGGATCGACCAGTTGGGGTTGCTGGAGTCGATCAAGGCGGCGGCCGCTGGTGCGCAGGCGCGGGTGAGTGTGGCGTTCGCGGACTCCCAGCGTGAGCAGCGGGCGGCGCGGGGGGTGCCGGCGCGGGAGCGTGGCCGGGGGCTGGGGGCGCAGGTGGCGCTGGCCCGTCGGGAGTCTCCGCACCGTGGGTCCAGGCACCTGGGTCTGGCGCTGGCGCTGGTGGGCGAGCTGCCGCACACCTTCGCGCATCTGCGGGCCGGGCGGGTCAGTGAGTGGCGGGCCACCATCGTGTGCCGGGAGACGGCGTGCCTGACCCGAGAGGACCGGGGCAGGGTGGACGTGCTGCTGGCCGAGGTGCTGCCCACGTTGGGGGACCGG
>DASUKI010000259.1:0-4810 GCA_036278855.1 Pedococcus sp.
GTGAGCCAGCCGGCCCCCGCGCGGGTGGCGTGGCCGACCCGGACGCCCGCCACGTCGGTGAGCGAGTTGGTGGCGCCGGGCCGCATCACGTGCCGCCGCTCAGTGGTCGCCCGCGTCGATGACGCAGAACCGGTTGCCGTCGGGGTCCTCCAGCACGATGAAGTCGACCTCCTCGTCCTCGGGGTACGGCCAGTCCCGCACGCGGCGAGCGCCGAGCCCGACCAGCCGCTCGACCTCGCCGGCCTGGTTGCTGGCGTAGAGGTCGAGGTGGATGTGTGGCACCGGGTCGGGCCTGGTGTCGCCGCCGTTGAGCGACAGGTTCGGGCCGGGGCTGCCCACCGGGGGCCGCAGGATCACCCAGTCGGGCTCGGGCTCGTACTTGGGGTGGTAGCCCAGGGCGGGCGCCCAGAACGCCATGGCCGCCGGGACGTCACTCACGTTGAGGACGATCGAGCCGATCCGCAACCCCTCGGTCATGCCAGCCCCATCCGGTGGGCGCGCTCGTCAACGGTGAAGCCGACACGCTCGACCATGGCCGTGGTGTGCCGGCCGGCCGGGACCCGCACCTCGGCGAAGCCGCCGTCACGCGCCCACCCGACCGCCGCCCGGAGCAGCGTCTCGCCGACCCCGATGCCGCGGTGGGCCGGGCGGACGAAGAAGGTCTCGACGGCCAGCACCGCGCGGGGTGGCTCGCTCGGCGCGGGAAGCGGCTCGAGCACGCGCGCCTGCAGGAACCCGCCGTGCTCCTCACCAGCCTCGGCCAGCCAGGCCGGCAGCTCTCGCTGCCGGGCCAGCCAGGCCCGGGCGTAACGGTCGAGGAAGCCTGGCTCCGTGGTCCCGCCGCGGTGGATCGCGCACTGGAGCGCGAGCGCCGCCAGGACCAGCGCGTCGTCGGCGCCCGCCGAGCGGACGCGCACCTCACCCATGGGCGAAGTCAAGCACGGACAGCCCGGACACAGCGACGCCCGTCCAGGCTGGTCTGAACGGGCGTGGCTTGCCTTGGGGGTCGCTAGACCTGGATGCCGAGCCTGCGGGCCGAGCGCGCGCGCTGCCGGGAGGCCCGCAGCCGGCGCAACCGCTTGATGAGCATCGGGTCGGCCTCGAGCGCGGCCGGGGAGTCGATCAGGGCGTTGAGCACCTGGTAGTAGCGGGTCGCGCTCATGTCGAACAGCTCGCGGATCGCCTGCTCCTTGGCACCGGCGTACTTCCACCACTGCCGCTCGAAGGCGATGATCTCGCGGTCGCGGTCGCTGAGCTCCCCGGCGACGCTGGCGTGATCCGGCTCGTGTGCGACGTTCACTCTCGACTCTCGTCCTTCACCCTGGGTTTCCTTGCCGTGCAGGGCCAACTATAGGGAGCGAATCACACGCTTGTCATTCCAACGAGGCAGACTGGCCGGGGGTGTCGTGACGTCCTCTGAGGCAAGGCGTCACAGTGGTCACAGCAGCCCCGCTGGGCCCACCAGAGCAGCCCGCTCGCGGCGAGTCAGTCCATGGTGTCGAGGATGGCGCGGATGTCGTCCTCGGAGGTGCGCGGGTTGACGATCGCGAACCGGCACAGCGTCTCCCCCTCGTGCGAGGTCGGCACCACGAACGCGAACTGCTCCGCCAGGAGCCGGTCCGACCACTCCTGGTACTGCCCCGCGCTCCACCCCAGCCGCCGGAACACCACGACCGAGAGGTCGGGGGCCCGCACCAGCTCGAGGTTGTCGCGGCGCCGGATCTCGGCAGCCGCGAACCGGGTGACCGACAGGGTCTGCTCGACGGCGGCGCGGTAGGCGTCGGTGCCGTGCGTGGCGAGGCTGAACCAGAACGGCAGCCCGCGTGCCCGACGGGTGAGCCCCACCGAGTAGTCCGTGGGGTTCCAGTCCGGCGCCTCGGTGAGCACGTCGAGGTAGGACGCGTGCTGGGTGTGCGCCGCGCGGGCGAGTGCCGGCTCGCGGTAGAGCAGCGCGCAGCAGTCGAACGGCGCGAACAGCCACTTGTGCGGATCGACGATGAACGAGTCGCAGTGCTCGACGCCGTCGAACAGGCGCCGCACCGACGGCGCCGCCAGCCCGGCGCCGCCGTAGGCCCCGTCCACGTGGAACCAGAGCCCGAACTCGCGACACACCTCCGCGACGGACGCCAGGTCGTCGACGATGCCGAAGTTGGTCGTCCCGCTCGTGGCCACCACCGCGAAGAACGTCTCCGGCCCGTTCGCGAGCAGCACCTCGCGCAGGGCCGCGCCGGTGAGCCGCATGTCCTGGTCCACCTGGACGCCGACCAGCTCGGCGTCCATCACCTCGCAGGCGGACTCGATCGAGGAGTGCGCCCCGTGGGTGGCCGCGACCCGCCACGGCCGCGACCCGTTGCCTGTCACCCCTGCGGCTGCCGCCCGTGTCCGTGCCGTGTGCCGCGCGGTCACCAGTGCGGACAGGTTGCCGATGGTGCCACCCGGCACGAAGACGCCCCCCGCCTCCGGCGGAAGGCCGACCAGGTCGGCGATCCAGCGCAGCGCCTGGTTCTCGGCGTAGACCGCACCGGCGCCCTCCAGCCACGAGCCGCCGTAGATGGACGAGGCACCGACGACGAGGTCGAACATCGCCGCCGCCTCCGTGGGCGCGCAGGGGATGAAGGACAGGTAGCGCGGGTGGTCCGTGGAGATGCAGGCCGGCGCCAGGTCCTCGGCGAACAGCCGCAGTGCCTCCTCGCCGCCGATGCCGTGGGAGGTGATCGTGCCGTCCGCGGCGGCCTCGAGCTCGGCGTACGTGCGGGGCCCGTCGAGCGGGACCGGGTCGAGCTTCAGGCGGTCCGCGGAGTAGGCGAGGATCGCATCGCCCAACGTCTCCAGCTGCTGGTCGGTGTAGCCGTGCACGCCGGCGAGTCTAGGGGTGGGGCCCGGGCAGCAGGACCTCGCGCAGGCCCGCCACGTCGTCGACGATGGCGTCGGGACCGGCCACCGACAGCAGGGCCGGCTCACCCGCGCCCCAGGTCACCGCGACCGCGCCCATGCCCGCTGCGCGCGCCGCCTCCACGTCCACCGTCGCGTCACCCACGTACACGCAGTCCGCAGCGGCCACGCGCAGCTGCCGCGCGGCATACAGCAATGGCTCCGGGTGCGGCTTGTGGTGGGTGACCTCGTCCTGTCCGGCAACGACGTCGATCCGCCCCGCGAGCCCCACAGCGCGCAAGCCCAGCCGCACCGTCTCCGCCCGCTTCGACGAGACCACGCCGGTGCGCGCACCGGCCGTGTGGAGGTCGTCGAGCAGCTCGGTCATGCCGGCGACGACCTGGATGAGCTCGTCGTGGTTGGCGAGGTTCCATGCGCGGTAGACCCCGGTCAGCTCCTCACCGCGGCCGGGGTAGCGCTCCTCGAGCACGGGCTGCAACGGCCGGCCGATCCACGAACGCACCTCCACGTCGTCCACCGGCGGCAGGCTGGAGGCGGCGAGCGTGTGGTGGTAGGAGGCGACGATGAGGGGGATGGTGTCGGCGAGGGTGCCGTCGAAGTCGAACAACACCACCGGCCAGCGCGCAGTCACGGTCCCCGAGCGTAGGCGGGCCGCGCCCGGCCCCGACACCCGGGCAGGGCGCGGCAACCGTTCAGCAGCAGCCTCCGCCGCAGCATCCGCCGCAACACGTGGTGTCTTCCATGGCCCCTCCCTTCATCGACTAGCATCAATGCAGCGAGTCAACCGCTTGCATAGACGAATGTCAATATGGAGAAGTCATGCCGACGACGAGCCTGTCGCTCACCGATGTCCGCCCCGCCTGCTGTGGCACCCTCACCGCGGACGAGGCGATGGCGCCTGCCGAGGCGGAGGCGACGGCGTGGGTCCTCAAGGCCGTCGCCGACCCCGTGCGGCTGCGGCTGCTCTCGCTGATCCGCTCGTCGAAGGACCAGGAGGCCTGCGTCTGCGACCTCACCGCCGTCGTCGGGCTCAGCCAGCCGACCGTGAGCCACCACCTCAAGGTGCTCACCGAGGCAGGGCTCCTGACCCGCGAACGGCGGGGCACCTGGGCGTGGTTCCGCATCGTGCCCTCGCGGCTCGACGACCTCGCCGCCATCTTCCGCTGAGGGCGCGTTAGTTTGCTCGGTATGCCGCCCGCTCCCCTCACCGAGCTCGTGCACCCCTCGTGGGCGGCAGCACTGGAGCCGGTGGGTGGGGCCGTGCAGGGGCTGGGAGAGTTCCTGCGGGCGGAGCTGGCCGCGGGGCGCGGCTACCTGCCTGCGGGTGCCCACGTGCTGCGGGCGTTCGAGCAGCCGCTGGACGCGGTGCGGGTGCTCATCGTGGGGCAGGACCCCTACCCGACGCCGGGACACGCGGTCGGGCTGTCCTTCTCCGTGGCTCCCGACGTGGTGCCGGTCCCGCGCAGCCTGGCCAACATCTACCAGGAGCTGCAGGCCGACCTCGGGGTGCCCCGGCCCTCGACCGGCGACCTGTCCCCGTGGGCGGAGCGCGGCGTCCTGCTGCTCAACCGGGTGCTCACCGTGTGCCCCGGCAAGCCGGCCAGCCACCGCGGGAAGGGTTGGGAGAGTGTGACGGCACAAGCGATCTCGGCGCTGGTCGCCCGCGGTGGACCGCTCGTCGCCATCCTGTGGGGACGGGACGCCCGCAACCTCGTGCCCCACCTCGGCGAGGTGCCCTCCATCGAGAGCGCGCACCCGTCGCCGCTGTCCGCGCACTCGGGGTTCTTCGGGTCGCGGCCGTTCAGCCGCGCCAACGAGCTGCTCGCCCGACAGGGCGCCGCACCGATCGACTGGAGCCTGCCGTGACCGACACCCCCGTCGCCGACGCCACCCACCTGCCGGAGCGCGGCAAGGTCTG
>DASUKI010000260.1:0-22894 GCA_036278855.1 Pedococcus sp.
GGCGTCGACGGCCCGGTCCTGCACGAGCCCGATCCTCTCGCGGTCAGCCATGCTCGCCGCCACCCCCCTCGGGAACCAGCGTCCACACCCCGTCGACGTTGTGCACCCGGACCAACGCGCCCGGGGGGAACGCGTCGACGACCGCGGGCGGAAGGGGCAGGGACCCGTCGGCCGACACCACGGCATACTCCTCGCCGGCACGGCCCTCGCCACCGACGCGGCCGTCGCGGATGGTGACCGTGCGCGGGAGCCGCGCGGCCACCTCGGGGTCGTGCGTCACGACGACGACGGTCGTGCCCCACTCGCTGTTGACCCGCGCGAGGGCGTCGAGCACCACGTCGCGGGAAGTGTGGTGCAGCTGGCTCGTCGGCTCGTCACCGAGCAACAGGCCCGGGCGGCTGGCCAGTGCCACCCCCAGGGCGGCGAGCTGGAGCTGGCCGGGCGGGAGGCCGGCCAGCGGCTCGTTGGCCCGGTGGTCGAGGCCGACCAGCTCGAGCACCTCCCCAGGGGTCGGGACCTCGCGCCCGGAACGCTTCGCGGTGCGCTGGGCGAACTCGACGTTCTGGTGGGCGGTCAGGTACGGCAGCAGGTTCCGGGCTGCGCCCTGGAGCACGAGCCCGACATCGCCGGCCCGGAACCGGTCCAGCTCCGGCTCCGACATCGTCGAGAGCTCGTGGTCGCCCACCAGGACGCGTCCAGCGCTCGGTCGCATCAGCCCGCCGAAGAGGGTCAGCAGGGTGGACTTGCCGGCGCCCGAGGGTCCGAGCAGGCCGACCACCTCGCCCGCGTGCACGGTGAGGTCGACGCCGGACAGCGCCGCGACGTCGTGGCCCTCGGCGCGGTAGATGTGCACGAGCCCGTGGGTCCGGACCGAGAGTCCCGTTGCGACCATGGCGGGAGCGCTCACAGGGCCTCCCTGACCCGCCGCAGCTGGATCCGTCGACCGGTGGCGAACGCCGCGAGGACGCCGACCACGACCACGACGAGCGCCGCCAGCACCGCGGAGCCGACCACCGTGAGCAGGCTGGGCGCCAGGTCGAGCGCGGGCACCGGTGTCGCCTTGGAGTCGAACAGTGGCACGAGCGGCATGGCGACCAGCGAGCTCACCGCTCCGCACACCGCGCCCACCACGGCACCCACCACGACGAGGATCACCTGTTCACGCACCAGGGACCGCCTCAGGGTCCCCAACGGCACGCCGGCCATGTGGAGCGCCGCCAGGTCGCGGGCCACGACGCGCCAGCCGGTGATGGTCATGACGATCACGACGATCGCGGCCAGCAGCACGGCCATCGCGCCGGTGAAGGCGGCCAGGCGCAGCCCCCACGCGGACGCCGACTGGTCGAGGCGGTCCTTGCGCTCGGCGAAGGTGTGCCGGCCGATGACGTTGATGCCTGCCTGGGAAAGGCTCTCGGTCGCCTTCGCGGTCGCGGCCTGTGAGGTGTCGGTGAGCCACACGGACAGCACGCCGTTGTCGGCGAGGCTCCCGCCGAGGCGGGCGAGGGTCTCGTAGTCGACCATCACGCCCTTGCCTCCCAGGACGGGGAGCGCCTCGACGTGCTGGGTGGGGGCGATCGCGACCGGGACCCCGTTGAGCCCCACGCCCTGGAACGAGCCCTCGTTGCCGCCGGGCGGGATGTCGCCGGCGAGAAGGCCCGGCAGCACGTCGGGGACGTCCGCGTGGCCGAGTGTCAGCGAGAAGCCCGTCATGGCGATGTCGAGGTCCATGCTGTCGCCGTCGGCCGGCCCCTGGCTGAGCTTGTCCTCGGGCGCCTGGCCGGGCAGCGGCTCGTGGTTCCAGTTCTGCGGCGCCGCGATGCCGAGCGCCTTGCCGTCGATGCCCAGGTCCTTGATGTGCAGCGTCCCGGTCACCTCGGGCACGAGGTCGCTCTTGCGGAACTCGAGGCCGTCGAGCCGGCAGGCGTCCGGGCACAGCAGCGCCGCGTCGATCGTGGCCGACCCCTTGCCGAAGGGGGGGACCTTCAGCAGCAGGCGGGTCAGCCGCTCCCCCGTCGGCGTCGTCACGGACAGGCGGAGCTCGGAGGTGATCCGGTCGAGCTCGGCGGGCGTCGGACTGTGCGGCTGGCCGGACTGGCCCGACGGCTGGACGAAGTCCCCGGCGGCGGGACTCGACATGTCCCAGGACACGGTGCCGGTTACCCGGCTGCCGCTGAGCTGGACGGTCTTGACGTCGGGGGGCGCCAGGGCCCCGAGCCGCAACGGCTCCGGCATGGCGTACCCGATGTCGTCGAAGTCACGAGCCACCACGGCCATGGTGGCCGCCGAGCCGGGGTCGGTGCGCCTGATGACGGCGACGGGGGTGGCCCGGGTGCCGCCGTCGTTGACCTTCTCCACGGCGTCGCGCAGCTGGACGGGGCTTCGGGCGTCGGTGTCGAGCACCACCGGCGCACCGCTGCTCACCTGGGCACTGGCGGTCCAGTTGTGGTTGGCGACGACGAGTGCGTTGGCGGCGAAGACGGTCAGCGCGACGGCGACGCCGACGACCGTGACGACCTTGCGCATGGCCGGCCGCCGTTCGAGGCCGAACGCGGTGAGGGCCGGTCCGATGCGACCGCGTCGGAGCTGGGCTCGGCCGCTCGCCCCCGCGATGGGGACGGCGAGCCGCGAGGCCACGAGGCCGGCTGCGAGCGCCACGAGGGTGGGGGTCATGAGGGCCAGCGGGCCGGACAGCGAGTGGGTGGCCAGGCCGATCAGGCCGAACGCCGCGAGCGCCACGGCCAGCACGTCGACGAGGCCAAGGGCTCGACCCCGCTGCGGCGCCACCCGCCGCAGCAGGACGGAGACCGTGAGCTTGCGCACCGGCCGGACCGCGAGCCAGATGGCGAGGGCACACACGACAACCGCGGCGAGGACCCCCACCAGCGCGAGCGGTGGCACCTCGAACGGCACGCCGGAGGGCAGCACCCAGCGGCGCACCACTTCCTCGAGGCCCAGGGCGATGAGGAACCCGAGCGGGATGCCCAGCGCCACGGTGGCACCGAGCTCCCCCATCACCAGGCGACCCGCTCCGTCGCGACTGCGTCCCCTCAGGCGGGCCAGGGCGACCTCGGGGCGGCGCTGCTCGACAGCCGCCTGGGCCACGAGCAGCAGGATCGCGGCGGCGAGCAGGCCGAGCTGCGCCATGAGCAGTGGCACGATGACGCGCACCCGGTCCTGGCCCAGCCTGATCGAGGAGATGACGTCCGGCAGCTGCGTCTCCAGCAGCGCGCCGTTGACCCCCTGGCCGGCGGCGCGGGAGCTGGGTGCCGAGAGCGCCGCCGAGACCTGGGAGAGGTTGCCCAGCCCGATGAGCTCTTTGCGCAGCGGGAACGTCAGCGTGGCCTGTGCCTGGTTCCAGGTCTTGTCGAAGGTCGCCACCGACGTGACGAAGTCGTCGAGTGCCGGCACCTGGTCGAGTCCCCGCGAGATCATCGTGCCGGACTTCCCGTCCAGCTGGAGCCGCCCCCAGTAGGTCGCGTCCGGCAGCACCTCGTAGGCCCCGACCAGGGTGAAGCGGTCGCCCAGCTTCTGTCCCAGCTTCCACTTCCACGCCGCGAGGTCCTTGGCGGAAACCATGACCTCATCAGCCTTGGTGGGGCAGGCGCCGTCGGTGATCTTGAGGTGGGTGCACACGTCGCTGCGGTAGACGAGGCTCGCCGGCGAGGTCTTGCGCTTGGGGGCGGGCTGCACCTCGACCGGGAAGGAGAGCATGCCGACGGGCTTGCCGTACAAGGTGCGGGTCTGCGCCGGGACGTTGGCCAACAGGTCGTCGGGGACGAAGTCCGGGTTGGTCGAGGTTCGTCCGGCCTTGACGACGAGGGCGGTGTCAGCCGGAAGGGCCTGGTCGAGCGCGCCGTGGAGCAGTGCCTGCTCGAGACCTCGCTCGTAGAGCGGCGCGAAGACCGCGCACGTCGTCACCAGCGCGGCGAGGAGGACGAGGACGGCAGCCTGGACCCGGCGGTACCGGATGGCAGCCCACATGCAGGTCCCTTCCCCCTATCGGCGCGATCGAACCTCTCGACCCTAGACGCAGATCAGTGGGCCCGTGGGCACATTTCGGCAACGATGCACGGCGGGGAAGCCGATTCGGTCAACGACCTCCGGTTCAGGCGCCGGACTCCAGGGCCGCCTCGAGCCGCTCGACCTTGGCGGTCAGCTCGCCCGTGTGACCGGGTCGGATGTCTGCCTTGAGCACCAGGCTGACCCGGGGGCCGAACTGCGCGACCGCGTCCACGGCGCCCTTGACGACGGCCATGCACTCCTCCCACTCCCCCTCGATGGTGGTGAACATCGAGTCGGTGCGGTTCGGCAGGCCGGAGTCGCGCACCACCGCGACGGCCGCAGCCACCGCGCGGCTCACCGAGCCGGAGTCGTCGGCGGGCACGGAGGGGGCGACGGAGAAGGCGACGAGCATGCACCCACGGTATGCCGCGTGGCCACGTCCGCCCGCACCTGCCCCTCCCCGACTGCTTGCGTCTGCGAAGTTGACCACCAGCGGGGCAAACGCGCAGACGCAAGCAGACCGGGGTCAGCCGGGGAGGCGCAGGAGGAACGCCGGCGCCACCTCGACCGGGCGGAAGCCGAGCCGTTCGTTGATCCCGACCATGTGGGCGTTCTGCTCGGCATTGCCTGTGATGATGCGGGTGCGCTCGGGTCCGACCCGCTGCTGCAGCTCCTGCAGGCCGCGCGCCTTCATGGCCAGCCCGAGCCGGTGGCCGCGGTGCTCGCCGACCACGAGGGTGCCCCACTGCCACACGTTCGGGAGGTCCCCGGGCGGGACGACCAGGTCGTTGTAGCCCGCGACCTCGCCCGTCCCGGTGATCGCCAGCGTCGAGATCCTGCGGCGCCCCTGCTTGCGCATGGTCTCCTCGTGCACCCGCAGGAGCTCCGGCGTCAGTGCTTCCGGCTCGAACGTCAGCTCACCTCCGGGCGCGTCGACGGCCAGCCGGTTGTGCGCCCGGCACAGGGACTCGAGGAGCTCCTCGGGCAGCGGCGACTCGAAGGTCTCGATGCGGTAGCCGACGTGGTGCGAGGCGGCCTCGGCAACCAGCTCGTCCAGGTCGACGTCGTCTACCGGCAGGGTCCGCACCCGGCGGATCTCGGTGTTGGCCAGGCGGAACCCGTGCTTCTCGGCGAACCGGCGGTAGGGGTGGTCCGCACGCCTGTCGAACGGGTAGGCCGTCTCCATGACCAGGTCGGTGCGGTGGTCCGCACGGCAGATGGACACCAGCTCGGCCAGGACTGCTGCCCCAATGCCGCGGCGGCGACGCTCCGGCTCCACCCAGGGGATGAGCCACGACAGGTGGCGGTTGTCGCGCGTGGCGGAGAAGGCGATCCCTGCCCCGACGACCTCGTCACCGTCGAGGGCGACCACCGCGTCCTTGCGCTCCATCGGGTCCTCGTCGGTGAGCTCGATCCGCAGCTCGTCGAGCGTCCAGTTGGCGGCGTAGGGCCGCTCGAACCGCTCGGCCGCGTCGCCGATGGCGTGGAACCGCGCGAGCTCCGCCTCGTCGTGCGGGTTGAGCCGGCGGATCTCCATGTCACGACGGTAGGAGCCGGTCAGCAGTGTGCGCCAATGGTTTTCGACTCAGCCGTCCGCCTCGTTGAGGTGGGCGTGGACCAGTGCCACGGCCGCGGCGCCCTCACCGCTGGCTGAGGCAACCCGCTTCATCGACCCCGAACGGATGTCTCCGGCGGCGAAGATCCCGGGCATGGTGGTCTCGAGCGAGGCGGGCGGCCGACCGTCGCGCCACAGCTCCATCGGCACGTCCCGCCCCGTGCAGATGTACCCACCAGGGTCGCGCACCACCTCCTCGGGCAGCCACTCGCCGTGCGGGTCCGCGCCCAGGAGGAGGAACAGTCCACCGGCGGCGGCCCGCTCCCTGTCGTCCGGGCCGGCCACCTCGAGCCACTCCAGCCGTCCGGTGCCGCCGCCCGCCACCACCTGGGCGGAGGTGCGCACTGACACCACCGCGGTGGCCTCGAGCTGGCGGACGAGGTAGTCCGACATCGTCTCCCGCAGGTTCTCCCGGCGCACCACGACGGTGACGCTGCGCGCGTAGTGGGCCAGGTGGAGGGCGGCCTGTCCGGCAGAGTTGCCGCCGCCGACCACGAAGACGTCGCGGCCGGTCATCTCACGAGCCGCGCTGGTGGCGGCGCCGTAGTAGACGCCCATGCCGACCAGGTCCTCCAGCTCGGGCACCCCGAGGCGGCGGTAGGAGACGCCGGTGGCCACGAGCACTGCGCGCGCCAGCAGCTCGCCGTTCTCGGTGCGCACCCGGTGCGGCTCCCCCGGACCGGTGCCGGCGACGATCCCCTCGGCGCCCAGCCCGGTGTAGATGCGCGCACCGAACCTGGTCGCCTGGAACCGCGCGCGCTGCGCCAGCCGCATCCCCGAGATGCCGCGCGGGAAGCCGAGGTAGTTGCGGATCATGGAACTGGTGCCCGCCTGCCCGCCCACCGCCTCGGACTCGATGACGACGGTGTCGAGCCCCTCGGAAGCGCCGTACACGGCGGCGGCCAGGCCCGCTGGGCCGGACCCGATGACGAGCAGGTCGGAGGTGCTCGTGGTGTCGAGCGTCTCCGGCGACCCGTAGACGATCCGCGCCACGTCGCGCGCAGTGGCGCCGGAGATGACGCGGCCGGCCGTGCCGGACCACACGACTGGCAGCTCGGGCGGGCCGCCGGTCTCCTCGCCGACCCGGCCGAGCACGATGCGGCCCACCTCGCTGTCGGGGGTGTAGCGGCTGTGCGAGATCCCCATCCGGTCGAGGAAGTCGATGATCCGGGACGCCTCTGCGGATGCGGGGTCGTCGACGATCTTGACGTTGACGACGACCGGCGCCGCGGCGGTCCAACCCCAGTCGGAGAGGTACTCGGTGACGGCGGTGTGGAACTCCTCGTCGCGCGCGCCGGTCGGGATGAGCAGGTAGGTGTCGATGCGTCCGTGGCCCAGGGCTTCCCGCAGCTTGGGCAGCATGTCGGAGTACTGTCCCCGGGCGGCCAGGCAGATCCGTCGCGCGGTCGGCACCGTGGCGGAGAGCTCGTCCAGCAGGTCCAGGCCCGCCTCCACGCCTGGCAGCGCCCACCCGACGCCGAGCAGCGCAACGGGCTGGCCGTCCTCGACGAGCCCGGCCACCACGCCCCGTGCCGCATCGGCGCTGTCGGCACAGCGGACGTCGTAGTCCCTTGCGTAGCGGGCGAACTCGCTGTCGACCGTCGCCAGGTGCTCGGGGGCGACCGCGAGCACCAGTGCGGGACGGTCCGGGGCCGAGAGCGTCATCGCGGGTCAGCCGCCGGCCCGGGCGTCGTCATCAATGAGCCAGGAGTCGCCGTCCTTGACGAGGGTGAGGACGTGGGTCTCGTCGGCGTCCTCACCCCCGTCGCGCTTGAACTTCAGGTCGACCGTGACCGTGCCGGCCTGCGGGTCCGCCTTGGCGTGGTCGGTGTCGACCGACCTGAACTGGCTCCAGAACTGGTCGTACGCCTCACGGCCGCCGGACTTGTCCTGCATCGCAGGGGTCAGCTGCGACCAGGTGTCGTCCCGCTTCTTGTCGTTGGTCACGTCGCGGTAGTAGCCCTGCACGAAGCGCTCCATGCTGCGCGCGTCCTGCGGCGATGACCCGGTCGTCGTCGTGGTGGTCGTGGTCATGGTCCTCGAGGTGGTGCTGCTCGAGGAGGTCGACGAGGAGGACGAGGGTCGTGTGGACGCGGTGCTGGGCGGGGAGGTCGTGGAGCTGGTGGTCGACGGTCCCGGTGTCCGGGCGGAGTTCGCGCGGTAGAGCGCATAGCCGAGGGCGGCAAGTGCCGCGATGAGCACGATGATGACGATCGGCACCCATGGACTGGTGCGTCGCCGTTGCGGGTCGCGAGGAGACTGCGGTGGGTATGCCGCGGGGCCGGCAGCCGCGGCCGGTGCGCCTACTGCTGGCTCGAGTCGTTGGGTGCGCGAGAGTGCTTCCGGGATGACTTCGGTGGCGGCCGGATCGGCGGTGAGCGCAGCTCCCGCAGGGAGCGCCAGCGTCGTGTCTCCGTGGGCGATCCCGTCGAGCCGCCGGGCAGCGGTCGCCATGTCCCAGCGTCGGTGCGGGTCGGGGTCCATCATCGCCCGGATGGCACCGGCGAGGGGTCCGGCCTTCGCCATCGGCCGGGCGTGCCCGGCGGCAATGTTCTGCAGGGTGGCCAGGGGGTTGGGCTGCGCCTCGTAGGCGCCCTGTCCTTCGACGGCGTAGTAGAGCGTGGCTCCGAGCGCCCACACGTCCGAAGCGGAGGTCGGGTTGCCACCACGGGCCAGCTCGGGCGCGAGGTAGCTCGGGGTGCCGGTCATGAACCCGGTCTGGGTCAGCTGGTCGTCGGCGTGGGCGCGGGCGATGCCGAAGTCGCCGATCTTGGGGACGCCACCGCGCGAGAGCAGGATGTTGCCCGGCTTGACGTCGCGGTGCACGACGCCCCGCTCGTGCGCCCTCGCCAGCGCACCTGCGACAGCGGCCCCGATCGCCGCGACGCGCTGCGGCGGCAGGCCCTCGGCCTGCCGGGCCGCCTCGGCGAGCGTCTGGTTCTCGACGTACTCCATGACGAGCCAGTGCGAGTCGTCCTCGTCGAGGATGTCGTAGACGCCGACCGCGTTGGGGTGGTTGAGCGACGCGGCGATCCGGGCCTCGCGCATGGCCCGCGCGGCGGCGGCGGGCTCACCCGGCAGCGCGCCGATCTGCTTGACAGCGACCTCACGGTCCAGGACGGTGTCGCGGCACAGCCACACGGTGCCCATGCCACCGCGCCCGACGGCCCGCACCACCTCGTAGCGTCCGCCGATCACCTGGGGGTCCACGAGGCTCCTTCGGGGTTGCGAGAGTGCCGACGATCACCCTAGTGCGGGCGGCCGTCCCGTGAACTTTGGCCCAAAGTTCGCCAGTGCCCAGAACCTTCCACGCACCCGCGAACTTTGGCCCAAAGTTCGGCGGCAGTCAGCCGAGCGCGGCCACCACCTGGTCGGCGGCGGCATACGGGTCGCTGGCCCCGTCCACCACCTGCGCGGCGAGCTCATCCACGCCCTGGCCCTGCCGCAGGTCGCCCATCTTGGCACGCAGCTGCTGCAGCGCGATCGACTCGATCTCGTCGCCGGCGCGGCGCACGCGCCGCTGGCGCAGCGTGCCGGTGCGCTCCATCCACGCCGTGTGCTTGTCGATCGCCTCCAGCACCTCGTCGATCCCCTGCCCCTGGGCTGCAACGGTTTTCACGACCGGCGGGCGCCACAGGCCGGGCTCGGTGCGGTCCCCGAGGCTGATCATGTGCCGGATGTCGCGCACCGTGGCGTCGGCACCCTCGCGATCGGCCTTGTTGACCACGAACACGTCACCGACCTCGAGGATGCCGGCCTTGGCGGCCTGGATGCCGTCCCCCATGCCGGGGGCGAGCAGCACGATCGTCGTGTCGGCCAGGCCCGCGACCTCCACCTCGGACTGGCCGACCCCGACCGTCTCCACGAGGACGAGGTCGCACCCGGCCGCGTCGAGCACCCGCAGCGCCTGCGGCGTCGTCCAGGACAGCCCGCCGAGGTGGCCGCGGCTGGCCATCGAGCGGATGTAGACCTCGGGGTCGAGCGCGTGGTCCTGCATCCGGACCCGGTCACCCAGCAGCGCCCCTCCGGAGAACGGCGAGGACGGGTCGACGGCCAGCACTCCGACTCGCTTGCCCTGCGCACGGTAGGCCGCCACGAGGGCATTCGTGGACGTGGACTTGCCGACGCCGGGGCTGCCGGTGACCCCGATGACGTGGGCGTTGCCCGCGAGGGGGGCGAGCGCCGCCATCACCTCACGCAGCGCCGGGTGGGCGTCCTCGACGAGCGAGATCAGCCGGGCGACGGCGCGAGGTGAGCCTGCCCTGGCCGAGTCGACCAGGGCAGGGACGTCGACGGTGCGGGGCGCCAAGCGGTCAGGCCTGCGCGTCGGTCTTGGGCACGCGGACGATCAGCGCATCACCCTGGCCGCCGCCGCCGCACAGGGCGGCCGCGCCGACGCCGCCACCACGGCGGCCCAACTCGAGCGCGAGGTGCAGGGCGAGCCGGGCGCCGGACATGCCTATCGGATGGCCGAGCGCGATGGCGCCGCCGTTGACGTTGACCTTGTCGAGGTCGATGCCGAGCTCCTTGGCGGAGGCCAGCCCGACGGCGGCGAACGCCTCGTTGATCTCGACCAGGTCGAGGTCGGCGGCGGTGATCCCCTCGCGCTCGCAGGCCTTGACGATGGCCCGTGCGGGCTGCTGCTGCAGCGTCGAGTCGGGGCCGGCGACGACGCCGTGCGCGCCGATCTCGGCAATCCAGGACAGGCCGAGCTCCTGCGCCCTGGCCTTGCTCATCACGACGACCGCGGCGGCCCCGTCGGAGATCTGGCTGGCGGAGCCCGCGGTGATGGTGCCGTCCTTGCTGAACGCCGGACGAAGCTTGGCCAGCGTCTCCGTCGTGGTGTCGGACCGGATGCCCTCGTCGGCCTTGAACTCGATGGGGTCGCCCTTGCGCTGCGGGATCGAGACGGCGACCACCTCGTCGTCGAACAGCCCGTCCTTCCAGGCCCTGGCGGCGAGCTGGTGGCTGCGCGCGGAGAACTCGTCCTGCTGCTCACGGGTGAACGCCTGCTCGCCGGCATTGGCCTGCTCGGTGAGCGCGCCCATCGCCTGGTCGGTGAAGGCGTCCCACAACCCGTCGTAGGCCATGTGGTCGCGCATCGTGACGTCGCCGTACTTGTAGCCCTCGCGCGACTTCTCGAGGAAGTGCGGCGCGTTGGTCATCGACTCCTGGCCGCCGGCCACCACGACCTCGAACTCGCCGACGCGGATCAGCTGGTCGGCCAGCGCGATGGCGTCGAGCCCCGACAGGCAGACCTTGTTGATCGTGATGGCGGGGACGGTCATCGGGATGCCGGCCTTGGCGGCGGCCTGGCGGGCCGGGATCTGCCCCGCGCCGGCCTGCAGCACCTGGCCCATGATCACGTAGTCGACCTGGTCGGGCGACACACCCGCCTTGTCCAGGGCGCCCTTGATGGCGAAGCCACCGAGGTCGGCACCCGAGAAGTCCTTGAGCGAGCCGAGCAGCCGGCCCATGGGGGTGCGGGCCCCGGCCACGATCACCGATACCGGTCGGTCAGGCTGAGTTGTCATGGTGAGAAAGCCTCCAGCGCCGTCGGGGGTTGCCTTTGGCCCCACTCTAGTGCGGCCCGCACGCTGCGAACCCGCCCGGGCGGGTGGCCCCCACCACACCGACGGTATGCCGCGTGGCCGGTTTGCGCGGCGCGGCGAGCCGCCGTGCAACCAAGGCGTGGTGGGCACCCAGCCCGCCACGCGGCATACCTCAGCTCACTTGAGCGTGCCCTGCGACAGCGACCCCTGGAGCTGGCGCTGGAAGACCATGTAGACGATGAGGACCGGCACGACCGTGATGACCACGCCGGCGAACAGTGCACCGAAGTTCACGGCGTAGCCGGCCTGGGACGCGAAGCGGGCCATGCCCTGGGACAGGACGTACTTGCTCTCGTCGGTGTTCAGGGCGATGGGGAGCAGGAACTGGTTCCACAGGCCGAGGAAGTTGAAGATGGCCACGGCCACCATGCCCGGCCGCGCCATCGGCAGCATCACCTGCCAGAAGGTGCGCCACTCCCCCGCACCGTCGAGCTCGGCGGCCTCGGCGATCTCCTGCGGCAGCGAGCGGAAGAACGGGTAGAGGAAGAACACGGTGAACGGGAAGGCGAAGGCGACGTAGGTGGCCGACAGGCCCGGCAACGTATTGAGCAGCCCGAAGTTCTTGAGGACGAAGAACAGCGGCACGACCGCCAGGAAGATCGGGAAGGTCAGGCCGGCGAGGATGAGGTAGTAGAGGATGCCGCTGCCCGGGAACGGGTACCTGGCCAGGCTGTAAGCGGCAGCCGCACCGAGGATCATCACGACCACGAGCGCGGAGGTGACGACGAGCACCGAGTTGAGCAGGTAGAGGCCGAGGTGGGAGTCGGTCCAGGCCGAGGCGTAGTTGTCCCACTGCAGCTTGGTCGGCAGGCTCAGCGGCGAGGCGAAGATCTGGCTGGTCGTCTTGAACGAGGACAGGAAGACCCAGACCAGGGGCAGGATGACGATGACCGCCCAGACCGCCAGCACGACGTGGGACACGGCGGTCACCGAGCGGTCGCTGCGGGACTTGGGGCTGGCGCCCTGGACCGGGGCGGACTCGGCTCGCGACCGGGTCGCCGTGGTGGCGGTCATCGGTTGTCCTTCCCACCGGACAACCGGTTGACGAGCAGCACGACCGCTGCGAACAGCAGCGTCACGAGGGCCAGCACCACGCCCATCGCGCTGGCCAGGCCGAACTGGCCCTTCTTGAACGCGGTGTTGAACAGGTCCTGCGACATCACGAGCGTGGTGTTCTGGGGGCCGCCGCTGGGGTTGAGGGCGGCCATGTAGACGAAGGCGTCGAGGGCGAGGATGCCGAGGTAGATGTAGGCGGTCTGGATGGTGTCGCGCACCATCGGCAGGGTGACCATGGTGGTCATCCGGAGCCGGCCGGCGCCGTCGACGCGGGCAGCGTCGTAGAGCTCGGCCGGGATGCCCTTGATGGCCGCGATGAACAGCACCATGTAGAAGCCGACGAAGCCCCAGATGATGACGAACATCGAGACGGGCATCGCCGTGGAGGGCTCACCCAGCCAGGCGAAGGACGTGAAGCCGCTCAGGCCGACCTTGGTCAGCAGGCCGTTGACCAAGCCGTTCGACGGGTCGAACATCTGGCTCCACAGCAGGCCGATCACGATCGCCGGGATGGTGTAGGGAAAGAAGGAGACGACCCGGTAGAAGGACGAGTGGCCCAGGCCGCGGACGGAACCGGTGCTCGAGCCGCCGACGGTGACCATGGTCGCCAACGCGAGCGAGAGCACGATCGTGACCAGGGGCACCACCACGGCCAACAGCAGGTTGTTGCGCAGCGCCTTCATGAAGATGTCGTCCTGGAACAGCGCCACGTAGTTGTGCAGGCCCACGAAGTCGAACTCCGGGGAGAACCCGCTCCAGTTGGTGAGCGAGTAGATGAACGCCTGGACGAACGGCCACAGCACGAACAGCGCGTAGAACGCGAACGGCACGCCCAGCGTGATGAGGACGAAGACTCGCCGGGAGCCCCGCATCCGTGGTCGGTGCCGCGATTGCGTGGTGGTGACTGTGGGAGGCGGGGCGACGACGGTCATGCGGCTCTCTCAGTTCGGCTCGCGGGGTGCTTCCAGTGTGCGTCACGGCGGAGGCGCCCGGCCAGCACCGGTGGCTGGCCGGGCGCGCCCGAGGTCAGCTGACCGTGACCTTCTTGACAGAGGAGTCGTTCGCCACCTTGTCGGTGATCTTCTGGAGCTGGGTGGTGAGCCCGGCGGCGTCGATCTGCCCCGCGAGGAACGCGTTCCACGGGACCAGCTGGTCCTGGTTCATGCCGTAGACGTCGACGAAGTTCCAGGTGAAGACGTCCGTGCCGGCGTCGCCGAGCATCTTGCCCTGGGACTGCAGCGCCGTGGAGCCGAAGCCGTCCGCGGGGACGGTGTCCTTGACGATGGTCGGCGACAGCCGGGTCTTGGCGAAGTTGGTCGCAGCCTCCTTGGACAACATGGTCCGCAGGATCTCCTTGCCACCGGCGGCGTTCTTGGCCTTGCTCGGCACGATGAACGGCTCACCAGCCGCGGAGTGCAGCGCGGTGTAGGGCAGCTTCGACCCGCTGGTCAAGGTCAGCTCCGGCACGCCGGTCATCTTGAAGCCGTCCTTGGTCTGCTTCTTCATCTCGTTCTCGATCCAGGAGCCCGAGGGGTAGAGCAGGGCGGCCTGGTCGTTGCTCCACTGGGCCTGCGCCGCGGTGAACTGCGTACCGCCGCCGCCGGGCTTCATGTAGCCCTGCTTGATGATCGTCTCGAGCGCCTTGAAGACGCCCTGGACGGCGGGCAGCGACCAGCACTTCGGCTTGAGGTTCTCCAGGGCGAGCCGGACCTCGTCGCCGCCCTCCTTGATCGCCGAGGCGATCGCGGTGGTCTGGTAGTAGGTCGCCGCCTCCTTGCCCCACAGCATGAGGAACTTGTTCTTGGCCTTGGCCTTTGCGCCGAGGTCGATCGCCTCGTCCCACGTCTTGGGCGGCGTCCAGCCGTTCTCCTCGAACAGGCTCGCGGAGTACCAGAGCGCGTAGACGGTCTGCACGTAGTTGAGTGCGACGAACTTGCCGTCGAGGGTTCCGGGCGCCTTCACCCCGGGGTAGACCGTGTCGGCGATCTTGGTGCCCTCGAGGTTGTTGGCCTCGAAGACGTCGGAGAGGTCCTCGAGCTGGTCCTTGATGGTGTTGAGGCCGATCGCGTTGGCGCCAGAGTTGTCGATGAGGTCCGGCGGGTTGCCACCGACGAAGCGCGGCTGCAGCTCCTGGGCGATCTGGGTCGACGGCTTGACCGTGACCTTGGACCCCGAGTGGTTCGTCTCGACCAGCTTCGCCGCGAACGTGACGTAGTCGAAGCCGTAGCCGCCGTTGAAGATCACGGCCTCGACGCTCGACTTGTCGGCCATGCCGAACGGGTTCTTGTCGCTCTTGGTCCCACCTGCCGAGCTCGAGCTGGAGCTCGAACCGCCCCCGCCGCCAGTCGCGCAGGACGCGAGCGTGCCGGCCGCGGGAATTGCCAGGCCAGCCGCGAACGCGACCCGCAGGACCGTCCGACGGTCGACCTTCTCACCACGAGGATTCATCGATTTCCCACCTTCGTGTCCGGGCCGCCTGAGGCCGCCGCTGCGATCATCCCCACACTCTGGCGGCCGTGATCGAGTCTGTCAACGATGTTGACACACCCAATCACAATCAATCACCGTGTCGTTATGAACGAGCCGACGCGCGTCACCCCGCGCACCCTCTCGGTGCGTGGATCGCGCCTCGGTCCGCAGGGCCAGCTGCCGTCCCTGGGGCCCGTGCGTCCCCGGCCGTTGGCCAGGTTGAGCGAGCAGGCACCACCCTCGATGCGCGAGCGCGTCGAGCGCGGACGGCTGCCCTCTCCGCTGCCGTACGCCCTGTTCAGCGACTACGACCGTGTCGACCACCAGCTGGACCTGCCGGCGCTCGAGCTGTCGAACGGCGAGGTGACGGCGACCGTCCTGCCCACCCTAGGGGGGCGGGTCTGGTCCCTGGTGGACCACACGCGGGCCCGTGAGCTCCTCTTCGTGAACCCGCGGCTGCGGTTCGCCAACTTCGGGCTCACCGACGCCTGGTTCGCCGGCGGCATCGAGTGGAACCTCGGGTCGACGGGGCACACCACGATGTCGACGCGCCCCGTGCACGCGGCGGTCGTCGCCGGACCGGACGGGCCGGTGCTCCGGCTGTGGGAGTGGGAGCGCACCCGCGACCTGGTCCTGCAGGTGGACCTGTGGCTGGACGGGGCCCGCCTGCTGGCCTCGACCCGCGTGGTCAACCCCGACCCGGAGCCCAAGCCGCTCTACTACTGGACCAACATCGCGGTGCCCGAGACCGACGGCACGCGCGTGCTCGTGCCGGCCACGCACGCCTGGCGCACCGACTACTCCGGGCTGCTGGACCGCGTCGCGGTGCCCCATCCCGACAGCGCCGACGTGGACGTCAGCCGCCCGTCGGCCTCCGCCTACGCCGCGGACTACTTCTACGAGGTGGCCGAGCGGCGCGGGCGGATCGTGTGCGCCGTCGAGCCGGACGGGCGCGGCGTGGCGCAGACCTCCACCGACGCCCTCACCGGCCGCAAGCTGTTCCTGTGGGGCACCGGCCCCGGCGGCCGTCGCTGGCAGGAGTGGCTCGGCACCCCGGACACCCGGTACGCCGAGATCCAGGCGGGCGTCTGTCCGACCCAGCTCGAGCACGACCTCCTCGACGGGCACGCCAGCAGGTCGTGGACCGAGTGCTTCACCGCGCTGGAGCTCGCACCCGAGGTGGTGGCCGGCGACTACACCGCTGCCTCCGAGGCCGCCGCGCGGGCGGTGCACGAGACCGCGTCGCCGGACTGGTTGGAGGCGCGGCACGCCCACTGGCTGTCCGAGGTCGCCGACCTCGACCCGGGTGAGCTGGCGTGGGTGGCGAGCGGGTGGGGCGCGGCGGAGCTCGCGCTGCGCGGCCAGGCCGCACCAGCAGGTATGCCGTTTCCTCCCGTCGACGATGAAAGCGCACCACTGCGCCGGTTCGCCGAGGGACGCGACGTGGTGACCCTGGACGCCATCGCGGCGGACCACCCGACGATCCCGCCGGTCTCGGACCGGTGGCGCGCGACGTGGGACGGGACCGCGGCCATGCCTGGCGCCGGCTGGTGGGTGCACCTCGCGGTGGCGGTCGGTCACCACGTCCGCGGCGAGCGCGAAGGTGCCCACGCGGCATACCTCAAGAGCATCGAGCACACGCCCACGGCGACGGCGCTGCGCGGGCTCGCCCTCCTCGCAGGCAAGGACGCCGACGCCGACCAGCTCTTCGCCCAGGCCACCGGGCTCGACCGCGCCGACCGACGGCTCGCGACCGAACGGCTGGTGCGGCTGCACGCAGCGGGCCGCGACGAGGAGCTGCTCACCCTGGCCAACGGGCTGCCGGAGCCGATCCGCACGCACGGTCGCACGCGCCTGCTCGTCGCGCAGGCACTCGCGGCGACCGGTCGCACGGACGAGGCGCTGGAGGTGCTGGACGACCTGGAGGTGCCCGACCTCGCCGAGGGCGACGACTCGACCGCGGACCTGTGGCAGGCGCTGCGACCCGCCGAGCCCGTGCCGCAGCGGCTGGACTTCCGGATGTCGCAGGACGCGCCCGACGCCGTCGGTCACTGAAGGCCGGCGCGGGCCCGGGACTCGACGGTGATGGTGAGCGAGCCGCCGAGACCCCGGAAGAGGCCCCCGACGACCGGCACGTCGGCGCGCCCGACCAGCCGCACCACGGCGGTCTCACCGTCGGGGGTCCCGGTGCCTGGTGCCACCGCCCAGTCGAGCATCCCCGGTGGCTTGGGCCGGCTCGCGAGGTAGCGCTGGGCGGTGGTGGCGACGGTCTTGTCGTTGACGGCCACGGCGTCGGCCAGCCCCCGGTCGTAGGCAGCGACGTCGAGCGAGTCGGCTGCATCGAGGGCAGCGCCGTCGGCGGCGTCGAGCAGCCGCATCCGCTGCAGCTGCGCCGAGGTGACCACGACGGTGCCCATGACGAGCAGCATGGCGACGACCGCGAAGCCGAGGATCAGCAGGGTCACCTGCCCGCGCTCGGCGCCGCGGGCCCGGAGCCGTGCCCGGAGCCCGCTCATGGGGAGCCCCGGAACCGGTCGACCACGGCGAGGTGCCTGGCAGTCACCGGGACCTCGAGGGGCACCACCCCACGGGCGAACGACGGCACGAGCGGGAGTGGCACCGTCACGGTGGCGACCACCTCGATCCGGCCCTCTGGCCGCAGGCACGGTGTGCCGTCACAGGACATTGTCAACCGGGCCTCACCGCGCCGAAACCCTTGGTCCTCGAAGGCGATTCGTGCGGCGGCCTCCGCGCGGCCAGCCGCCGCTCCGGGTGCGGTGGCGGTCACGAACGCCCGGCCGGCTTCGCGGGAAGCCGCCGACGCGGCATACGCACCGGCTTGGAGCCTCGCCAACATCATCACGAGGTAGACGAGGGGGACGAGGACCAGGACGCCGAGGAACACGAACTCGACGAGGGCGCTGCCGCCCTCACGGCGCCCCCGGCCGCCACGGGCCAGCAGCCGGCGCACGCTGAGGGTCACTGGCTCTCCAGGAACGCGCGACCGACGACGTCGAGCGCGCGGTCGGGTCCCAGCGGCCCGAGGACCGGAAGTGGCGCCACCACCCGCACCGAGACCACCCGGACCCCTCCGGCGTCGACGACGCTCGCCGAGACGTGGCGCGCGAAGGCCGGGGACAGCGAGGCACTGATGAGCGCCCGGGTGCGTGCTGCACCATCCCCGGGCGCGGAGCCCTCGCGCGCGCCCAGGCGGGCACCCTCGGAGGCGCAGGAGACCAGGGTGTTGCGGACATGGAGGGCGATGCCGAGCTGGATGACGGCGACGAACAGCAGGGACACCAGCGCCGACACCATGGCGAAGTCGGCGACGGCAGAGCCACGCTCGCGCCGCATGGGCCGTATGCGTCGCTCGCGTCCCGGTGCGGTCAGCGCCAAGCCTCAGCCCCCGTTGACCCGGTCCATGGCGCGCTGGAACATCGCGGTGAGCTGGTCCTGCGCGACACCCCACAGGATGGCCACCAGCCCGGCCGTCATCAGGGTGATCATCACCCAGCCCGGGACGTCCCCCCGCTCGGCTCGCTCCAGCCGGGCCACCATCGCGTGCTGCGCACGGACGGTCGTCCTCAGCAGTCGTGTCGTCATCGGGTTTCCTCTCGTCGGTGCCGCTGTCACATGGAGAACTGCAGGAAGGCGAAGCCGGGGAAGATCGCGAACAGGACGGTGATCGGCAGGACCAAGAAGACGACCGGGACCATCATGGCGATCTCCTTCTTGCCTCCGGCCTCCATCACCGCCCGCCGGCCCTCCTCCCGGACGTCCTGGGCCTGGGCGCGGAGGACCTCGGCGAGCGGTGTTCCCCGCTCGACGGCGATGACCATGCCGTCGACGAACCTGGCCAGGCTGACCAGGCCGGTGCGGTCTGCCAGCCCTTGGAGGGCGGTCTGCAGGTTGGCACCGGCGCGTGCGTCGGCGAGGCAGCGGCCGAGCTCGGTGGCGAGCTCGCCCCGGGAGAGCCTGCAGACCCGCTCGAGCGCTCCCACCGCGCCCTCGCCAGCCCCCACGGCAAGGGCCAGCAGCTCGGCCACGGTGGGGAACTCCGCCAGCATGCGCTGCTCCCGGGTGTTCGCCTCACGGCTGAGCCACTGGTCGCGCGCGACGACGCCCATCCCGGCGCCGACGAGCGTGATGACGACGGCGGGCAGGACCGAGCCGCCACGGCCGAGCCACATCAGCACGCCGACCACGAGGCCGACGACCGTGCCGACTGCTCCCCACAGGACCTGCTCGGCACGGAACCGCTCGACGTCCGGTGCCTTGCCGGCCCGCAGGAGTCGTCGTCGCACCGAGGCGGCGCCACCGAGCACCCGCTCGATCCGCGCGCCCAGGTCGGACACGACAGGCCGGGCAAGCACGCCGAAGACGGTGGGCACACCGGTGGCTCGGGCCTCCAGCAGGCGCGAGGGCCGGGGCGCGTCGCGGAGGTAGGGGTGCACCCGGTCGCTGAGGGTCGCCCTGCGGTTGCGCGGCAGACCGGCCCACACGAGCAGCAGCCCCAGGCCGGCCGCGAGGCCGAGCGCTGCGCCTGCGAGGGAAACCGGAGCCCTCCCGAGGTCCACGGCCGCGACCTGTCCCATCCGGCCCGTCACCAGCTCGATACTCACCTCAGCACCCGCTCGTCCTCGGGGAGCCGGCCGAGCCGCACCATGATCCGGTAGGCGGCCAGCGAGACGCCGGCCCCGAACAGCAGGACCATGACGCCGGTGCCCGTGCGGTAGGCCTGGATCGACTCGGGGCGCGTCGACAGCATGGCGAGGACGATCCACGGCGCCGCGACGGCCAGCCGTGCGGCGTTGACGGTCCAGCCCTGTCGGGTCTCGAGCTCGGCGCGCGTGCGGCCGTCCTCGCGCAGGAACGCGGAGAGTGTCCGCAGCAGGCGGCCGAGGTCGCTACCGCCCACCTCTCGGGCGATGCGCAACGACTCGACGAGCCGGTCCCCCACCGGGTCGCTCAGCCGGGACTTGAGCCGGTCGAGGCTGTCGTGGAAGCGGCCCGTCGCGCGGTAGTCCTCGGCAAACTCGCGGAACGCCGGACGCAGCTCCTCGGGACCGCGCCGTCCGAGCTGAGCCAGCGCCTCGGGAAGGGCCAGACCAGCTCGCACGCCGGAGGCGATGTTGTCGACGGCATCGGGCCACAGGTCCCGAAGGCTGGCCCGACGCCGTCTGGCTCGCACCCGCACCAGCGCGAGCGGCGCATAGCCCGCCATCGCGCCGAAGCACAGCGCCACCGGCAGCACCTGCGTCGTGGCGTAGACCAGCAGCGTCACGAGCACCAGGCCGATGACGCACGCGCTCAGCAGCACTCGCGGACCGGTGGACTCGTAGCCGGCCTGGACGAGCTCGTCGCGCAACCGGTCCGTCAGGGTCGTGCGCCGGGCTCCCTCTCGCCGGGGCCCGGGCACCCAGGCGGACCACCAGATGCAGAACACGCCGCACCCCAGCAGGAGACCGAGCAGGATTCCGACCACGGCTACTCCTGGGCCAGCAGGGCCGCGACGTCGTAGCCGGCGCGACGGAACCGCTCCGGGTGCGGAGGGAAGCCGTCGGCCCGTCGCAGCACGCCGTCCCGCTGGACGAACAGGTCGGCAACCTCGATGACGTCGCCCTCGACCCGGCCCGGGACGGCGGCGATCTCGCGGACCCTGCGCACTCCGTCGTGCTCGAGGGCGCAGTGCACGACCAGGTCGACCGAGCTCGCGACGGTCGGCACCACGAACCGGCTGCCGACGTTCTCCCCGGCCAGCAGCGGCAGCGTGCACATCTTGACGATCGCCTCTCGCGCGCTGTTGGCGTGCACGGTGCACATGCCCGGAAGCCCGGAGTTGAGCGCGATGAGCAGGTCGAGGCTCTCGGCCTGCCGGACCTCGCCGACGATGATGCGCGACGGTCGCATCCGCAACGCCTCCTTGACCAGCCGGCGCAGCGGCACCTCGCCTGTGCCCTCGAGGCTGGGCTGGCGGCACTGCATCGACGCCACGTCGCGCAGCGGGATCTTGAGCTCGAAGACCTCCTCGCAGGTCACCACGCGCTCGCGGGGCGGGATCGCGGCGCTGAGGCAGTTCAGGAGCGTGGTCTTGCCGGCCTGCGTCCCGCCCGCGACCAGGATGTTGAGCCCGGCAGCGACCGCCGCGCTGAGGAAGGTCGCCGCCTGCCTGGTCAGCGTCCCGAGCCCGACGAGGTCGTCGAGGTGGGACGCGCGGACCACGAACTTCCTGATGTTGATGTTCCAGTGGGTGCGGGTGATGTCCGGGATGACGACGTGCAGCCGGGATCCGTCGGGCAGCACCGCGTCGACGAACGGCGAGGACAGGTCGACCCGTCGCCCACTGGTCTTGAGCATGCGCTCGACCAGGTCGCGCACCTCGTCGGCGGTGAGGATCGTCGTGGTCAGCTCCGCGACGCCACCGCGGGCCACGAACACCTTGGACGGCTCGTTGATCCAGATCTCCTCGATCTGCGGGTCGTCGAAGTACCGCTGCAACGGACCGAACCCCGCCACCGCGTCGATGACCGACTTCACGGCGTCCTCGACGTTGGGCAGGCTGGGCAGGCCGCCGTGCAGCGACCGCTCGTCGTAGTCGGTGACTGCGTCGCGCACCAGCCGGTCGAGCTCGCGGTTGTCCCGGGCGGGGTCGAGGCCCGAGCGCCGGATCAGCTCACGAACCTCGGTCTCGATGGTCCCGACGGCGTCCACGGCACCCTCCCCCCAGCCGCCGCAGCAGCGGCACACAGTCATCTCATTCCGGACGTGCGCCGCATACTAGGACGATTTGGCGGGACCCGCCCATCGCCGTCCACAGGTGTGGATAACGCGGCTGCCGCCTGCCGCGCCCTACCTAGCCTCGAAGCATGCGACTGCGCCTGACCGTGGCCGTTCCCGCACCGACGGGTGACCGCCCTCCCGCACCCGCACCTGCGCTGCACGAGGTGGAGGTCGACGCGATCCCCGGAGCCGCCGCGCGCGACCTCGTCGACGCCCTGGCGAAGCACCTCGGGGTGCCCTGCGTCGCGCTCCGGTCGCGCCAGACTGCTGTCCGCCCCGACGCCGTCGTCGGGCTGGCCCCACTCGTGGACGGCGCCGCGCTGACAATCATCGACCGCCGGCCAGGGACCGAACCCGACTCCCCCGCCGCCACGAGGGACGGCACCCCGCTCGTACTCGCGGTGACGCACGGTCCCGACGCCGGCAGGCGCGTGCCCCTGCCGGCCGGGCGCCTCACCCTGGGTCGCTCCGGTAGGGCGGTGGTGCAGCTCGAGGACGCACGCCTGTCGCGGCTGCACGCCGCGGTCGAGACCGGACCGGACGGCATACGCATCGCCGACCTCGGGTCAACCAACGGCATCCGGCTGGGCCACCGGCAGGTGGGCGTCGAACCCGTCCCGCTCACCTCGGGCACGGTCGTCGCCCTGGGTGACACGCGCCTCGAGCTGCGCGCGACGGGCGCGGTGCCTGCCGCCTCGACGGCCCGCCCCGACGGGACGCGGGCGGTGAACCGCCGTCCGCGCGCCGCCACCACCACCGCCCCGCCGGCGATCGCACTCCCCGCCCCACCGGAGCCGCCGCACCGGGCACGCATCCCGTGGGTGGCGATGGCGGTGCCCATCCCGGTGGCGGCCGTGCTGGCGGCGTTCCTCGGCCCCACCATGCTGGCCTTCGCGCTGATGAGCCCCCTCCTGCTGGCCGGCACCGCGGTGGGTGACCGCCTGGGCAGCCGACGTGAGTATGCCGCGCGGCTGGCTGAGCACGCGCGCTCGCACGGTGCCGCCCTGGCTCGCGTCGAGGCGGCGTGCGCCGCCGAGCGCCGTTCGCGCCTGCATGCCCAGCCCGACCCGGCCGAGGTGCTCGCGATCGCCACCGGACCCACCGCCCGCCTGTGGGAACGTCGCAGCGCTGACGACGACGCCCTGGTCGTGTCGCTCGGGACCTGCACGGCGCCCGCCGCAGTCCGGGTCATCCGGCCACAGGTCGACGACAGTCCTGAGCACCCACCGCTGGCCGACGTCCCGTGCACGGTGCCGTTGGCCGAGGTCGGTGTGCTCGGGGTGTGCGGCCACCGCACCCAGGCAGTGGGTGCTGCGCGGAACCTGTTGGGACAGCTGGCAGTCCTGCACTCACCGCTGGA
>DASUKI010000261.1:0-2642 GCA_036278855.1 Pedococcus sp.
GCTCAGCCCTTGACGGCCTTCTGGAGCTGCTCGACGCGGTCGGTGCGCTCCCACGTGAACGCATCCTTCACGCCCTCGGCGGCGGTGCGGCCGAAGTGGCCGTAGGCGGCGGTGGCCTTGTAGATCGGGCGCAGCAGGTCGAGGTCGTGGACGAGCGCGGCCGGTCGCAGGTCGAACACCGAGGTGATCCCGGACTGGATCTTGTCGACCGGCTCGGTCTCGGTGCCGAAGGTCTCGACGTAGAGGCCGACCGGCTGGGCCTTCCCGATGGCGTACGCGACCTGGACCTCGCAGCGACGGGCCAGCCCGGCCGCCACGACGTTCTTCGCGACCCAGCGCATCGCGTAGGCGGCCGAGCGGTCCACCTTCGACGGGTCCTTGCCCGAGAACGCGCCACCACCGTGGCGGGCCATGCCGCCGTAGGTGTCGACGATGATCTTGCGGCCGGTGAGGCCGGCGTCACCCATAGGGCCACCGATCTCGAAGCGGCCGGTGGGGTTGATCAGCGAACGGTAGGAAGAGGTGTCGAGCTCGGTGCCCTCGTCGGCGAGCTGGGCGAGCACCGGCTTGATCACGTGCTGCTCGATGTCGGGGGTGAGCAGGTCGTCGAGCGAGACGTCCGAGGCGTGCTGCGTGGACAGCACCACCGTGTCCAGGCTGACGGCCTTGTCACCGTCGTAGCCGATGGTGACCTGGGTCTTGCCGTCCGGGCGGAGGTAGGGGACCTCGCCGCTCTTGCGCACGACCGTCAGCCGCTCCGCGAGGCGGTGGGCCAGGAAGATCGGCAGCGGCATGAACTCCGCAGTGTCGTCGCAGGCATACCCGAACATCAGGCCCTGGTCCCCGGCACCCTGCTTGTCGAGCGGGTCGATGCCGCCCGTACGGTTCTCGTAGGCGGTGTCGACGCCCTGGGCGATGTCGGGGCTCTGCTGGCCGATCGAGACCTCGACCCCGCAGGAGGCGCCGTCGAAGCCCTTGGTCGAGGAGTCGTAGCCGATGCCGAGCACGGTGTCGCGCACGATGCGCGGGATCTCGACGTAGGCCTCGGTGGTGACCTCACCGGCCACGTGCACCAGCCCGGTGGTGACCATGGTCTCCACCGCCACACGGCTGCCCGGGTCCTGGTCGAGCATGGCGTCCAGGATCGAGTCGGAGATCTGGTCGCAGATCTTGTCCGGGTGTCCCTCGGTGACGGACTCGGACGTGAACAGGCGTGCGGACAAGTGGTGCTCCTCACCGGGAAGGACAGGGTTCGCCGCAGAGTGTAACGAGGGCTAGAGGATCTCCTGCACGGCGTCCCAGACTGCGGCGGCGACCTCCTCCTTGGACGCCGGGCCCGCGTCGACGACGTGGCTCGAGCCCTGCCGGAGGATGTGCACGGTGTTCTCGTCGCGACCGAACGCCTTGTCGACGCCGACCTCGTTGACGACCAGCAGGTCGCACCCCTTGCGCTCGAGCTTGGCCCGGCCGTGGTCGAGCACGGTGCCGTGCTCGTCCCCGGTCTCCGCGGCGAACCCGACGATGACGGGGCTGGCCTGCTCGCCCCGCGCCTGCACCAGCCCGGCGAGGACGTCGGGATTGCGGACCAGCTCGATGGTGGGCGCCGCGTCGGGTTGGCCAGGGTCGTGGGTCTTCTTGATCTTGGCGGCGGCGTACTGCGCCGGACGGAAGTCTGCAACGGCCGCGGCCATGACCACCGCGTCGGCGCTCGCAGCAGCGCTCGAGACCGCGTCCTGGAGCTCGAGGGCGGTCTGGACTGGGACGACCTTGACGCCCGCTGGCGGCTCGAGACCGGTGTTGGCGGCGACGAGCACCACCTCGGCCCCGCGACGTGCGGCCACCCGCGCCAGCGCGAACCCCTGCTTCCCGGAGCTGCGGTTGCCGAGGTAGCGCACCGGGTCGAGCGGCTCGCGCGTGCCTCCGGCGGAGACCACGACGGTGCGTCCGGCGAGGGGCTGCCCCTCCTCGGTCCGTGCGGTGATGCCCGGGATTTCGGAAGCTCGAGCACCAACAGGCCGCTGGGGAGGGACGCCCGAGGTGCCGCTGGCCAGCATCCGCTCGCACACGGCATACAGCTCATCGGCCTCCGGGAGCCGACCGGGACCGGAGTCCACCCCGGTCAGCCGGCCCGACGCGGGCGGGATCACGTGCACCCCGCGCTCGGTGAGCGTGCTGACGTTGGCCTGCGTGGCCGGGTGGTCCCACATCTCGGTGTGCATCGCGGGCGCCACCACCACGGGGCAGGCGGCCGTGAGCAGCACGTTGGTGAGCAGGTCGTCGGCGAGTCCGGCGGCGGCGCGCGCGAGCAGGTCGGCGGTGGCGGGGGCGACGACCACCAGGTCGGCGGACTGCCCGAGGCGCACGTGCGGGACCTCGTCGACGGCGGACCACACGTCGGTGTGCACCGGCTTGCCGGACAGGGCGGCCCACGTCGGGGCGCCCACGAAGCGCAGCGCGGACTCGGTCGGCACGACGGTCACGTCGTGACCGTGCTCGGTGAACAGGCGCAGCAGGCTGCACGCCTTGTAGGCGGCGATGCCGCCGCTGACACCGAGGACGACCCGCGCCACGGCGGTGTCAGCTCTCGATCGGCTCGGAGGTGACCAGGTCGTCGTTGATCTCGCGCAGCGCGATGGACAGCG